>NZ_OY284433.1:1800000-2100000 GCF_958304185.1 uncultured Erythrobacter sp.
GGTGGTGACCTTGAGATCGGCCCCCAGCACGTCGATCAGCGGGAAGCCCGCGGCCATGATATCCTCACCCAGAAACAGCGGCGATCCGATCCTGAGCGGCAGCGGCGCGCCTGCGGTCTGGCAGCGCAGCAGCGCCAGATCGTGCTGGGCATCGACTGCGAGCACCACGCCGGAATCGCGCGCGGGGCCGACCTCGAAACGCTGGCCATCCTCAACCACATGGGCATTGGTGACGATCAGATCGGGCGCGATCAGCACCCCGCTGCCCGAACCGATCAACTGGCCCGGCACCGGCTTGGGGCGGTTATGTCCGCGCCCGTCGGGATGCGGTATAGGGCCGTTCCCCGGTGGCGGCACATCGGGCACATTGCGAAACGGCACCGTCACCGATCCGAGATTGCGCGCCCGGACATAGGCGTCGATCCCGAAGGTGAAGCCCTCGTTCGACAGCTTCATCCGCCGCTCGCCATTGCGGGTATAAACCTCGGCAAGGATCACGGCGGCGAGTTGTTCGGTCGGCGGGGGCATCACATGGGTGGTGCCGTCCACCTCCATGTGGATCGGGTAGGCGGCATTGGCAAAGCCGCCGTGGCGATCATCCATGACATAGGCGACGATCTCGAAATCGCCTTCCAGCTCGGCCATGCCGTCCATGAACCAATGCTGCGGATCAATCCGTTCAAAGGCGAGCACCCGCCCGCCGCCGCTCGGACTGATCGCCGCGACCGCGATGCGCTGGCCTTCCGGCCCTTGCAGACGGATGCGGCAGTCAGCCTTGGCGCTGACAGGCACGCGCTGTCCGGGCTGGGCAGGTTGCATGGCCGCGTCCCGTCCCGGATCAGGCGATGTTGACACCCATCGCGCCTGCCAGACCCGCAAGCCCGCTGCGCCAGCCTTCGCCGATCGCCTTGACCTTGATGTCGCCTTCATTGCCGCGATAGAGTTCGACGAAGATCATCGCGACATTCATCGAGGCGTCTTCGGACAGGTCGTAGCGGGCGAGTTCCTTGCCATCGGCCACGTTGGTCACGCGCGCAAAGGCGTTCTGCACCGAGCCGAAGTTCTGCCCGTTGATTTCGCCATCATGGATGGTGACCGCGATCACGACCTTCTTGGCATCGGGCGAAAGCCTGCTGAAGTCGATGCGGATCGTCTCGTCATCGCCCTCGCCATCACCCGTGCGGTTGTCGCCGCTATAGACCACTGCGCCATCAGGCGAGGTCTTGTTGTTGTAGAAGATGAAATGCGCGTCCGAGAGCACCTTGTCATTGGCGCCGATCACGAAGGCCGAGGCATCGAGATCGAACGCCGCGCCATCGGTGCGCCGCACGTCCCAGCCGAGGCCAACCATGACCGCGTTGAGACCCGGGGCTTCCTTCGACAGCGAGACATTGCCGCCCTTGCTGAGCGAAACCGCCATATTCTGTGCTTCCCTGTGTAAAATGGCCTGTGTTAACTGGCGCGCGGCCCGGGCACCTGCCCTGACCGCGCCCCCAAGCCTTTAGCCGACATTGACGCCGAAATGCGCCGCGAGCGGGCCGAGCCCGCCCTTGAAGCCCTGACCAACCGCGCGGAACTTCCATTCCGCCCCGTGGCGATAGACTTCGCCGAGGATCATCGCGGTTTCGACCGAAGCGTCTTCCGACAGGTCATAGCGTACGACTTCATTGTTGTTGTTGGCGTCGACCAGACGGATGAAGGCGTTGGAGACTTGGCCGAAGGTCTGGCCGTTCTCGTCGCCATTGTAGATCGTCACCACGACAGCAACCTTGTCGACATCGGCGGGCATCTTCGAGAGGGTGATCTCGATCTGCTCGTCATCGCCGTCACCTTCGCCGGTGCGGTTGTCGCCCTGATGGATGACCGCGCCGCCGGCGACGTTCTTGTTGTTGTAGAAGCAGAAATCGGTGTCGTTGCGGACCTTGCCGTCGCCCTTGCAGAGGAACGCCGACGCATCGAGGTCGAAATCCTTACCGTCGGTCGCACGCACGTCCCAGCCGAGGCCGACCATGATGCGGTCAAGCCCGGGGGCTTCCTTTGACAGGCTGACATTGCCACCCTTCGACAGTGAGATAGCCATAATCCGTCTTCCTTTCCCAAGTCTGGCGGCGACCGGGACTGCCCCGGCCGCAACCCAAGATGAATGTTGCGCCGCCGATCAGGCCAGCGCGTCTTCAGGCTCCCCGTCCGGGTTGGCCCCCTCTGGATTTGCACGGTTCCAGCGCACCGACGACCAGAACGCGAGGCCGATCAACACCGCGCCGATCAGGCCGGTGACGACTTCGGGAATGTGCGCAAAGGTGTTGATGTACATGATCACCGCCAGCGCCATGATCGCATAGAAGGCGCCGTGTTCGAGATAGCGATATTCCGACATGGTGCCCTTGCGCACGAGGAAGATCGTCATCGACCGCACGAACATCGCGCCGATCCCCAGACCGATGGCGATGATGATGAGGTTATTGGTCAGCGCAAACGCCCCGATCACTCCGTCGAACGAGAAGCTGGCATCCAGCACTTCGAGATAGAGGAACGCGCCGAAGCCCGCCTTGGCGACATCGCCGGTGGTCGGCGTGGGCGGTTCGAGCAGGTGGTTGATGATCTCCACGCCGAGATAGGTCAGCAGACCGGCAATCGCGGCGATGATGAAGGTCAGCGCGTCGGCATCGGCCAGCATGGTCGACGTCGCCCAGGTGCCAGCCAGCACCAGCCCGATGGCAATCGCCTCGATATCGGCGACCTTGGCCAGCGGACGTTCAATCGCTTCGATCCAGTTCACTTCCTTGTCGGAATCGAAGAAGTATTTGAGACCCACCATCCCGAGGAACGCGCCGCCAAAGCCCATCAGCCCGATATGCGCTTCGCTGACGATGCGCTGATATTCGGTCGGTTCATTCAGCGCGAGCTTCATCGCCTCAATTGGGCCGAGCGAGGCTGCGACCATCACGATCACCAGCGGGAACACGATCCGCATCCCGAAGACCGCAATCGCGATCCCCCAGGTCAGGAACCGCTGCTGCCAGAGCGGGCTCATGTCCTTGAGCACCGAGGCGTTAACCGCAGCGTTATCGAAGGACAGCGACACTTCCAGCACCGCCAGCACCGCGCAAATCCACACGATCCCCAGCATACCATCAATGGTGCCGGTCAGCTCCCAGCCGTACCAGCCGCCCAGGACAAGGCCGAAGGCCGTAAACAGCAGCGAACCGCCGAAGTGTTTGAACATCGAAAAATCTTCCTTCTGGCCGTGTGATACGGCAGTCTTGTTGCTCAGTCCTTACTGCCGCGCGTCCATTGTAGATAGACGCCGATATCCTCGGCAAAGGGTTTCTGGCTGGAATAGAAGCGCATCAACCGGCTCATCTTGAGCTCCCCGCCGACATTGTCGATTGTGGCGATCCCACACAACCGCTCACGGCTACCGGTTTCGTCCATCCGCACCTCGATTTCAGGCTGGCCCGGAATGTTGAGCCGGACGACCCCATCGGTCTCAGCCCAGTTGGGCGCACCCTCATAGATCAGCGCGAACACGCCGATGCGGCGGATATGGTCGAAATACTGGCCGTTGACGCGGATCGTCTCGCCCGCGGCAACCGCGCCGGTCCGGTCATCGCCTGACAGCTCGATAAAGGGCGGCTGGTTGTAAGCGCCGAAGCTGCGGCCCAGCGCCTGGATGCAGCCTGCGCCCATGCCGTCGGCCAGTTCGAAGATCACGCCCAGATCAAGGTCAAGCTGCTGCGATCCGCCGAAGAAGCCCTTCTTCTGGGTGCGCGCGGTCCAATTGAGGTTGAGCACGATCTCCCCGAACGTGTTGCCCTGCTTCTTCAGGCTGACCGAGGAATTGCCCTTGTCGAGGCTGATCTTCTTCAGGCTGACCGGCGCTGCGGGCGGCGGAGGCGGAGGAGGAGGGGGCGGTGGCGGCGGCGGCGGTGCCGGAGGAGGCGGGGGAGGGGCTGGCGCAGGTGCAGGCTCGTCCACCTCACCGCCGAAATGTCCGATCAGCGCGCCCAGCCCGCCAGCAAACCCGGCCGCAATCGTGCCCAGCTTCAAGCCGGAGGAATGGCGGTAAATCTCTGCCAGCATCACCGCCTTTTCGTTGGTCAGCGCGGCGGCGGCATCGAAAGTCGCCTTGCCGCCATCGATGCTCACCATCAGCGGGCGGGATTCGCCCACCGCGCGGCTATCATGGGTCGCGGTGAACACGATCCGGTCGATGCTCGCGGGCAGCCGGTCGAGATCGAGTGCAAAGCTGGCAGCGTTGCCGCTGCTGGTCATCCGCACTTCGCCGCCGGGGGTGGCGGGGTTGGAGAACAGCACGACATAGCGGTCGTCGCCGATCTTCTGGCCGGGTTCGAGCCCGAAAGCGGCAATGTCGATCCCGTCCATCCCGAACTCGACCTTGACCTCGCATTGCGAGCCAACTCCAAGATCGGCGAGGGAGCGCTTTTCCCCACGTTGCAGCTGCATACGACTGGCTCCGGCTAAAGATGAAAGGAAGGGTGCGGCGCAATCGAGCGCTGCGGCCAATCAGAGGATCGCGCGGGCCGGTGCCGTCAGGTCATGGACCGTGCGCCCGCCGGTGCGTTCGCCAATCGCCTTGAAATCCCACTGCCCGCCATTGCGCGACAGGCTCGCGAGGATCAGCCCGGTGTGCGAGCCGGAGTCCGAAATGTCGAACCGCGCCAGTTCCTTGCCGCTGCGCTTGTCGACCACCCGGCCGAACGCATTGGCGACCTTGTCGAAGGTCTGCCCGCGAAAGCTGTTCACGGTGAGGACGAGATATTCGACCTTGGTGTCGAGCCGGTCGAGCTCGATGGCGATGCTTTCGTCATCCCCGTCGCCCTCACCCGTCAGATTGTCGCCGCTGTGGCGGATCGTGCCCGAGGCGTTGGTGAGCTTGCCGAACCACACGGATTCCAGCACGGTCTTGTCGCCATCGAAGGTGATGCACGAGGCATCAAGGTCGATATCGCCCCCGCCGCCGAGCAGGCCGCCGAAGAAGCCCTTCTTGGCCACATCCCAGCCCACGCCGAGGCTGATCTGCGTCAACCCGTTGGGGGCCTCTTTCGCGAGGCTGACCGACTGGCTCTTCTGAAGCGAAATACCCACTGATCCCCCGCGTAACTGCGCTGTTTGTCCCAAATCGGGATATCCCCGAAGGCCATAGGGGTGTCAACCCTACGCCAGAGGGGGTTGCAAGGGGCTTACGGCTGTTATCATTACGCTTTCATTAAAGGATTGCGCGGGGGCGACAGCATCAACCAATGCGCTTGATCTTGTGCCCCGAATGGCGCTGGATGAAGGCGAGTGCCGTCCCCTTCGCCCTGCGTCTACAATCCGAAGCTGCCTTTCAGCCCGTCGATCACATATTGCGCCGCGAGTGCGGCCAGCAACACGCCGAGCAGGCGGGTGATGACCGCTTCGACCTTGTCGCCCAGCAGCCGGATCAGCGGGCCTGCCGCCACCAACGCGGCCGCCGTGATCGCCAAGACGGCGGCCAGCGCGGCGAGCACTTCGAACATCTCGGGCCAGGTCTCAGCCTCGTTCATCAGCAGCATGATCGCCGCAATCGCGCCCGGCCCGGCCAGCATCGGCATCGCCATCGGGAAGACCGACACGTCCTCGATCTCGGGCGTGGCGGCGATTTTCTCGGCGCGTTCTTCGCGGCGCTGGGTGCGCTTTTCGAACACCATGTCGAAAGCGATGAAGAACAGCATCAGCCCGCCCGCGATGCGGAACGAGTTCAGTTCAATATGCAGCGCGCCCAACAATTCCTGCCCGAACAGCGCAAAGATCAACAGGATGATCGAGGCGATCCACGTCGCCCGCAGCGCCATGCTGCGCGCCTGTTGCGGCGTCGCGCCCTTGGTCAGCCCGGCGTAGATCGGCGCGCACCCCGGCGGGTCGATCACCACGAACAGGGTGATGAAGGCGGAAAAGAAGAGTTCGGTCAGGACCATTACGCGCGGCCCCTCACATCATTTGGTGGCAGGAGCAAGGCTTTGTTCGATCGCGGTGACCCAGCGGCCCTGATAGAAGTAATCCGCCGCGACATAGCGCGTGCCGTCCGCCCGGTGCTCCCAGCGCCAGCGCAGCGTGCCGTCGCGCGACAGCTTGGCGTCGGCCTTGCCGTCTTCGCCGATGGGGATGGCGGGCGGCGGGGGCGTGCCATTGGAGCCGCGCGGACAGGTCGCGACGAGGCCGGTCACAGCGTCGATTTCGGTGACGACGATATCGCCCTCTTGCACCGGCTTCCTTGGCGGAGGCTGCGGCACATCATCGCCGCCGACATCGTAGGTGTAGCGATAGGAGTTATCCGCCTGCCGCTCCCACACGGTGACGAAACTGCCGACCTTGCCCTCGGGATCGCGGTAACGACCCTTGCTCACCGCCAGCGCCCCGTCACAGCTCATCGCGACAACGCGCGCGTCCCACTGCACCGCGGAAGGCGGATCGGTCTGCGTGGCGAGCCAGGGTTCGATCGGGAACGGCCCGTTCTCGCCGTGGAGCAAGGCGCCGGGCGCGGCGAACATCCGGAACGCGGTCCACTGCCCCCGCTCGCGGGCAGCGCGCGAGAAAGCGGCTTCGGTGGCAACGATGGTGCTCGGCTGCGCAGCCCCTGGCGCTACGGTCAGAACCCGGTTGATCTGCTCCACCGCGCGGCGACTGGGCTTGGGCGGCCCCCCGCCGCCAGCGCAAGCCGACAGGGCGAGGGAAAGGGCGGCGAATCCAAGGAGTGCAGGCGCGGATCTGATCATGGAGGCAGTCTATCCGCTTGGCCCGCGCTTGTCGAAGGGCGAGCGCGTTACTAGCCCGCGGGCGGCTCCAGCCCGGCGTGGCCATGCGCGGCGACCAGCGTGTTGCGCAGCAGCACCGCAATCGTCATCGGCCCGACCCCGCCCGGCACCGGCGTAATCGCGCCTGCAACCGCGCTGACCTCGGCAAAGGCGACATCGCCCACCAACCGCCCCTTGGTCTTGCCCTCTTCAGGCGGAAGGCGGTTGATGCCGACATCGATTACGCTCGCCCCCGGCTTGATCCAGTCGGCACGCACCATCTCCGGACGGCCCACGGCGGCGACCACGATATCGGCGCGGCGGACGACCTCGGCGAGGTTCTTCGTGCGGCTATGTGCGACGGTGACGGTCGCATTCGCATCCACCAACAACTGCGCCATCGGCTTGCCGACGATGTTTGAGCGGCCGATCACCACCGCCTCCAGTCCCGACAGATCGCCCAGCCGGTCTTTCAGCAGCATGATACAGCCCAGCGGCGTGCAGGGGACAAAGCCCGGCTGGCCGACGCTCAGCCGCCCGGCGTTGATGACATGGAACCCGTCGACATCCTTGTCCGGGCTGATCGCGGCGATCACGGCCTGCTCGTCCAGCCCGTTCGGCAGCGGCATCTGCACCAGAATGCCGTCAACTGCATCATCGCGGTTCAACCGTTCGACCAGCGCGAGCAGTTCCGCCTCGCTGGTTTCAGCGGGCAGGCGGTGTTCAAAGCTGGCGATCCCGGCTTCCTCGCAGGCGCGCGCTTTGGCGCCGACATAGACCTGGCTTGCCGGATCTTCGCCCACCAGCACCACCGCAAGCCCCGGACGCCGCCCGGTCGCTTGCGCAAAGTCCGCCGCCAGCGTGCCGATCCGGGCACGCAAGTTTGCCGCAAAAGCCTTGCCGTCGATCAGCGCCGCTTCCCCCATCATCGCACGGCGCCTTGCAGGATGTAGCCGAGTGCGTTGAGGATCATCAGGAACACCATCGGCGAAAAGTCTATGGCGCCGGTATCGGGCATGACCTTGCGGATCGGGCGCAGGACGGGCTCGAACAGGCGGCTCAGCGCGTCATGCACTGCATAGGCGAACTGGTTGCTCGGGCTCACCACGTTGAACGCGAACAGCAGCCCGATGATGAACCAGATGATCAGCAGCATGTTGGCGGTGCTGATGATCATGGAGAGTATCTGGAAAAGTGCGTCAGTCATTGCGATCCATTTCCGTTGCGAAGGCGCAGGCCTGTGTGGCCCTCGCGCCCGGTGATGTCCCTTGGCAGGCGTATTAGCTCCTTAATACGCCTCGCGCTACAACTCAGTTCCCGGCTCAGGCGCGCACCAGTGTCCCGGCCCCGCGCGCGGTGAAGAATTCGAGCAGCATCGCATGGCCCACGCGCCCGTCGAGCACCACCGCCGCCTCGCAGCCGGATTGCACTGCGGTGACGCAGGTTTCGAGCTTGGGCACCATGCCGCCGCGGATCACGCCGTCTTCGCGCAGCTTGGCGATGTCGGCAGGCGTGAGGTCGGTCAGCAGTTCGCCCTCTGCACCCAGCACGCCCGGCACGTCGGTGAGCAGGAACAAGCGCGCCGCACCCAGCGCCGCCGCAATCGCGCCTGCCATCGTGTCAGCATTGATGTTGTAGGTCGCCCCGTCCGCACCCGGCGCAATCGGTGCGATCACCGGGATCATCCCGGCGGCCACCATCGTGTCGATCACGCTGGTATCGACCGCCGCAGGCTCGCCCACGAAGCCCAGGTCGACCACCTGTTCGATATTGCTGTCAGGATCGCGCGTGGTGCGGCTGACCTTGCGCGCTGTCACCATGCCGCCATCCTTGCCCGAGATCCCGATCGCCTTGCCGCCAGCGGCCGCGATCCAGCCGACCAACTCCTTGTTGATCGCGCCCGACAGGACCATTTCAGCGACCTTGGCCGTGGCTTCATCGGTGACGCGCAGGCCATCGACGAAGGTGCTCTCCACCCCCAGCCGCTTCAGCATCTGGCCGATCTGCGGGCCGCCGCCATGCACCACCACCGGGTTGATGCCGACCGCCTTCAGCAGCACGATATCTTCGGCAAAGTCGCGTGCGGCTTCGGGATCGCCCATCGCATGGCCGCCGTACTTCACCACGAAGGTCCGCCCGGCATAGCGCTGGAAATAGGGCAGCGCCTCGATCAGCACTTCGGCCTTCGAGAGATCAGGCTTGTCCGCCCCGGAACGAGGCGGCGTATGGTTCAGCTTGTCGGTCACCGGTGTTCAAACCCCTGCGCGCGCGCTTTGCGTTGTCGCGCGGCGCCCTAGCGGCTCGCGGCCCCGGGGCCAAGCCGATTGGTGGAACTGTCAGTAAGGGTTAGGAAATTGTGCACCATAGTGCTATTCTGATCTCAGGGGGAGAGAGGTGGCGATGAGCGAGAGTGACAGCGACAAACCAGCGGCGGACCCTTCCGGCGGGGGGCGGCGGCAGACGGACCGGCGCAAGGCGCAGGTGCCCTTTGACGGGCCCGACCGCCGCAAAAGTGATCGCCGCACCGGCACGGACCGGCGCACCACTCCGCGCGAAGATGGCGGGATCGCGGAGTAGCATCGGCCTGCGCGGAGTTGCGAGCGGAGCATCGCCTGTTGCCCCGCCCGCATACGCCGTGGGTGCTAGACCGCGTCCGGCGCGGCTTCCAGCATTGCGGCGATTTCGTCGAGCAGATGCAGCCGTTCCTTCTTGAGCGCTTCGAGCCGGTCGTCGCTCGCGGCGTCGATCTCGGCTTCGATCCGGTGGATTTCGCGGTTCACTTCGTGATGCTGCTCGGCCAGCCGGGCGAAATGCGCATCGTTCAGCTTGAGCTCGCGGAGCGCCTCGGCATTGTCCGGAAAGACATCGGCGAGTTCGTTGGGGGTGTGCGACATGGTGTTCTCCCTAGGTGATGACGTCTGTCCTAGGCGCTCGCGCCGCCGGCGTACTTGATCGAGGTCAAGTTCCAACGCGCAGTGCGGCGGGGATCACCACAGGAACACCATCAGAAACACCGCGATGCACAATTGCAGCCCCGCGATGAAATGCAGCCGCCCGCAGAACGGCTGCTTCCGCGTCTTGTGCCGAAACACCGCCCGCCCCGCATAGGCGCCGAGCGTCCCGCCGAAGAACGCCAGCTGGAGCAAGGTGTCTTCCTTGATCCGCCAAGCCCCCTGCTCGGCCCGCGCCTTGTCGATGCCGAAAGCGGCAAAGGCGAGGAAATTCATCACGGCGAGCGCTGTGATGATGTTGGCGGGGGAGAGCAGGGTTTGCAGCGGAGCCATGCGCGCGGCGTAGCGCGGGATGGGTTGCCGAAGGGTTGATGTAGAGCTCGGCCATCATCCGCCCCGCGTCCGTCATCCCGGCGCAGGCCGGGGATCCGGGGTCCCGCTGCCTTCGGTTCTTTGGAATGAAGAAGCGGGGTCCCGGGTCAAGCCCGGGAAGGGGGCGGAGGCAGCGATCCCGCTTCACATGCGCCGCAGTCCATGTGGCGCTAGTGCGTTAGCTACCGAATCCGCCACCAGAATTGTATTCGTTGAAGTCAGTAGACCCCATATCCCTGCTAAACGCTGACTTTGAGTACTTTGAACGTAGCTTCCAGAACCTTATTTCATGTTCTGACAGATTATGAAGCAAGGCGTATTTCTCTACTAACACTTTGAATTTCTGGCGTCCCTCACCATAGTCACAGCTCAACGCCAGCAATGCGATTTCACCTTCACTAAGAGATGCTCTCAATATTTGAATGTAAAGATATTTATCCTCGATTTCAGAATTATCGATATACTTTACTATATGATACATCATTCTGAAATAATGATTTATATCGTACCGGAAATGTTCGGAAAAACTTTCCCAGACCCTGGCTACGTTTTTTACTGTCCGGTCACCGTTTAGGATTTCCTTGAATTTCTCAATCATCAACCTGAAGACATCATGGCCTTGATGTTGCCGCCCAGTCTCTCTCTCAGTCAAATCTAGGCCATTGACTAAATCTCTATGGCTTTTCAATAGTTGAAAAAATGTATTTTCAAATATTTGCTTCTGTGTTTGCCGATCGAGAAGTTCTTGTCTTGATATCGCACGAGCGCGATCGCTTTGGGCGATCTTATCAAATTCCTCTTCTCTAGCCCGGATCCTTGCAATTTCACTCGATTGTATTTTATAGGCGCCGACCGCCCCAAGTGCGGCGATGAGAGCCATCAATGCACTTATTGGAGCAAAAGAATCACCGAATGCTCCGCTATTTGTGAAACTCCAATTTACAGGAAATGGGTTCCACCCAAGCCCAGAGGCTACAATTGTCGCAATCCAGCCTAATGCGCCTAATGCAATAAGCCACCACTGCTTCTTTGTTAAGCCAATTTGCTTGATTAGCTCAATCAAGATCTGCTTGCCTCACCTTCTTTAAAGATTCGGCAGGAAACCTTGCTTGAGCTGGAATTCCAGAGCGGTCAAACCACTCACATAGAATTCCTGAGAAGTGCTGAGACGGTAGTGCTGTGACGGTCATTCTTGGACCGCCGCTTCGCAGAAGCACTACATCACCAACTTTGAAATCTGCCACACTCTCTACTCCGCCGCCTGCACCCCAAACAGCCCAGCCTCAGCCACAACGCTGTCATCCTCGTTCACAGCCTTAGCCTTCTGCCGCTTATCGAACGACGACCACACGGTGTTCCAATCACCGCGCGTGGCGCCCTTCGAATATTCGGTCGCGCGGGTTTCGAAGAAGTTGGCGTGCTCCACCCCGTTCAGCAGCGGCGCAAGCCACGGGAGGGGGTGTTCTTCGATCATGTAGATCTCTTGCAGGCCGAGCTGCTTCAGGCGCCAGTCGGCGATGTAGCGGATGTAGCGCTTGATTTCCTTGGCGCTCATGCCGTTGATCGGGCCCATTTCGAAGGCGAGGTCGATGAAGTTGTCTTCCAGACGCACGGTCTTCTGGCAGATGTCGATCAGGTCTTCCTTCACCGCCTTGGTGAGGCACTGGCGTTCCTCGCAGAAGGTGTGGAACAGCTTGATGATGCCTTCGCAGTGGAGGCTTTCGTCACGCACCGACCAGCTGACGATCTGGCCCATGCCCTTCATCTTGTTGAAGCGCGGGAAGTTCATCAGCATGGCGAAGCTGGCGAACAGCTGCAGCCCTTCGGTGAAGCCGCCGAACGCGGCAAGCGTGCGGGCGATGTCTTCATCGGTGTCGACGCCGAACTGGCCGAGGAAATCGTGCTTGTCCTTCATTTCCTCATATTCGAGGAAGGCGCTGTACTCGCTCTCGGGCATCCCGATGGTGTCGAGCAGGTGCGAATAGGCGGCGATGTGCACCGTTTCCATGTTGGAGAAGGCGGCGAGCATCATCTTCACCTCGGTCGGCTTGAACACGCGGCCGTAGTTTTCGTGATAGCAGTTCTGCACCTCGACATCGGCCTGGGTGAAGAAGCGGAAGATCTGCGTGAGCAGGTTACGCTCGTTCTCGGTGATCTTCTGCGCCCAGTCGCGGCAATCTTCGCCCAAGGGCACTTCTTCGGGCATCCAGTGGATCTGCTGCTGGCGCTTCCAGAAGTCATAGGCCCAGGGGTACTGGAACGGCTTGTAGGTCGAGCGGGCTTCGAGAAGCGACATGGGCGGTCTCCTAGAACGAATGAGAATAGCAGATACGAAGCGCGCGCGCTTCCGGATTCACGGCGGCGTCAGGGCGCGTAGGCGATGACGACGTAGATGCAGAAGGGCACGAACATCGACACCATCGCCACGTGGATCATGGCGGCGTTGCGCGAATGGCCCTCGACGTTGCGCTTGAGTTCGCGCCACGCGTTGAAGGCGAAGACGGCGCTGACGATCAGCCCGATAACGCCCATGACAAACGGCAGATTCATATGTGTGTAGTCCCCTGTAAACGATGATGCGGCGGCCGCAGGCGCGGGGCGGGCCGATGCCCACCCGCGCCCCGGCCGTGAGCGCCTACTGGCAGCTCAGGCATTCCTCGTAATCGGTCTCGGCGCTGAGTTCGATCTTGGGCGCTTCCGAGGTGTTGTCCGCCTCCACCCCGCCGACGAACCCGGCGCGCTGCACGCTCTTGGAGCGCAGGTAATACAGCGACTTGATGCCGCGCTCCCACGCCTGATAGTGCAGCATCATCAGATCCCACTTGTCGACATCAGCCGGGATGAACAGGTTCAGCGACTGGGCCTGATCGATGTAGGGCGTGCGGTCGGCCGCGAATTCGAGCAGCCAGCGCTGGTCGATCTCGAAGCTGGTCTTGAAGGTCGCCTTTTCCTCGGTGGTGAGGAAGTCGAGGTGCTGGACTGAACCGCCGCGTTCAAGGATCGAGTTCCAGACATTGGTCGAGTTCTTCGACTTCTTGTCGAGCACCTTTTCAAGGTACGGGTTCTTGACGATGAAGCTGCCCGACAAGGTCTTGTGGGTGTAGATATTGGCCGGGATCGGCTCGATGCAGGCCGACGTACCGCCGCAGATGATCGAGATCGACGCGGTCGGCGCGATCGCCATCTTGCAGCTGAAGCGTTCCATCGCGCCCATATCGGCCGCATCGGGGCACGGCCCGCGCTCCTGCGCAAGCAGCATCGAAGCCTCGCACGCCTTGGCATGGATGTGCTTGAACATCTGGAGGTTCAGCGCCTTGGCCATCGCGCTTTCGAAGGCGACGCTCTTCTGCTGGAGATAGGAGTGGAAGCCCATCACGCCGAGGCCGACCGAACGCTCGCGGTCAGCGGAATACTTGGCACGGGCCATCTCGTCCGGCGCGCGGTCGATATAGTCCTGCAGGACGTTGTCGAGGAAGCGCATGACGTCCTCGATGAACTGCTTGTCGCCCTTCCACTCTTCCCAGGTTTCCAGGTTGAGCGACGACAGGCAGCACACCGCCGTGCGGTCATTGCCCAAGTGGTCGATCCCGGTCGGCAGGGTGATTTCCGAGCACAGGTTCGAGGTCGAGACCTTGAGGCCGAGATCGCGGTGATGCTTGGGCATCATGCGGTTCACGGTGTCGTTGAAGACGATGTAGGGCTCACCGGTGGCAAGACGGGTTTCGACCAGCTTCTGGAACAGCGAACGCGCATCGACCGTCTGCCGCACCGAGCCATCGCGCGGCGAGCGGAGCTGGAACTCGGTGCCTTCGCGCACGGCGTTCATGAAATCGTCGGTGACCAGCACGCCGTGGTGCAGGTTCAGCGCCTTGCGGTTGAAGTCGCCCGAAGGCTTACGGATTTCGAGGAACTCCTCGATCTCCGGGTGGCTGATGTCGAGATAGCACGCGGCCGAACCGCGCCGCAGCGAACCCTGCGAAATCGCCAGCGTCAGCGAGTCCATCACGCGCACGAAGGGAATGATGCCCGAAGTCTTGCCGTTGAGGCCGACCGGTTCGCCGATGCCGCGGACATTGCCCCAATAGGTGCCGATCCCGCCGCCCTTGGACGCCAGCCACACGTTTTCATTCCAGGTGTTGACGATGCCTTCCAGGCTGTCCTCAACCGAGTTGAGGTAGCACGAAATCGGCAAGCCGCGGTGCGTGCCGCCGTTCGACAGCACCGGGGTGGCGGGCATGAACCACAGCTTCGAGATGTAGTCATAGAGCCGCTGGGCGTGAGCCTCGTCATCGGCATAGGCATCGGCCACGCGGGCGAACAGGTCCTGATAATTCTCGCCGGGGAGCAGATAGCGATCGGTTAGCGTTTCCTTGCCGAAATCGGTGAGGCGCGCGTCGCGGGTGTTGTCGGTGACAACGGTGAAGCGGCGTGCGTTGACGGTCTTGCTGTCAGGCGCCTCGGACTTGGCGGCTTCGGCCATGGCACCGGCCAGCGCCTCACCGGCTTTGGCCGCGATCAGGGCATCTGTGCCCATATCGATCTTGTTCATGCTTACCGCCTTTTCATCCTTCACGGACGTCTCGGCAATCGCGCCCGCATCCAGTTCGTTCGTCACATCGCTTGTCACCGCATCACTGGGCACGTTGTCGCTCGCCTTGAAATCCATCTGAAGCCCCTGTTGTCCCCCGAATCAGACCATGGACGCAAGGGGCCATGTTCCAATTCTGTTCTATACCGTTTGGTCCACAGACTTGCCAACAGGTTGCCCGGTTGCCGGGCCTGTTGACGCATCGGTTGGTCCCATTTGCGGCGTGATACGAACCTGTGGGCCGGGGCGAATCGTTCTTCGTCTGCCCTCTCACGGGGCGGGGACGTTTCACCAAGGCTTGGGGGTCCGATCAGCGCCGAACCACTAGATGATGAATCACTGCGGGACTCCCGTCAACGGGCGTTTAAGCACTTGGTTACCATGCCGGGTCGATTCCGGCCCGTGTCGGACCTGCGCCCAACCCGCGACGCGTGGACCAAGCTTGAGTCGCGCAACCCGCAAGCCCCAAATTGAATCTGTGAAGAAAAATATGGTGATTGAATCATTCGAATCCACCCGTGATTCTTTTGCATGGTCCACGGCATGATTGTTGCGCGGCGGACGGGTGCGGCGCCGCGCGGGGCGGGAGAATCAGACCTGCCCGATGGCCTCGAGCACGGTTCCGGCGGCCAGCCAGCTCTGTTCCGCTTCGGCCAGAGCATCGGCCGCCCGCGCCCGCTTCGTCAGCAGGGCCTGCATCGCACTGCCGGATTGTCCGCCCGCCTTCGCACTGAGGGCAAGGATCTCGCTATCGAGCTGTCCCACCTCGGCCGACAGGCGAGCAATCGCGGCTTCGGCTTTGCTCAGGTCGCTCTGAGCGGCCCGCAAATCCGTGCCCGCCAATGTTCCGCCCTTCGCACCCTTGGCCTTGCCGTCGCGCGCGCCCTTGGGCTGGTTCCGGCCCAGGATGAAGTCGATGTAGTCCTCCATGCTGCCGGCATATTCGCGCGCCGTCCCATTATCGACGAGGATCAGGCGGTCCGCTGTCAACTCGACCATATGGCGATCGTGGCTGATGAGAATCACCGCACCCGAATAATTGTTGAGCGCCTGGATCAGCGCCTCACGCGCATCGACATCCAAGTGGTTGGTCGGCTCGTCGAGGATCAGCAGATGCGGCGCATCGCGGGTGATCAGCGCCAGCGCGAGCCGCGCGCGCTCCCCGCCCGACAGCTTGTCGACCCGCTGGTTTGCGCGCGGGCCGGAGAAGCCGAACCGCCCCAATTGCGCGCGAATCGCGCCTTGGGCCGCACCTTCCATCGCGCGGTTCATCAGATCGAGCGGGGTGTCTTCGCCCGCCAACTCCTCCACCTGATACTGGGTGAAGTATCCGACCTTGAGCTTGCCGGGTGCGTTGACCTCACCCTCCGCAGGGACAAGCTGCGAGGCGAGCAGCCGCGCCAGCGTGGTCTTGCCATTGCCGTTGCGGCCCAAGAGCGCGATCCGGTCGTCGGCGTCGATGCGGAAATTGAGCCGCTTCAGGATCGGCGGCGCTTCACCGTAACCGACCGCCGCGTGATCCAATGTGATCATCGGCGATTTGAGTTCGGAGGGATCGGGAAAATCGAAGGTGAGCGAGGGGTCTTCCATCAGCGCCGCAATCGGCTGCATCTTGGCAAGCATCTTGGCGCGCGATTGCGCCTGCTTCGCGGTCGAGGCGCGGGCGGAGTTGCGCGCCACGTAATCCTGAAGCCGCGCGCGCTGCGCATCCTGCGAGGCCTTGGCCGCGGCGAGCTGCGCGGCGCGTTCGGCCCGCTGTTTCTCGAACGCATCATACCCGCCCGGATAGAGCGTCAGCTGCCCGCCTTGCAGGTGCAGGATGTGATCGACCACCTTGTTGAGCAGGTCGCGTTCATGGCTGATCACCACCAGCGTGGCGGGATAGGACTTGAGGAAGTTCTCCAGCCACAGCGTCGCTTCGAGATCGAGGTGGTTGCTGGGCTCGTCGAGCAGCAGGATGTCGGGTTCGGAAAACAGCAGGGCGCCCAGAGCGATCCGCATCTTCCAGCCGCCCGAGAAGCTGTCGACCGGGCGTTGCTGCATGTCCTCGTCGAAGCCCAACCCGTTGAGGATCTTGGCCGCGCGGGCGGGCGCGGAATAGGCGTCGATGGCGAGCAGACGTTCGTGAACGTCGCCCATCCGGTCCATGTCGGTGCAGGTTTCCAGCTCGGCCAGCAATTCCGCACGTTCGGTGGCGGAGGCGAGCACGACCTCTTCGGGCGTCATGCTGCCGCTGGGGGCTTCCTGTGCGATATAGCCGATCTTGGCGCGGGCGGGCTTGCTGATTTCGCCGTCATCCGGCTCGATCTCGCCGATCAGCGCCTTCATCAGCGTGGACTTGCCCGCGCCATTGCGGCCGATCAGCCCGACGCGCGCGCCCACCGGCACGGTTGCGCTGGCGCGTTCAAGAATGGCCCGGCCGCCAAGCCGCACTGTGACACCGTCGATTGTAAGCATGGGCGCGCCCTTAACAGCCTATCGGGCGCGCCCCAAAGGAAATCCCTTCGCAAGTGCGAAAGCGGCCCTATTGCCCGCGTGCGTGACCCGCAATTTCGCTGGCGATGCGCGGGATCAGGGCGATGGGCAGATCGTGGCCCCAGCCCGGGATCGTCACCAGCCGGGCGCCCGAGATATGCTTGGCGGTATCCTCGCCAGCCTCCAGCTTGACCAGCGGATCAGCCTCGCCGTGCATCACCAATGTCGGCACGGTGACATTCGCAAGGCGCGAACGGCGGCACCCATCGTCAATGATCGCGGCGAGCTGGCGCGGCAGGCCCGCCGGATAGACCGAGCGGCGCATATTGAGCAGCACCCGCTCGCGCTGCTGGTCGGGATCGAAGGGATAGCCGGGGCTGCCGATATTCTTGGCGATGTTGAGCCCGTGGGCGACCAGCGATTCTTCTTCCATGCTCTGGATCGGAGCCACCAGCGCATCAATCGCGTGCTTTTCCGCCTGGGGCAGCTTGCCATTGCCGGTGGTCGACATGATCGAGGTGAGGCTCGCCACCCGCTCGCCATGATGCACCGCCATCAGCTGCGCGATCATCCCGCCCATCGACGCGCCGACGATATGCGCACGCGCAATGCCGAGCGCGTCGAGCAGCCCGATCCCATCATCGGCCATGTCCTTGAGCGTGTAGGGCACCTTGGCTGGGAAGCCGATCTTCTTGCGCAGCACCTGCACCGGCAGGCTGGGCGCACGCTTGCCTTCGAACTTCTGGCTGAGGCCGATGTCGCGGTTGTCGTAGCGGATCACCCGGAACCCATCGCCGACCAACGCCGCGACCAACTCGTCCGGCCATAGCGTCATCTGCGCGCCGAGGCCCATCACCAGCAGGATCACTTCTGCGTCGGGGCTTCCGCGATCCTCGTAGAAAATCTCGATGCCGGTGTTGGGCGTGGTGACGGTGGGCATGATGCAGGCTGATCCTCTCAGGGTCTTCGTTCTTTGGCCCGCATGGTCACTTCCATTCGGGTCCGGCGATATCGAAGCCGCGCGCGTCCAATTGGTCAAGCACTCCGCCACTTTCCGCCAACACCCTTAGCGGCACGACGGCAAGGGTGGTGCCCTTGGCGGTGCTGACCTCGGCGATTGTGTCGACCCAGATCGTCCTCAATTCGCTGCCCAAAGTCTCGTCCGCCCAGGGCCAGCACTGGCCGAGCGCGCTTTCCAGCGGGTTCGCCATGACCGAGGGAATATCGTAGCGCCGCCAGTCCGCCGCGCGCTTTTCGACGATATCGGGGCCCGCCTCGACCGCGTCCATTGCGGCATTGAGGCAGGGGATATGCGCGGCGGGCTGCGCATCGGCGAGGTTGTCGATGATATCCTCACCGCGCAAGGTCGCGGCGCGGGTGGTCGGGACATTGGCCTTGTCCGCCGCCTTGCTGACCACGTCGGAGGGTTCATCGGCCGTGTCACGGTTGAAGCGCAGTTCCTTCCTCAGCATCTGGAACGAGGTCATTAGGAAGGATTGGCGGGCGTAATCCTCCTCATGCGCAGTGCCGAGCGATTCCAGCCGCGCCCATTGCTCCGGCGTCAGAAATTCGCGCGCCACGGTCTTGTCGGGCAGCTTGGTGAACTTCGAGCCGGAGAAGATCAGCCGCAGTACATCGCCCGGCGAAATCTTGGGCCGCGCGCCGAGGATCACGCGGTCGGCCTGCTTGGTGGCTTCCTCCAGCCGCGCAGGCTCCCACGGCGTGGTCTTGGGGATCGCCCGAATCTCGCCGACGAGGATGATGGTGCCGGTGGGCGTATCAATCGTCCACATCGGCGCACCGGAGCGCTGCGCGGTGACGACGATCGAATTCTCTGAGGCGTTTTCGGATGGGGCGGGGTCTTGGGCGGCGAGGGGGGCGGCGTTCAGCGCGGCAAGGCAAAGAAAACCCAGAACTCTTGTCATCGGTGCGCCCTTTTGGAGTGTGTCAGCGCGTGGCTATGTCGCGTAAGATGAACCGCGACCGAACTACTGGAAAAGCCCTAACTTCCGTCCGTGCTGAGCTTGTCAAAGCACTGCACTTTCTTCCAGGCCAAGGTCCGAAGTGAAAAGCAGCCCTTCGACAAGCTCAGGGCAAACGGGTCTGGGTTAATCCAGCGCCCTAAGGCACCAGCACCGTATCCTTGGGCTCGTCCGCCAGCTCAGGATAATCCAGCGTATAATGCAGCCCCCGGCTTTCCTTGCGGCGCAGCGCGGACATGACGATCAGCTCGGCCGATTGCAGCAGGTTTCTGAGTTCAATCAGATCGGTCGTCACCCGGAACGCGCCGTAGTAATCCTCGACCTCGCGTTTCAGCAGGTCGATGCGGCTGGCGGCGCGCTCCAGGCGTTTGGTGGTGCGCACGATGCCGACGTAGTTCCACATGAAGCGGCGGATTTCGGTCCAGTTCTGTTTGATCACCACCTCTTCGTCGGAGTCGGTCACGCGGCTTTCGTCCCACGGCAGGATCGCGGGCACGTCCTCAAGGCTGTCCCAGCGTTCGAGAATATCCTGCGCCGCCGCCTCGCCGAAGACGAAGCATTCGAGCAGGGAGTTGGACGCCAGCCGGTTCGCGCCGTGCAGGCCGCTTTCGGTGCATTCGCCCGCCGCCCACAGCCCCGGCACATCGGTGCGCGCGTCGAGGCCCACAACCACCCCGCCGCAGGTGTAGTGCTGCGCTGGCACGACCGGGATCGGCTGGGTGGTCATGTCGATGCCCAGTCCCATCAGCTTGTCGTAGATCGTCGGGAAGTGGCCCTTCACGAAATCGGCGGGCTGGTGGCTGATGTCGAGATGCACGCAATCGAGGCCGAACCGCTTGATCTGATCGTCGATCGCGCGGGCGACCACATCGCGGGGGGCGAGTTCCATGCGCTCAGGATCGTAATCGACCATGAAACGCCGCCCGGTTTCGGGGTGGAGCAGATGCCCGCCCTCGCCCCGCACGGCCTCAGTTATGAGGAAGTTTTTGACGTCGAGATTGTAGAGGCAGGTCGGGTGGAACTGCATCATCTCCATGTTGGAGACGCGCGCGCCCGCCCGCCAGGCCATTGCGATCCCGTCCCCCGTCGCGCCGCGCGGGGCGGTGGAGAACTGATAGACGCGCCCGGCACCGCCCGTGGCGAGGATCGTGGCGCGGGCGACATGGCGTTCGACGCGCCCGGTGGCCTCGTCCAGCGCATAGACGCCCCACACGCGCCCGGCGGCGGAGAAGTGCTCGCGGTGGCGGTCGGTGATGAAGTCGATGCAGGTGCGGCCCGGCAGGAGCGTAATGTTCGGGTTCGCCTCCGCCGCCTTGACCAGCGCCGATTGCACCGCCCAGCCGGTCGCATCGTCGACATGGACGATCCGGCGATGCGAATGGCCGCCTTCGCGGGTCAGGTGGAGGCTGTCGGCATCGCGGTTGAACGGCACGCCCAACTCGCACAATCGGTCGATGGATTGCGGCGCGCGTTCGATCACGAATTCGACCGTGGCGAGGTCATTGAGGCCAGCACCCGCCACCATCGTATCGCGCACGTGGTTTTCAAAGGTGTCGCCGGTGTCGAGCACAGCGGCGATCCCGCCCTGTGCCCAAGCGGTCGATCCGCCAGTGAGCGAGCCCTTGGCCAGCACCAGCACGCGGCGCGTTTCGGCCAGCGCCAGCGCCGCGGTCAGCCCCGCCGCGCCCGAGCCGATCACGACAACATCATGCGCCTGTTGCAAGCCATCTTCCATCGCCATCCGCTTGCCATGACGTGCAATTGCGCGGTCGGCAAGCGGGTTGCGCGGCGTGTTCAGCCGTCGCTGGCGGTCAGCTGGACGAACACATCCTCAAGATCGGCTTCGCGGGTGGTGACGTCTTCCACAGTCAGGCCCTGCGCCTGAAGGATCCCCAGCACCTGACCTGCACTGAGCCGGTCCTTGTCATAGGTCACCTCGACCCCGCGCGCGCCGTCCCACTGCACTTTGACGAAAGCCTCATGCGCAGGGGCCGAGGCGAGGTCTTGCGCGGTGGTGACGGTCACGATCTTCTCGCGCGCCATGTCGACCAGCTCGCGCGTCGGCTTGTTGGCGATCAGCTGGCCGTTGTTGATGATCGCGATCCGGTCGCACAGCTCCTCGGCCTCTTCGAGGTAGTGGGTGGTGAGCACGACGGTCACACCGTCACGGTTCAATTCGCTGACCAGTTCCCACAGCTGGCGGCGAAGATCGACATCGACCCCGGCGGTGGGTTCATCCAGCACCAGAATGGGTGGGCTGTGCACCATCGCCTTGGCCACCAGCAGCCGTCGCTTCATCCCGCCTGATAGCGTGCGGGCATAGGCATTGCGCTTGTCGGCGAGGCGCACGGCCTCCAGCAGCGCTTCGGAGCGGCGCAGGGCGGCGGCGATGCCGTAGAACCCGGCCTGATTCTCCAGCACTTCAAACGGCGTGAAGAACGGATCGAACACGATTTCCTGCGGGACAATCCCGATCGAGCGGCTGGCGTTGCGGCGGTTGCGATCAATGTCGAAACCCCAGATGTCGATGCTGCCGGAAGTCTTGTTGACCAACCCGGCCAGGATATTGATCAGCGTCGATTTGCCCGCGCCGTTGGGGCCAAGCAGACCGAAGATCGAGCCTTCGGGCACATCGAAGCTCACCCCGCCCAGCGCCAGCTTGCCTGCGGTGACGGTGCCGTTCGCGCCCTTGGCCGGGGCGTAGCGTTTCACGAGATTGTCGATGCGGATGGCGGGTTCGGCTGACATGGCTTCCGCCTAGGCAAAGGCGCCTGCAAAGGCAATTGAACTCCGGCGCGGCGCCCTGTATCGGCAAGCGCCATGAGCATTCCTCCTCCCGAAGTCCTGCTGGTCGATACGCGGCGCGTTTCCTGCGACGGGGCCAGCGGCATCCGCGCCCGCGCCGGCTATCGCCCCTCCGCGCTCGGCCATCCGCGCGTGTTCCTTGAGATCGACGAACATGGCTATGTCGATTGCGGCTATTGCGACCGCCGCTTCGTGCTGCGCGGTGGCCCGGCGGATGGTGCGGATCAGGCGGGCCTGCCCGATATCGCTGCGGGCGCCAGCTGATCCGGCACGCTCAGCGGCGGTTAAGGCAGGCTGTGCTGTACGAACGTTGTATCCCTGACTGCGAGGATCGATCCATGAACCGTTTTCGTCCTGCCCTTATCGCCGCTGTGCCGCTTGCTCTGGCAGGCCTGTGCCTCAGTCCGCTTGCAGCTCAAGATGTCGAGACCGAAACCACCGCCGAAGCCGCGCCGCCGAGTAAGGGCGAAGCGCGCCTCGCCAAACTGATCGAGGGCCGCGTGGCGGGAGAGCCAGTGCGGTGCATCCGCAGCCTGCCGAGTCAGCGCATGACGACCATTGATCGCACCGCCTATGTCTATGGCTCGGGCAACACGATCTATGTCCAGCGCACCCGCGATCCCGACCAGATCGACGATAATGACGCGCTGGTCACACAACGCTTCAACGCGAGCGAATTGTGTCGGCTCGACCAGATGACCACGGTCGATCGGGTGCTGGGCTTTTTCACCGGCGCGGTGTTCTTTGAGGATTTCGTGCCTTACACCCGCTTGAAATCGAACGCGGGCGGCGAAGGCTGAACCGCCTTTTAGGCGGGTAGATCACCGACGCGAGCGCCTCCCAACCGTCACGCCGGTGCAGTCGGCTCAGCCGCGCGCCATCGCATTCATCCGGGCGATGATTTCTTCAGCCTGAAGCATGATCCGGTCGATCAATTCCTGACAGGTCGGGATGTCGTGGATCAGCCCGGCGACCATGCCGCAGCTCCACGCGCCCGCATCCATCGTGCCTTCCATCATGATCTTCGGGTAGACCCCGGCGACTTCGGGCAGGATGTCCTGAATGGTGATGGAATCGCCCAGCTCCTTCTCCTTGATGATCAGGCGCTCGACCGCGGCATTGTTGAGCACGCGCTCGGTGTTACGCAGCGGGCGCATCACAAGGCGGGTGTCGAGTTCGGATGCCGCAAGGATCGCCTGCTTCACGTTCTCGTGCACCGGCGCTTCCTTGGTGGCGATGAAGCGCGTGCCCATGTTGATCCCCTGCGCGCCCATCGCGAGGCTGGCGACCAGGCTGCGCCCGTCGGCCATGCCGCCGCTGGAGACGAAGGGGATTTCCAACTCGTCCGCCGCGCGCGGCAACAGGATGAAGTTCGGCACATCGTCCTCGCCAGGATGGCCGCCGCATTCGAACCCGTCGACACTCACCGCATCGCAGCCGATCGCCTGCGCCTTCAGCGAGTGGCGCACAGACGTGCACTTGTGGATGACCTTGATCCCGGCATCCTTCAGCGCGGGCAGCAAATCGACCGGGTTGCGCCCTGCGGTCTCCACCACCTTAACGCCGCCGTCGATCACGGCCTTGACCAGCCCGGGATAGTCGGGCGGGGTCAGGGTCGGCAGGATGGTGAGGTTCACGCCGAACGGCTTGTCGGTCATGTCCTTGCAGCGCGCGATTTCATTGGCGAGCTTCTCCGGGGTGCCCTGCGTCAGCCCGGTGATGATCCCGAGCCCCCCGGCGTTGGAGACCGCCGCCGCCATCTCGGCAAAGCCGACATAGTGCATCCCGCCCTGAATGATGGGGTGCTGGATGCCGAACATTTCAGTGATGGCGGTCTTCATGACGTGGTCTCTCCCGTTGGAATGCGTGTTTGCACGGGAGACAAGCCGAGTTGCGCAATGCTTTCAAGCCTGCTTTTGAGAGGGCCGCAGCCCAACCCACTGTGTCGTAGCGTCACGCCGCCCAAGGAATTTTGCTTCCATGCGCATCGCCGCCCTGCTTGCCGCCATCGTTGCCTTCATCGGTGGGGCGAGCGCACTGTTGCAGGGGCCTTTGCCGGGCGATGTGACGTTGACGCTGGCCTTGCAGGAGACGTTAGGCGCTCGCCCGTTCTGGGCCGGTTGGCTGACCGATACGGCGAAGGCGCCGCTGCTCTGGGGAACGCTCGTGGTCGCAGGAGCGCTGGCCTATCAGGTCGCGCGGCTGCGAGGCGCATTGGCATTGCCGCTCGCCTATGCCTTCGCCTTCGCCGCCGACAAGGGCCTGCGCGCCGTGTTGTTCGTGCCGCGCCCCGATCCTGCCCTTGTGGCGGTCGCCGATCCCGCCGCGTCTAGCGGACTGCCGTCGACCTTCGGCCTTGTCTATGGGGCGATGTTCGGTGTGGCTTTGCTGGCAAGCGGGCCTGCGCACCGTGCGCGCGCCGCGCGGCTTCTCGCAGGCGGGCTGCTGATCGCCGGGGTATCGGCGCGGATCACCTTGGGGGGCCACTGGAGCAGCCAGATGATCGCATCGACCGCGCTCGGGATGCTGGCTGCGCAGGCGGCACTGGCCATCACGGCCCGCCTGCCACTGCCGCGCCGCGCGAGATAAGCGGCAGCCGGAGCCGGGCTACCTCAGCCGCGCTTGAACGACAGAGTGAAGGTCACCGGCACGGCAGGCGTGATCGAGGGCAGTTGCGCCAGCGCGCGCAATTCGCCGAGTTCATCGGTCAGGCCGAACATATCGGTCGAGATGATCACCGGCGCGGTTGGCACCACCGTCACCCGGTCAGCCGAAGCGCGGGTGACCAGCACTTCGGTCTCGACATCGCTGGTCGCACCCTTGATCGCCACGCTGGCTTTCAATGGCCGGGTGAGCGACTGGCCGACCGCCAGCCCGGCGAACGCCGCCGGGTCGAGCTTGGCCGTCACCGTGGCCTTGGGGTTTTCGGCCACGCCAAAGAAGATCTCACGCATCCGCTCATTGCGGATGTCGACGCCGGTGTTGACCGAGGCGAGGTCGATATCGAGCGTCGCCGTGCCGTCCGCCGCAACGCTGCCCGACAGCTTGTCGAAGCGGTTGGCCTCAGCCACCTCGCCCGCCTTGATGCTGACATAGGACAGGCGCGAGCCCGCCGGATCGAGTGCCCAGTCGCCCTCGGTCAGCGGTGCTGCGTCGGTGGCCTTATCTTGCGAAGCATCGACGGCAGGCTCTGCGCAGGCTGAAAGACCCAGCGCGAAGGCGGCAGCAAGGGTAAGAGAGCGAAGGTTTGTCACAGGCAATACCCTTGATGTAGAAAAGACTGGGCGACAGATATGCGATTTGCCGCGCGGCCGGAAGGGGGCGCTTGCCCTACTCCCACTCGATCGTTCCCGGCGGCTTCGACGTGTAGTCATAGACCACCCGGTTGATGCCCTGCACCTCATTGACGATGCGGGTGGCCACGCGGGTCAGGAACCCGGCGTCATAGGGGAAGACATCCGCGGTCATCCCGTCGGTCGAGGTGACGGCCCGCAACGCGCAGACCGAATCGTATGTGCGCGCGTCGCCCATCACGCCGACAGTCTTGACCGGCAGCAGCACCGCAAAGGCCTGCCAGATCGCATCATAGAGGCCCGCATTGCGGATTTCCTCAAGGTAGATCGCGTCAGCCTTGCGCAGGATGTCGCAGCGTTCCTTGGTCACTTCGCCGGGGATGCGGATGGCGAGGCCGGGGCCGGGGAAGGGGTGGCGGCCGACGAAGGCAGGGGGCAGGCCCAGCTCGCGGCCGAGATCGCGCACCTCGTCCTTGAATAGCTCGCGCAAGGGTTCGACCAGCTGCATGTTCATGCGTTCGGGCAAGCCGCCGACATTGTGGTGGCTCTTGATCGTGACGCTCGGCCCGCCGGTGAAGCTGACCGATTCGATCACATCGGGGTAAAGCGTGCCCTGGGCGAGGAAGTCTGCGCCGCCGATCTTGTTCGCCTCGGTCTCGAACACATCGATGAAGGTCTTGCCGATGAACTTGCGCTTGGCTTCGGGGTCGGTGAGACCCGCGAGGCCGCCGAGGAACAGCTCTTCGGCCTCCACGTGGACGAGCGGGATATTGTAGTGGTCGCGGAACAGGGTCACGACCTGCTCGGCCTCGTTCATGCGCATCAACCCGTGGTCGACGAAGACGCAAGTCAGCTGGTCGCCGATCGCTTCGTGGATCAGCACGGCGGCCACCGCCGAATCGACCCCGCCCGAAAGCCCGCAGATCACGCGCTTGTCGCCCACCTGCGCGCGGATTTCCGCGATCTTGGTCTTGCGGAACTCGGCCATCGTCCAGTCGCCCTTGAGGCCGCAGACATGGCGCACGAAATTGGCGATCAGCCGGCCGCCATCGGGGGTGTGGACCACCTCGGGGTGGAACTGGGTGCCGTAGAACTTGCGGCTCTCGTCCGCGATGACCGCGAAAGGTGCGCCGTCGGACGTGGCGACGATTTCGAAGCCGGGCGCGAATTGGGTGACCTTGTCGCCGTGGCTCATCCAGACCTGATGGCGCTCCCCCACCTCCCACAAGCCGTTGAACAGCGAACATTCGCCGGTGACGGTTAGGAAAGCGCGGCCGAATTCGCCGCCCTCTCCGGTTTCATGGCCGGGCCGCACTTCGCCGCCCAGCTGGTGGCTCATCACCTGCTGGCCATAGCAGATGCCAAGAATCGGCAGGCCCGCATCGAACAGGGATTGCGGAGCGCGGGGGCTGCCGTCTTCGGGGACGCTGGCGGGCGAGCCTGAGAGGATAATGCCCTTGGGCTGCATCCGCCGGAACGCGGCTTCGGCCTGGGTAAAGGGGGCAATCTCGGAATAGACCCCCGCCTCGCGGACGCGGCGCGCGATCAACTGCGTCACCTGGGAACCGAAATCGACGATCAGGATCGATTCGGGGACGGCAGAATCGCCCGCTGCGGGGCTTGAAGGGTGCGCGCTCATGGCGGCGGATTACGAAGCAGGCCCCTTGCTGTCCAGCATCGCCGCACCACGGCCCAACAATTTTGCAGCGCAACATAAAAGTGAGGGCGTTATTTCAACGGGTTCCCGAAAAATTCACCCGGATTCGTTGCAATCTTTGGAACCAATTCTGCGCCTTTCGCATTTGCACATTATTCTTGTGCACTGCACCAGAGTTTCAAACAGCAACCGAATGCCGGTCAGCGGCATCGTTCTACCGACACCCTCTCTCAAAATCGGAGTTCCCCATGCGTTTCATTCTCCCCTTGATCGCCCTCGCCGCCGTCGCAGCTCCCGTTGCCGCAGAGCCGGCAGCTGAGCAGATCGTGACCGTTCGCATTGCCTATGGCGATGTCGACGTGACCACGTCGGAAGGCCGCGCCGCGCTCGAAGCGCGGATTGATGCCAAGCTGCGTCAGGCCTGCACCGTCGAAGCCGCTGGCCGCTACAGCGCCGGCCGCACCTCGGTCGACAGCAAGTGCGTGGCCGAAGCCCGCACCGTCGCGCTCGCCGAAGTCGAACGGGTTGCCGCGATGCAGGCCCGCAGCGGTCGCACCGTCGCCGCCAACTGAGCCGCGCCAAGCCTCTGAAATGAAACGGCCGCCGGAGCGATCCGGCGGCCGTTTTGATTCAATTTGAGGCGCACATTGTTGCAAGTCTTGCAACTAACCTTGGTGTTTTCTCATTTGAATTCGAGGCCGCGCAACACCACTTCGCCGATTGAGCGATGCGTTGCCGGGCCCCTCTCTCCAAACCGGCATTCTTCCATGTGGAGCCATCGCCCGGGCGCGGCATCCGAACACGGATCCGTTGCCTGCCTGCCTGACCGGCAGGAGCGGCCAGCGCCCCCCCTGCTTGGCCCTCCCGCCCTGTCTCCGTCCGGCCCAACGCCGGACATGCAGCGAACGAGACGCGGCCACCGGCCTCCCCCCCTTAATAGGTGGCCGCGTCTCAAGCCGCTCATCCCCCCAGATCGCCACACATTCAGCCGCCTCGCCGCGTGCCACCCCCCGGTGATTGCCTTTTTCGATTGCGGTGATGAATTATTTTCAGTCTTGTGAGTGATTGAATATTGCGCGCGACTTTGTATATGATGTTCCGGTCCGGGCAGTCCTCTCCCCCCTCCCCCCGATTGCCTGGACTCCCAAACAACAACAAAACAGGGAAACCCGAACCATGAACATGATCAGCGAAAAGGTTATCGCCTTGCTGCTCGCCGTTGCTATCAGCGGCACCGCGTTCAACACGTTTATCGTCTAGGGCCTCAAGCCTCAGATATCGTGGAACGCTAGCACAAAAGCGAAACCAACAGCGGCCCGGCTCCTCTCTCGAGGAGCCGGGCCGAGCCGTTTTAGGGCCCCGCTATTCCACCCCGCCTAACCATGCCGCTTCTTCGCGCAGGTCGGTCTTGAGCAGCTTGCCGATATGGCTGCGCGGCATTTCCGCAATCGGGTGCAGCGCAGCGAGCCGCTGGGTCTTGCCGAGCCGCGCGTTGACCGACGCCATGATTGCCTCAGGGTCTGCCGCGCCGTCCTTCAGCACCACGAAGCCGACCGGACTCTCTCCCCATTTGCGCGACGGCATCCCGACCACCGCTGCCTCGGCGACGCCGGGTTCCCTGCACAATTCGGCTTCGAGGTCGGAGGGGTAGATGTTGAACCCGCCCGAGATGATCATGTCCTTGGCGCGGCCGACCAGTTCGACGAAGCCTTCCGCGTCCACACGGCCGATATCGCCCATCCGCATCCATGCCTCACCGGTCACAGGGTCGATCCACTGCGCTTCCGCCGTCTTGTCCGGGCGGTTCTTGTAGCCGCTCATCATGGTGAGGCTGCGGCCGATCATGTTGCCCGGGGTGCCGGGCGGCACTTCGCGGTCTTCATCGTCGAGCACTTTCAATTCGCTCCCCGGCGCAGGGCGGCCGACGGTGTGGAGCTTGTCGGGGAATTCGTGGCACGCCAGCAGGCACACCACGCCGCCTTCGGTCATCGAATAGATCTCGATCAGCCCGCCCGGCATCCGCGCCAGCACCTCGCGCTTGAGTTCCGCCGAGAACGGCGCGGAGGTGCAGTATTTGAGCTTCAGGGACGAGAGATCAAAGTCGTCGAAGCGCTCGAAATCCATCAGCCGCTGGTATTGCACCGGCACCAGCATAGTGATGGTTGTGCGATCACCTTGGGCAAAGGCAAGCCACTTGGCGCAATCGAACTTGCCCATCACCCGGACGCAGCCGCCCGCGAGTAGCACGGGCAGGAACGCGACCATGGTGGTGTTCGAATAGAGCGGGGTAGAGGCGAGCGAGCGCACGTCGATCCCGGCGCTGAGGTAGCTGAGCCCGGTCGAAGCGAATTGCCGCCAGCGCATCTGGTGCGAATGGACGATGCCCTTGGGAATGCCGGTCGTGCCGCTGGAATAGATGATATTGAACGGGTCTTTCGGCTCCAGTGCGAAGGCGGGCGCGCGGGTGCCCGGAGGGGCCATCCACTGATCGATGCTCTCCAGCGGCACACGGATCAGGTCGGCCATGAAGTCGGTGCCGAGTTCCGCCGCCTTGGCCGCATCAATGAACAGGTGCACCGCGCCCGAATCCTTGGCCATCCCCGCAAGTTGTTCGGGCGAGGCGCTGGTCGTCAGCGGAGCAGCCACGCCGCCTGCGCGCATCGCTGCCAAGAACACCAGCGCATATTCGACCGTGGAGGTGCCGAGGATCGCGACCGATTGCCCGCGCTGCAATCCCGTCTCCACCAGCCGCGCCGCCAGCCGCTCGACCAGCCCGACAAGTTCCGCCCAGTAAACCTCCCGCTTTTCGTCGATCAGCGCGAGGTCATCGCCCTTGATGCGCGACCATTCCATCAGGATGTCGGGGAAGCTACCGAAGGGTTCGGCGAGGCGGCTCATCATCATGTCGTGGCTCATGGGGGCCATGCATAACCAGCAGAGGCGCCTGCGCAAAGGATTTGCGCGAAGGCTCGCACAAGTGGCAATGCGGGGCCAAAGGAGAGGCACCGATGATCCGCACTGCCGCAGCAATCGCAGTCGCCGCACTGGCGATGGCCCCTGCCACTGCGCAGGAAACGCCCGCGCCGCGGAAGGTGGTCGTCATGCTGGCCCATCCGGACGACGAATTGCCGATGGCTCCTGCGATTGCTGCATTGGCGCGGCAGGGGACCGAGGTCACCATCGTCCACGCAACGGCGGGTGATGCGGGGCCGGGCGTGTCGGGTATGGCCAAGGGAGATGCACTGGCCGATACCCGCCGCGCCGAGGCGCAATGCGCCGGACGCGCACTGGGCGTGGCCGAGGTGGACAATCTCGGCTTCGGCGACGGGCGGCTGGCCGACCGTGTCCGAGACGTTGTCCTGGCAGCCGCATTGGCCCATCATCTGCCTTCCGCCGACACAGTGCTGACCTGGGGTCCCGACGGCGGATACGGCCACGCCGATCACCGATTGGTCAGCGCACTGACAACACAGATCGTGCAATCCATGCCCGCCGCCGAGCGCCCGAAACTGCTCTATGTCGGCATCTCCGCAGGCAGCCTGCCGCCGGTGCCGGAGATGGCGCAGTGGGCCACAACCGATCCAGCGCTGCTCACCGAAGCCATCGCCTACACCCCCGCCGATCTCGACGCCGCCAAGGCCGCCGCCGCGTGCCATGTAACCCAGTTCGACGAGGTCACCCGCGCCGGGATGATGCCGTTGTTCGATGCGACGATGTGGCGCGGCAAGGTTCATTTCCGCCCTGCGTTCTGAACTGCTCGACCAAGCGCTCTGAACATTCGTGGAAAAGCGGCGCTTGCGGGCCTCCCGCAGTTGGGTTTCCGCCGCGCAAGCCCTATATGATGGGGCATGAACGACACCACTCCACACGCTTCTGACCCCGTCTCCGAAGGCTTCCCCGAACGCGTCCGCCAGATGGGCGAGTATGGCGCGGATTCCATCAAGGTTCTCAAGGGCCTCGATGCCGTACGCAAGCGCCCTGGCATGTATATCGGCGACACGGATGACGGCAGCGGCCTGCATCACATGGTGTTCGAAGTCTCGGATAACGCAATCGACGAGGCATTGGCAGGCCATTGCGACCTCGTTCTGATCGAATTGAACCCCGATGGTTCTGTGTCGGTCGAAGATAATGGGCGCGGTATTCCGACCGGGATGCACACCGAAGAAGGCGTGTCCGCCGCCGAAGTGATCATGACCCAGCTCCACGCGGGCGGGAAGTTCGAGAACACCTCGGACGACAACGCCTACAAGGTCTCCGGCGGTCTCCACGGCGTCGGCGTGTCGGTGGTGAATGCGCTGTCGGAATGGCTGGAACTGGTCATCTGGCGCGAGGGCAAGTCGCACTGGATGCGGTTCGAACACGGCGATGCGGTCGCCCCGCTCGAAGTGACGGGCGATGCCCCGCCGGTCGCCAGCAATGGCGATGACAATGGCCTCAAGAAGGGCACGCGCGTCACCTTCAAGGCCAGCCACGACACCTTCAAGAACGTCACCGAATTCGACTTCGAGAAGCTGGAGCATCGCTACCGCGAGCTTGCCTTCCTCAACTCCGGCGTGCGCATCAAGCTGCGCGACAAGCGGCATGAAGAGGTGCTGGAGCACGATCTCTATTACGAGGGCGGGATCGCGGCCTTCGTGAAGTATCTCGACCGCAACAAGCAGCCACTGATCCCCGAACCGATCTCGGTCTCGGCCGAAAAGGACGGGATCGGGATCGACGTCGCGCTGGAGTGGAACGATTCCTACTACGAAAACGTGCTCGCCTTCACCAACAACATACCGCAGCGCGACGGGGGCACGCACCTCGCCGCTTTCCGCGCCGCGCTGACCCGCACGCTCAACAATTATGCCGAGCGGTCAGGGATGCTGAAGAAAGAAAAGGTCAGCCTTTCGGGCGAAGACATGCGCGAAGGCCTGACCGCGATCGTCAGCGTCAAGCTGCCCGACCCGAAATTCTCCAGCCAGACCAAGGACAAGCTGGTCAGCTCCGAAGTGCGCTCGCCCTTGGAATCGCTGATGAGCGACAAGATGTCCGAATGGCTGGAAGAAAACCCGGGCGATGCGAAATCGATCATCCAAAAGGTGATCGACGCCGCCGCCGCCCGCGAAGCCGCCCGCCGCGCGCGCGAAATGAGCCGCAAGGGCGCGATGAGCGTCGCCAGCCTGCCGGGCAAGCTCGCCGATTGTCAGGAACGCGATCCGGCCAAGTCCGAACTGTTCCTGGTCGAAGGGGACTCCGCAGGCGGATCGGCCAAGCAGGGGCGTGACCGTAAGACGCAGGCGATCCTGCCGCTGAAGGGCAAGATCCTCAACGTCGAGCGCGCCCGGTTTGACCGGATCATCAGCTCCAAGGAAGTCGGCACGCTAATTCAGGCGATGGGCACCGGCATCCGTGATGAATTCAATCTGGAAAAGCTGCGCTACCACAAGATCGTCATCATGACCGACGCTGACGTGGATGGCGCGCATATCCGCACGCTGCTGCTGACCTTCTTCCACCGCCAGATGCCCGACATCATCCGCGCCGGGCACCTGTTCATCGCCCAGCCGCCGTTGTTCAAGGTCTCCAAGGGGCGGAGCGAGGTCTATCTCAAGGATCAGGCGGCGCTCGATCGCTATCTGGTCGATGCCGGGCTGCAAGGCCGGGTGATCGAAACCGCCGAAGGTGCACGTGGCGGCGATGATCTGCGCGCGCTGGTGGATGGCGCGCTGCGTTTGAAGAACCTGCTCGCCTTCGTCCCGCGCCGCTATGATAGCGGGATTGTGGAACAGATGGCGCTGGTCGGCGCGCTGGAACCGGGTTTGGCGGGCGAGGCACTCGCCGCTGCGCTGGGCCGCGCGGCCGGACGGCTTGGCGCGGGCGACCGCGAAGCGCGCTGGAGCGCCTATCAGCGCGATGACGGCACCGTGGTGTTCGAACGCCTGTGGCGCGGCGTGAAGGACGTGCACGAAATCGACGCGCGCTTCCTCGTCAGCACCGAAGCCCACAAGCTCCACGCCCTCGCCGCCGCGCAGGCCGATGCCTATGCCTCGCCCGTCCGCCTGGTGCGCGCGGGCGACGTCCCGGACGAGCCGGAGGCTGACACCACCCTTGGCGCCGAGGCGATCGAAGGCGATCCCTTCGCCGGAGAGGCCGAGCAGGTTGCAGCCCCCCCGCCGCTGCCGCAGGACGATGGGATCAGCCGCCCGAGCCAGCTGCTCGACGCGATCTTCGCCGCCGGGCGCAAGGGGCTCGCGATTGCCCGCTACAAGGGTCTGGGCGAAATGAATGCCGAGCAATTGTGGGAAACAACGCTCGATCCCGAAGCCCGGGTGCTGCTGCAAGTGAAGGTCGAGGATGCCGACGTGACCGACGAAATCTTCACCCGCCTGATGGGCGATATCGTCGAACCGCGGCGCGAGTTCATTCAGGATAATGCCCTTAACGTCGCCAATCTCGACGTCTAAATCCGGAGCATCAATGGCGACCCAGCCCCACCGTACCGAGGAACTGCAACAGACCAGCTTTCTGATCATCCTCGCGGTGGTCACTTTGCTGATGGCCGTAGTGATCTATCCCTTCGCCCAGCCCCTGTTGTGGGCGGGGCTGGCGGCGATCATGTTCCAGCCGCTCTATCGCAATGTGCTGCGGCTTCTGCGCGGGCGGCGCAATCCGGCCGCCGGACTGTCGCTGCTGATCATCTTCATCCTGGTGCTCGTGCCCGCGGCATGGGTCGCCTCGATGGTGATCCAGCAGGCTTTTGTGCTGGTCACCACGCTGCAACAGCAGCCCATCGACCTCGCGGCGCTGTTCGATACGGTTTACACGCGGCTGCCGCAGTTCGCTCGCGAAGCGGTGGATCGCAGCGGCTGGGCCGATATCGCGATGGTGCAGACGCGTTTGCAGGAACTGCTCACCGAAAGCGCCGGGATGATTGCATCGCAGGCCGTCTCGATCGGCAGCGGGGCGCTCAGCTTCTTCCTCTCCTTCGGCGTGGCGCTGTATGTGATGTTCTTCCTGCTGCGCGATGGCGAGCGGATCGGACGCACTGTGCTGTGCGCTGTCCCGGTCGAACGCAGCATCGCCGACCGGCTGGCCGAGCGGTTCCTCGGTATCGTCCGCGCCACGATCAAGGGCACCGGTGTCGTCGCGCTGGTGCAGGGCGCGCTCGGCACGATCACGCTGATGATTGCGGGCGTGCCATCTGCGCTGCTGTTCGGCGTCATCATGGCGATCTTTGCGCTGGTGCCGGTGATCGGATCGGGCGCGGTGTGGGTGCCGGCGGGGCTGTATCTGCTGATTACCGGCGACACCTGGCAGGGGCTGTTCGTGCTGCTGACCGGCTTCTTCGTCATCTCCTCGGCCGACAACGTGCTGCGCCCGATTCTGGTCGGCCGCGATACCGGGATCCCTGACTGGATCATCCTCATCACCACGCTGGGCGGCATCAGCTTCGTCGGCTTTTCGGGCATTGTGCTCGGCCCCTTGGTGGCGGGGCTGTTCCTCGCGAGCTGGTCGATCCTGCGCGAACAGCGCGAACAGGACGAGGAAACGGTGCGCCAGCACGGCATCTCGGTCGACGCTTCGGGCCACAGCCCTGATCCCGTTGCAGCGGACTGACCAGGGTGCAGCCGCTTGTCACTCCCGGCTCGCAGGGTGAAGCGATCGGACGGCTGGTCGTCGCCGGTCTGGTGGTGACGATGCTGCCCGCGCTGCCCTTCGGCGCCTACCTCATCTACCCCTTCGCGATCCTGACGACGTGGTTCCACGAGATGGGCCACGGCCTCACTGCGATGCTGCTCGGCCAGCATTTCGAGCAGCTGATGATCTTCCCCAATGGTTCGGGTGTGGCTGAGAGCCAGGTTTCGGGCGAGGCATCGCGCTTCACCCATGCCGCCATCGCAGCAGGCGGCCCGATTGCGCCGAGCGCGGTGGGCGCACTGCTGATCGTGGCCAGCGCCCACCCCAAAGCGTGGCGACCGGTGCTGTGGCTGTCGGCGGCGGTGATCCTGGGTAGCGTGCTGATCTGGGTGCGCTCGCTGACCGGGTTGTGGGTGCTGCCGCTGGTCGCCGCAATCCTCGGCCTGATCGCGTGGCGCGCCTCCCCCGGCTTTGCGCGCTTCAGCTTGCAATTCCTGGGCGTGCTCGGCGCCATGTCGATGCTGCGCGATTTCAACTACCTGTTCACCGAGCAGGGGATGGTGGACGGACAGGCGATGATGTCGGACACCGGACAGATCGAGGCCGCACTAGGCCTGCCGCACTGGTTCTGGGCCGGGCTGATCCTCCTGATCTCGGGCGTCATGGTGGGCGCGGCGCTCAAGTATGCGCTCGCCGAACACCGTCTCCGCCCCCCGCCCCGCAAGCTCCCGGCCAACGTGCTGCAATTCAAGCGCGACTCGCGCAGGTAGGCCGCGAGGCGCTGACGCTTTCGGCAGTCCCGCTGGCCGCGCAGGCGCGGTAATGCAGCGCGATGGACATGATCGAACTCGCCGACCGGCTCGCCATTGGCGAAACCCTTGCGCTCTATTGCCGCGGGATCGACCGCTGCGATCCCGAACAGCTCGCCGCAGTGTTCACGCCTGACGCTCTGATCGACTATGGCGACGGCGCGAAGCCCATCGCCGAGGTGATCCCTGGGCTGATGGCGGGCCTCGGCACAATGCGGCTGACCCAGCACAACATCAGCAACACCGTGATCCGGATCGCGGGCCTGACCGCGCGGGCCGAGACCAACTGCGTCGCGCTTCACATCATCCCCACGCCCGATGGCGAGATCGAGCTGGTGGTCGGCGGGCGCTATCTCGACACGCTGGCGAAGCGCGACGGACGCTGGCAGATCGCCGAGCGGCTCTATGTGATGGACTGGAACCGCACTGCGCCTGCGACCATGCAGCTGGAAGGCGGGCTGTTCGATGGCTTGCAGCGCCGCGGCGCGCGGGGGAGCGACGATCCCTCTGCCGCGTGGTGGGCGGCTGTTGGAGACACATGAGACACTGTCCAGAACCGAAAAACCTGCCCCCGGCAACCTGTGCGAATAGGGCAAGGCTGCGCGGGTCTGGCGGCGGGTCATGCGCGCGATAGTGTCAGGTCAGCCGCGCGTAGGAAAGCCGCCGCGACGGCAAAGGCTCAGGACGCGACCTTCAGCGTATTCACGCCCGAGGCATCGGCCCCGGCCTCACCCGACAAGCCGATAAACATCGTGTCGACAATCCGCGCCAGCTTCTTTTCGGACAGCTTGTCGCCGAGATAGATCAGCGCATCGGGCATGGTGTAGACCGTGACCATCTGATTGATCATCGACAAGGCCTCATCAATCTCCAGCCCGGCGAAATAGCCATCAGCCTGCGCTTCGGCGATCAGTTCGCACAGGTAGTGATCGGCCAGATCGACATAGGAGCGCACCCGTTCAAAATTGGCCGCGCCCATTTCGCACAGGATGCTGAAAAACTGCGGATCGGCGCGGAACCGCTCCTGCGAGATCACGAAGCGGCGTCGGAAGAATTCGTACATCTTGCGCGGCGGCGGCAGGTTGGTGGCGAGCACCTCTTCCATCACCTGCAACTGCGGGGCGAGCCAGGTCTGCGCCACCGCATCGAACATATCGTCGTAATCGGCAAACAACGCTTCGAACCGCGCACGGGTCAGCCCGCTTTCGGCCATCGCGACAGTCCACGGGATTTCCGAGCCGCGCTCCTTGACCAGATCGAGCACATGGCGCGCGATCCGCTCGCGCTCGGCTTCCCGGGCCGTCTGGTTCAATGGCATCTCGCTCGCGCCTCCTCGCGCAGGCACGAACATAGGCCAGCTTTGCGCGGGCATAAAGTGCCGCTTGTCGATTTTTGTGCGGCGCAGCACGGGAGCCATGAGCGGGAAGGCCATGAAAGCGCGGGATTCGCCGCGGTTTCAGCTGCGGGGCGGCATCGGGAAAAACGCTGAGGTGCGCCGCTTGTAATCAGCGTATTTGTCGCCCTTGGTCTTGTCCAAACCCTTCTCCAGCAGCGTCACGCCCGACCATTTGGTAAGCGTGAAGCTGAGGAACAGCGGGCCGATGATCGTCGCAAGCGCGTACCACCAACCGGCCGCAGCGCAGGCGAGCCAGATGCCCCACCACGCGGCAAAATCGCCGAAATAATTGGGGTGGCGGGTGTAGCGCCACAGCCCGGTGTCGAGCACGTTTTTGCTCTCTGGGCCGTGATTGGCGGGATCAGCCTTGAAGCGGGTCAGCTGCCAATCGCCGACCCATTCGAAAAACACGCCGACGCTCCACAGGGCGAAACCTGCCCATGCCAGCGGCGGGATCGGGGCAGGCGCACCGCTTGCGAGAATGCCGACCTGCGCCGGGGACGACACCGCAAACAGCAGCACCGCCTGCATCAGCCACACGCGAGTGAGCGCAGCGCGGGCGAAGTTGCCCGCCTCACGATCCTTCTTGAGGATCATTGTGTAGCGCTTGTCCTCCCCTTCCTTGCGCCAGCGCAGGAACAGGTAGCCACCGAGCCGGAAGCCCCAGGCGGCGGTCATCAGCATGATCAGCGTCGCCAAAGCGCCGGGACCGCCCGGCACGTGCAGCCAGCTCGCCACCGCAAGGATCGCCATTCCCGCGCCCCAGAAGGCGTCGATGAAGCTGACATCGTCGATCTTTACGCTGATGGCCCACTGGATCAGCACCAGCGCCAGCAGGATCGCGGCGTTCAGGGCAAGCAGTTCAAACATCGTTCTTTCCGGCAATAATGTCGCGCGCCTGTTGTTCGAGCACCTTGAAGCGCTCGTAATCGGGCAGTTTGGCGCGGAACCATTCAGCGATTTTCAGCAAGTCTTCGCCGTAGTTCCCGGTCGGCAGCATCGGTGGGCCGAAGCTGACAATCTTGGCGGCGTTATCGGCAAAGGCGGGGACGATCGGGACATTCGCCGCGCGGGCGATGTGGTAGAAACCGGAGCGCCACTTGCCGTCCGACTTGCGCGTGCCCTCACAGGCGATCACCAGCGCCAGTTCATCGCGCGCGGCGAATTCGGCGGCGACCTGTTCGGTGGCGTTGGCTTTCGCGGTGCGGTCAACCGGGATGCCGCCCATGTCGAGCATGAAGTTCTTCATGATCCCCTGGAACAGCGTGTGCTTGCCCATGAAGTTGGGCTTCACGCCTTCTTCGTGCGTCGCGCCGGTGAAGAACACGAAATCCCAGTTCGAGGTATGCGGCGCGCCCGCCAGCACATACTTCTTCAGATGCTTGGGCAGGGGGGAATCGATCCTCCACCCCCGCGCATACCAGATGGCCAAAATGATCCGCCGCACGATGCGCGACAGCAACGTGGGCTTGCGCAACGGCGCAGGGTTCAGTGGTTTGTGCAAGCGGTGCGCCCCTCCCAAAGGCCTGACCCTTGTGGCTTAACTTGGGTTAGATACGCAAGGGGGGGCTTGGGGGTTTCAATCCTTCCCGGGCTCGTCATGCTGAACTTGTTTCAGCATCCATGCCCCCTCACCCGCTGTGGCGACGGTGAAATGGACCCTGAAACGAGTTCAGGGTGACGGGGATGGTCACATCCGGAACACGCCAAACGCGGGGCGTTCAGCAATCGGAGCCTCCAGACACGCCGCCAGCGCCAGCCCCAGCACATCGCGGGTCTGGACCGGATCGACCACGCCGTCGTCCCACAGCCGTGCGGTGGCGTAGTAGGGGTTGCCTTCGTCCTCATATTTCTGGCGGATCGGGGCCTTGAAGGCCTCGGCTTGGTCCGGCGTCCAGCTGTCGGCGTCGCGGTGGACGGTGGCGAGGACGGAGGCCGCCTGCTCCCCGCCCATTACCGAGATGCGCGCATTGGGCCAGGTGAACAGGAAGCGGGGCGAGTAGGCGCGCCCGCACATCCCGTAATTCCCTGCACCAAAGCTGCCGCCGATCACCACGGTGACCTTCGGCACGGTCGCGGTGGCGACGGCGGTGACGAGTTTCGCGCCATGCTTGGCGATGCCCTCCGCCTCGTATTTCCCGCCGACCATGAAGCCGCTGATATTCTGGAGGAACAGCAGCGGAATGCGGCGCTGGCAGGCGAGCTCGATGAAATGCGCGCCTTTCTGCGCGCTCTCGGAGAACAGCACGCCGTTATTGGCGAGGATCGCGACCGGCATCCCCCAGATATGCGCGAAACCGCAGACCAGCGTAGAACCGTAGTGCGCCTTGAACTCGTGGAATTCGCTGCCGTCGACCAGCCGCGCGATCACTTCCTTCACGTCATAGGGCGCACGCACATCCTCGGGGATGAGGGCGTAGAGGTCTTCGGCATCGAATTTCGGCGGGCGCGGGTCTTTGATCCCTGGGTGAATCCCGGCGGAGGCGGGGATCTCGTGCAGCCCGCGGGAGGCCCCCGCCTGCGCGGGGGCGCAGTGGGAGATGATGTCCCGCACGATGGTGAGCGCGTGCTCGTCGTTCTCGGCCAGATGATCGACCACGCCCGATTTCTTGGCGTGCAAATCCCCGCCGCCCAAGTCCTCAGCGGTGATCTCCTCACCCGTCGCGGCCTTCACCAGCGGCGGGCCGGCGAGGAAGATCGTGCCTTGGTTGCGGACGATCACGCTCTCGTCGGACATAGCGGGGACGTAAGCGCCGCCTGCGGTGCAGCTCCCCATCACGCAGGCAATCTGCGGAATGCCGAGCGCGCTCATGTTCGCCTGATTGAAGAAGATGCGGCCAAAGTGGTCGCGGTCGGGGAAGACCTCCGCCTGATGCGGCAGGTTCGCCCCGCCGGAGTCCACCAGATAGATGCACGGCAGGCGGTTCTCCTGCGCAATCTCCTGCGCGCGCAGGTGCTTCTTGACCGTCATCGGGTAGTAGGTGCCGCCCTTCACGGTCGCATCATTGCACACGATCATGCACTGCCGCCCGGAGACGCGCCCGACCCCGCAGATGATCGAGGCGCCGTTGACGTCGCCCTCATACATCCCGTTCGCTGCGAGTTGCCCGATCTCAAGGAAGGGCGAACCCGGATCGAGCAACCGCTCCACCCGCTCGCGAGGGAGGAGCTTGCCACGCGACACATGGCGCTCGCGCGATTTTTCGGTGCCGCCCAGCGAAGCTTCGGCCACGGCGGCACGAAGCTGCTGTGCCAGCGCATGATTATGCGCAAACCGCGCCTTCGCCTCGGGGCTTTCGCGGTCGAGTTTGGTGGTGAGGGTGGGGGCGGTCATCGTGTCGTCCTTAGCGCTTGCGCACAAACTCAGCCCGCAGCACCAGGCCCTTGATGCCGGGGTATTTGCAGTCGATCTCCTGCGCGTCGCCGGTCAGGCGGATCGACTTGATCAACGTGCCTTGCTTCAGCGTCTGGCCCGCGCCCTTGACCTCAAGGTCCTTGATCAGCGTCACCGCGTCGCCATCGGCGAGCAGGTTGCCGACCGCGTCGCGCACTTCCACGACATCATCCGTCGCCTGCTTGGCCGCCTGTTCGGACGCGGGGAGCCACTCGCCGCTCGCCTCGTCATAGACGTAGTCTTCGTCGGTGCTCACCCGGCCGCCCCTATCAATTCCCGCCCGATCAGCATCCGGCGGATCTCGTTCGTGCCCGCGCCAATATCGAGCAGCTTCGCGTCCCGCATATACCGCTCCACCGGCCAATCGGTGGTGTAGCCAGCCCCGCCCAGCGCCTGCACGCTCTCCGCCGCGACCTTGAAGGCGTTCTCTGACGCCAGCAAAATCACCCCCGCCGCATCGAAGCGCGTCGTCTGCCCCGCGTCACACGCCTTGGCGACCGCATAGGTGTAGGCGCGGGCCGATTGCAGGGCGACATACATGTCCGCGACCTTGGCCTGCATCAGCTGGAACGAGCCAATCGGCTTTCCGAACTGCTTGCGCTCCCGCAGATAGGGGATCACCGTGTCGAGGCACGCCTGCATGATGCCGAGCTGCAATCCGGCGAGCACCACGCGCTCGTAATCCAGCCCGCTCATCAGCACCCCGACGCCGCCGTTCAATGGCCCCATGATGCGGTCTTCCGGCACGAAGCAATCGGTGAACACCAGCTCGGCGGTGGGGGAGCCCTTCATGCCGACCTTGGAAATCTTCTGGCCGATGGCGAAGCCCTCGTCGCCCTTCTCGATCAGGAAGGCGGTGATGCCGCGCGATCCGGCGTGGCCATCGGTCTTGGCATAGACCACCAGCGTGTCAGCCTCGGGCGCGTTGGTGATCCAGAACTTGGTGCCGTTGAGGACATAGCCGCCCTGAACCGCCTCGGCCTTCAGCTTCATCGAGACCACATCCGACCCCGCGCCCGCTTCGGACATCGCCAGCGACCCGACGTGTTCGCCGCTGATCAGCTTGGGGAGATACTTGGCTTTCTGCTCGTCATTCCCCCAGCGGCGGATCTGGTTGAGGCAGAGGTTGGAGTGCGCGCCATAGGAAAGGCCGACGCTGGCACTCGCGCGGCTGACTTCCTCGACTGCGATCACGTGCTCCAGATAGCCGAGCCCCAGCCCGCCCCATTCTTCCTCAACCGTGATGCCATGCAGGCCCAGCGCCCCCATCGGCTCCCACAATTCGCGCGGGAAGCGGTCTTCGCGGTCGGTGCGTTCGGCCAGCGGCGCGATCTGCTCGTCTGCAAAGCGCGCGGTGGTATCGCGGATCATCTCCGCAGCCTCGCCAAGGTGGAAGTCGAAATCAGGGGTCGCGCGCATTTTATGTCCTGCGGGTGTAATGATTGTTCTGTGATGTCGCATAGCAAGCCATCGGCGAAAGGCCAATCGCTGGCGCTGGCGCGGGGCGCCTAACCTCGCTAATCATGGCGGCCCATGACGACGCCTTCACCCCTGCTCCGGTTCGACGGGGTGATCTGCCGCTTCGGCGAGGTCACGGCGGTGGGAGCATTGGGCGCGGGCGTGTCCTGCGACATTGCCTCGGGCGGGTTCGTCGCGCTGGTCGGGGCATCAGGCTCGGGCAAGTCGACGCTGCTGAAAACGGTCAACACTTTGGTCGCGCCCAGCGAGGGCCGGGTGCTGTTCGGCGGGGACGACGTGGCGGGCCTCAAGCCTGCGCAGCTGCGCCGCCGGGTCGGTTATGTGTTTCAGGGCATCGGGCTGTTCCCGCATTTCTCGGTGGCCGAAAACATCGCCATCGGCCCGCGCCTCGCCGGGGAGAAACTCGCACCGCAGCGTATCGCGGAATTGCTCGCGCTGGTCGAGCTTGACCCGGCCTATGCCACCCGGATGCCCGACGAACTCAGCGGCGGTCAGCGCCAGCGGGTCGGTGTGGCCCGCGCGTTGGCGGGGGGGCCAGAGCTGCTGCTGATGGACGAACCCTTCGGCGCGCTCGACCCTGTCACCCGCGACGCGCTGGGCCGCAAAGTGCGCGAACTGCACGATGCGCTTGGGCTGACCACGGTGATGGTGACGCATGACATGGCCGAGGCGCTGCTGCTGGCAGACCGGGTGCTGGTGATGGACAAGGGGCAGCTGGTCGCCGACGAAACCCCGCGCGCGCTGCTGGCAGGCGCGGGCGGAGCGGTGGCGCAGCGCCTCGTCGCCGTGCCGCGGCATCAGGCCGAACGACTCGCCGCGATGGAAGCACAAGGCTGATGCAGGACATCTGGGACATCCTCCCCGGCCTGGGTGACAAGCTCGCCGCCCACGTTGTGCTGTCGGCCAGCGCCATCGGCCTTGCGATGCTGATCGCCCTGCCGATGGCGGTATGGGCGAGCCGCTCTGCCATCGTCTCGCGTCTTGCCCTGAGCCTTGCGAGCCTCGTCCAGACCATCCCTGCGCTCGCCTTGCTGGCGCTGTTCTTCCCGCTGTTGCTGTCCTTGCGCGCCGTGTTCGGTGAGGGGCTGCCGACGCTCGGGTTCCTGCCCGCGCTGATGGCGCTGACGCTCTATGCGCTGCTGCCGATCCTGCGGAATGCGGTGACGGCGCAGGCCAATCTCGACGAAGGCGTGTTGGAGGCCGCGGACGGGGTCGGCATGACCAAGTGGCAGAAGCTGGTGCTGGTCGAAGCGCCGCTCTCGGCCCCCTTCATCATGGCGGGTATTCGCACTGCGAGCGTGTGGACCATCGGCGCGGCAACGCTGGCCACCACCATCGGCCAGCCGAGCCTCGGCGATCCGATCTTTGCGGGGCTGCAGACCCAGAACTGGGCGCTGGTGCTGGCGGGGTGCCTTGCGAGCGCAGGGCTGGCGTTGGCGGCGGACAACTTGTTGTGGGTGATTGAAGTCGGGCTCGCCAAGCGCTCGCGCGCCATGACCTTCGGCGGGATGGCGGTGGTCGCCCTCGGCATCCTCACCGCGCTCTGGGCGCAGAGCACGGGGAGCGACGAGCGCCGCATCGTCATAGCCTCCAAGCAATTCTCCGAGCAATATATCCTTGCCCAGCTGATCGGCGCGCGGCTGGAGGCGGCGGGTTACGCGGTCGAATATCGCGACGGGCTGGGAAGCGCCGTCGTGCATTCCGCCGTCGCCTCCTCCAGCATCGACATCTCGGTCGATTACACCGGGACGATCTGGACGAATTATCTCAAGCGCGCCGACAACCCGGGCCGCGAGGCGATGTACGAGACGATCCGCGACTGGGAGTGGCGGCAGAACGGGGTGAAGGTGCTGGGCCGCCTCGGGTTCGAGAACGCCTATGCCTTCGCGATGCGGGGCGACCGGGCGAAGGAGCTGGGCGTCACCTCGCTCACCGATCTGGTTGGCAAGGCGCCGCAGCTCACCGTGGGCGGAGACCCCGAATTCTTCGAGCGGCCCGAATGGCTGGCGGTGCGCGATGCCTATGGTCTGCGCTTCGGCCAATCGCGCAATTTCGCGCCGACCTTCATGTATAATGCGCTGGCTTCGGGTGAGGCCGATGTGATCAGCGCCTATACCTCGGACGGGCGCATCGCGGCGGACAGGCTGGTGGTGCTGGCCGACCCCAAGGGCGCGCTGCCGAGCTATGATGCGCTGCTGATGCTCTCCCCCCGCATCGCCGAAGACAAGGGCGTGATCGCCGCGCTCGAACCGCTGCTGGGCGCAATCAGCGTCGAAGCGATGCGCGAGGCGAACCTTGCGGTGGACCGCGAGGATGCCAAGAAGCTGACGCCCAAGGCAGCGGCGGCGGAATTGGGCAAATCCCTCCGTCGTCCCGGACTTGATCCGGGATGACGGGTTCGGCTCAACCCGCCTTGCGCCAAACCTGCGTCTGACAGAACGGCCCGATGCAGCCCTTCACCTCCAGCACGCCTGTCCCCTTGCGCCGGATCACCGAGCGGTAGCTTTTGCCGCTCTTGGGATCGTAGATCTGCCCGCGCCACACATCACCATCCGCCGTAAAGGCCGTGAGGATAGCGCTGCCCAGCAGGCGGCGTTTGCGCTTGGCCGGATCGGGGTTGTTGACATCGCGCTGATCATTGCCTTGCGGTTGGGGGGTGAGGAACTTCTCGATCGTGCCGCACAGCGTCTTGCCGCAAGGGGCGATCAGGATGACCGCGTCTTTCTCGGCCGTCAGCCAGCGTCCCGCAACCGGTTCGGCCGCGCTGGCAGGGGCCGCCAGCGCCAGCCCGGCCACGAGGATCATCCGCCGCAGTCGCATCATCAATCGAACCCCACCCCGAACGGCCAGCGCCGGCCACACATCCCGAGCACCTTGAACAAGGTGCCCATCTGCGAATCCTCGACCAGCCGGTCACGCTGCCGCTTGATCTTGTCTTTCTCGTAGGGGTTGCGGCGCTGGAGCGCTTCCATCCGCGTGTCGATCCCCATCTGGCGCAGCCATTCGCCCTGATAGGTCAGACCCATCACATCCGCGCCGTTATCGGCGGCGACCTGCTGGAGCAGTTCGAAATCGACGTGCGCGGTGAGATCGGCGTCGCCGGGATGCGCGAAGATATCGACCTTCTTATGCGACTTCAGCGCCTGCATCGTCGAGCCTGAGCGCAGTTCCATGTGGCCGTAATCAATCACCAGAGCCGCGCCGCCCTGTTCCTTCAACCGCCGCGCGATCTCGGCCATCAGTGCGACCGCGGCCGGGCTGGTCTCGATCATCGCGCCCTGCGCCGCCGTCACCCAGCTGGCGGGCACCAGATGATCCATCCGCTCCTTACCCGCCGTGAAGATAAAGTCCTCGCCGTCGAGCCCGACCAACCGGTCAAACCAGCCATCGGCGGATCGCATCAGTTGATGCACCGGCAGCGCGTCGAAGAATTCATTGGCGACGATCAGCAGCGGCGCATCATCGGGCAGGGTCGAAATATCGTGGTGATGGTGGCAATCGGGGAAGGCCTCGCGCTGGATCTTCCGCAGGCTTGCCGAGGTTTCGACAAAGTGGATCTCCGGCGCGAAATCATAGCGCCGCGCCGCTGCCAGCGCGTCCTTCGCCAGCGTCCCCCGGCCGGGGCCAAGCTCGACATAATGGATACGCTTGCGGCTGCCCATGCGGACCCACAGGTCGACCAGCCACAGCCCGATCAGCTCACCGAACATCTGGCTGACTTCGGGCGCAGTGATGAAATCGCCCTGCTCGCCCAAGGGATCGCGGCTGGCGTAATAGCGCGCGTTGCATTCGCCCATGTACTGCGCGAGGCTGATCGGGCCGGTTTCGCGGATCAGGCGCTTGAGCGTGGCGGGCACATCGACATTCGCACGGGCGATGACTTCGGCTTCGAGCCGCGCCTGTTCGGCAGCCTTGGCCTCGGCCTCGGCGCGGGCGGCGGCTTCGGCAGCGGCGGCTTCGGCGGCGAGGCGCGCAGCTTCCGCAGCGGCGGCGGCTTCGGCTTCGCGGCGGGCCTGTTCCTCGGCAGCTAGGCGCGCGGCTTCGATGGCGGCGAGACGGGCGGCTTCCTCGGCTTCGGCCTTGGCTTTCGCTTCTGCTTCGGCGCGGGCCTTGGCTTCGGCGGCGAGCCGGGCCTTTTCTTCTGCTTCGGCCTTGGCCTTGGCTTCCGCCTCCGCTTTGGCCCGGGCCTTGGCCTCAGCCTTGGCGCGGGCTTCGGCTTCTTTCTTGAGACGGGCGTCTTCTTCGGCCTTGGCGCGAGCCTCCGCTTCGGCGCGGGCGCGGGCTTCGGCTTCGCGGCGAGCGGCTTCATCAGCAGCGGCCTTGGCGGCAGCGGCGGCGGCTTCAGCCTCTCGGCGGGCCTGTTCTTCGGCTTCGGCACGCGCCTTGGCCTCGGCGATTTCGCGGGCCTTGGCCTCCTTGCGCAGCCGCGCTTCCTCGGCGGCCTTGGCGCGCGCTTCTGCCTCAGCGCGCGCGCGGGCTTCGGCTTCCGCCTGCTTGCGAGCACGCGCTTCGGCGGCGGCTTTCTCGCGCGCGTCGCGTTCGGCAGCGGCGCGGGCCTCAGCCTCTTCCTTTTCGCGGGCGCGGGCTTCCTTCAGCGCGCGGGCGCGTTCTTCCGCTTCCGCCTTGGCGCGGGCGAGTTCTTCGGCTTTGGCGCGGGCCGCGGCTTCGGTCCGGGCGCGGGCTTCAGCCTTGGCCAGTTCGCGCGCCTGTGCCTCGGCCGCAGCGCGCGCGGCAGTATCCGGCGCGGGGCGCGCAGCACTTTCGGGTTCGGGCTTCGGATCGATCAGCCTGAGCGCACTGCGCCAGACTGCGGCGCCGCCATTCAAGCCGGCGCGCTGATCCCCGCCGCCAGCGGCTTCTTCCGCAGCGCGTAGAGCACGACAATCAACCCAGTCAGGATTAGCGGTATAGTCAGCCATTGTCCCATCGATAGCCCGGTTCGGGCCGCAAAGTCAGCCAGTTGTTGATCCGGCTCGCGGAAAAATTCGTTCACGAAGCGCGACAGCCCCATGCCGGTGGTGAAGACCCCCGCCAACAGACCGGGCCGATACCGCGCACGGGTGAACCAGAATAGTGCCAACATGATGACCAGCATCGCCAGCCCTTCAAGCCCCGCCTGATACAGCTGGCTGGGATGGCGCGGCAAATCACCTGCGCGCGGAAAGACCATCGCCCACGGCACATCGCTGACCCGGCCCCACAGCTCGCCATTGACGAAGTTCGCCAACCGGCCGAGCAGCATTCCCATCGGCACCCCGACACTGACGTAATCGACCACGCGGATGAAGTTGAGCTTATCGCGCCACGCCACGTAAGCCATCGCCAGCGTCACCCCGGCAAGGCCGCCGTGGAAGCTCATCCCGCCGTCCCACAGCCGCAGCAACTTCCACGTCACGAAGCCATCGCCCGAAAAACCGGTCCATAGGCTCTGATCGTAGAACATCGCATAGCCCAGCCGCCCGCCGAGAATCACCCCGAGCGTGCAGTAGAAAAACAGGTCGTCAGCATGGCGCTGCGCCATCGGCGCGCCGGGCTGCTTCAGCATCTTGGAGGTGTGCCAATAGGCAAAGATCACCCCGATCAGGTAAGCCAGCGAATAGAACCGCAGGGTGAAGAACCCGAGTTCGATCCCCGGTTTGAGTCCGAGGGACGTCCATTGGAACGGATCGGCAGGGATGCTTGCGGCAAGTAGTGACAGCACGGAGCGAACCTCTTATTGACAATGAGATGCCGTATCGGCGGGCCCGAAGCGAACAAGTTTGGGCCCCGGTCGCGCTGGCGCTTCTGGCACAGCAACCGGGGTAGGGGAAGGGGCGCGGGATCGCCGGGCGGAATGGGATTGGCAATTCGGACGTGGGTCGCACCCCGGCTGGACGGCCGCAACAACAATGAGAGAGGAACATCACCGCATGCCCACCCAGCTGGACAATGCGCTCGAAGCGATCATGACCGGCCTCACCACTGAAGGCCAGCCTTTCGCCACCGTGCCCTTCACCCGTGACGGTGTGACGATGCCCGCCTTCGCCGGCGCCCCGCCGAGCCTCGCGCATTATTTCGCCCATTTTGCCAACCAGAACAAGGATCTGCCGTTTCTGGTTGATGGCGATATCCGCCTGACCTTTGGTGATGCCTATGCCGCTGCGACCTGTGTCGCCGAAGGGCTGGTCAAGCACCACGGCATCGCCAAAGGCGACCGCATCGGGCTGGCCGCGCGCAATTCGGCCAACTGGATGATCGCCTATATGGGCATCCTGATGGCGGGCGGCTGCGCGACGCTGCTCAACGGGTTCTCCTCGGGCGAGGAACTGGCCTACGGGCTCGATCTGGCAGAATGCAAAGTGCTGCTGGCCGACGAAGGCCGCGCCGCGCGGCTTGATGGCCATGCCCATCCGGCCAAGATCGTGCTGTTCACCCATGGCAATGCGCCGTCAGAGGGCCTCGCCAACGCGTGGGCGCTGCCGGAAGGCACGAGCGCGGCCATGGCCATGCTGGGCCAGCTTGGCCCGGATGATATCGCCACGATCCTCTACACCTCGGGTTCGACCGGCAAGTCCAAGGGCGCGTGGTCCGATCACCGCGGCGTGGTGAACGGCGTGATGAACTATGTCGCCCAGTCGGCGATGGCCAAGGTCCATGTCGAGAGCCAGGATGGCCCGATGACCACCCAGCCCTGCGCGCTGGTCGCCGTGCCGCTATTCCATGTGACGGGCGAAGTGCCGCTGTTCCTCCAGAGCTTCGCCATCGCGCGCAAGCTGGTGCTGATGCCCAAGTGGGACGCGGGGCTCGCGATCCGGCTGATGGCGGAAGAAAAGGTCAGCTATTTCGTTGGCGTGCCGCTGATGAGCTACGAAATCGCCAACCACCCTGACCGCGCCAATTACGACCTTTCGGCCTGCAAAAGCTTCGCCGCAGGCGGCGCGCCGCGTCCGGTGGAACACGTCACCCGCATCAAGGAAGCCTTCCCCGGCGGCTTCCCGCTGCTCGGCTACGGCCTTACCGAAACCAACGCGGTGGGCTGCGGCAATTTCAACGAGAACTACCTCGCCAAGCCCGGCTCAACCGGGCGCGCCAGCAAGCCGCTGGTCGATCTCGCGATCCTCGATGACCTCGGCAACGCACTGCCGCAGGGTCAGGTGGGCGAGGTCTGCATTCGCTCTGTCGCCAATTTCCGCGGCTACTGGAAGAACGAGGAGGCCACCAAGGCCGCCTTCACCGACACTGGCTACTTCCGCACCGGCGATCTCGGCTATCTCGACGAAGACGCCTACCTCTTCATCGTCGACCGCAAGAAGGACATCATCATCCGCGGCGGCGAGAACATCTCGTGCATCGAAGTGGAAGACGCGATCTACGCCCATGACGATGTCGGCGAATGTTCGGTGTTCGGCCTGCCGGACGAACGCTTCGGCGAGGTTCCGGCGGCGGTCTATGCGATGAAGGACGGCCATCCGGCGATCACGCCTGCCGAACTGCGCGCCTTCCTGCTCGAACGGATTGCGCCGTTCAAGGTGCCGCTCGAACAGCACATCTGGTTCACCAACGAAGCCCTGCCGCGCCTCGGCACGCAGAAGATCGACAAGCGCACGGTCAAGGCCCGCTTCACCGCCGAGGCTGTCGCCGCGTGAGCCACTCGTGAGTCCCAGAAGAGTCCCCGGCCAGCGCGCGATCATTGATCGGCGCGCGCTGGCCGAGGAAATCGCTGCCTTGCACGAGGCAGACGGGGAACGTGCGCGCCCTGCGATCGTCAAGGCGCTGCGCGATGCGCTGGACGCGGGGCGGGCGGAACTGGCCCGGCGGCTGGCCGAGACGCCGTCTGCCGGGCACGATGTCACCGGCGGCTTCAGCTTCCTGATGGATCAGCTGCTCAGGGTGATCCACGATCACGTCACCACGCATATCTACCCCGCTCCCAATGCCACCCAGGGCGAACGGCTCGCGATCCTCGCGGTTGGCGGCTACGGGCGGGCCGAGATGGCGCCCCATTCGGACGTCGACGTCGCCTTCATCACCCCCGGCAAGCGCGCGCCGTGGTGTGAGCAGGTGATCGAGACGATGCTCTATCTCTTGTGGGATCTCGGCCTCAAGGTCGGCCATTCAAGCCGCACGGTCGCCGATACGGTGCGCATGGCGAAGGAGGATCTCACCATCCGCACCGCTCTGCTGGAAAGCCGGTTGGTGTGGGGCGAGCAGGCGCTGTACGAAGAATTGCGCGCCCGGTTCTGGAATGATGTGGTCAAGGGCAGCGAACGCCAGTTCCTCACCCAGAAGCTCGCCGAACGCGATGCGCGGCACAAGCGCATGGGCGACAGCCGCTATGTGGTTGAACCCAACATCAAGGAAGGCAAGGGCGCCTTGCGCGATCTCCAGACGCTGTACTGGATCGGCAAGTATATCCACCGCGTCGATAATGGCGCGCAGCTGGTCGATGTCGGCCTGCTGACGGCCAACGAATATCGCAGCTTCCGCCGCGCCGAAGGGTTCCTGCTGGCGGTGCGCTGCCATATGCACCTCATCACCGATCGCGCCGAAGACCGCCTGACCTTCGATTTGCAGCGCGCCGTGGCCGAGCGGATGCAATTCGCCGACCGTCCGGGCAAGAGCGCGGTCGAGCGGTTCATGCAGTACTATTTCCTGCAAGTGAAACGCGTCGGCAGCCTGACTGGGGTGTTCCTCGCGCACCTCGATGAGGAATTCGCCAAGAAGCGCCCGCGCACCGGGTTCTTCGCTGGCTGGACCCAGCGGCCACGGATGTTCAAGGGCTATACCGTCGAAGGCGGACGGCTGCGGGCGCCGGGGGATGACTGGTTCCGCGCCGATCCCGTCCGACTGATCGAAGTATTCCAGCTGGCCGAGGCCGAGGGGCTGGAAGTCCACCCCGAAACGATGCGTCAGGTCGGACGCGACGCCAAGCTGATCGACGGCAAGTTGCGCCGCGACAAGCGCGCCAATGCGCTGTTCCTTGATCTGCTGTCAGGCCGCAAAGACCCCGAAACCGCGCTGCGCTGGATGAACGAAGCCGGGGTGTTCGGCCGCTTCGTGCCCGATTTTGGTCGGGTCGTCGCGCAGATGCAGTTCGATATGTATCACCACTACACGGTCGATGAACACACGATCCGCGCTATCGGGCTGCTGAGCCAGATCGAGCGCGGGATGCTGGAGGCGGATCACCCGCGTGGCACCCGTGAGTTCCCCAAGCTCGCCTCGCGCCGCGCGCTCTATGTCGCGGTGCTGCTGCACGATATCGCCAAGGGGCGCGGGGGCGATCACTCAGTGCTGGGCGCGGATGTGGCGCACCATCTGTGCCCGCGCTTCGGGCTCGACGAGAAGGAGACCGATCTGGTCGCCTGGCTGGTGCTGCAACATCTGCTGATGAGTCGCACCGCGCAGAAGCGCGACCTCACCGATCCCAAGACGATCGAGGATTTCGTGGGCGAGGTCCAAAGCCTCGAACGCCTGCGCAACCTCGCGATCCTCACTGCGGTGGACATCCGCGCGGTTGGCCCCGGCACCTGGAACAGCTGGAAGGGCCAGCTGCTCGGCGAGCTTTACGACGCCGCGCAGGAACGGCTGCGGCTGGGGCACAAGGGCAACGGCCGCAAGGCGCGGGTCACGGCCAAGAAGGACGCAGTGCAGCGCCTGCTGGGCGGGGACGCAGATCACTTGGTCAATAGCATCGGCGCGCTGTTGGGCGATGCCTATTGGATTGCCGAGCCCGAAGACATCATCGCCGGAAACCTCACCCAATACGATGCCGCCAGTGCCGCAGGCGAGCCGCTGTCGATCCGGTGTGAGGTCGACGAGACGCGCGGTGCGACCCGCGTCAGCGTGATCGCGGCTGACCACCCCGGCCTGTTCTACCGCATGGCGGGCGGCATCCACTTGGCCGGCGCGAACATCATCGACGCGCGCATCCACACCGCGCGCAGCGGCTATGCGGTCGACAACTTTCTGGTGCAGGACCAAAATGGCCAGCCCTTCCGTGAAGCCGCGCAGATGGCCCGTATCGAGAAAGGCATCCGCGACGCGCTGCTCGCCAAGGTCGAACTGGTGCCCAAGCTCGCTGCCCGCCCGCTCGCCCATTCGCGCGCGAAGGCCTTCGATGTCGCCCCGCGGGTGGGCTTCGACAATGACGCCTCGAACCACTTCACCGTGATCGAAGTGACCGCGCGCGACCGTCCGGCACTGCTCAACCGGCTGGCGCACGCGCTCTACAAGGCCAACCTGATCGTCCATTCGGCGCATATCACCGCCTATGGCGAGGCCGCGGCGGACACATTCTACGTCACCGATCTGACCGCCGCCAAGATCAAGACGCCCGAACGCCTCGCCGAAATCGAGGCCGCCCTGCTCGCCGCCGCAAGCGATCAGCGCCAGCAACAGCTCGAAAAAGCATAGCTGCAAAAACTTGAAGATAGCGGCATTTGAGGGCTTTAGCGGGCGTTTCGCGCGATAGGTTGCAATCCCGAAACGTATTGCTATGGGGGCGGCCCTCAACTCAGGGAGAGTTATAACATGAAGATCGCACAATCCCTGCCGCGCCACCTCCGGCTCGGCAAGCTGGCGCTGCTCGTCACCACCGCCGCACTTCTTCCCGTCGCGGCGCAGGCACAGGACGCTGAAGCGCCCGCGCAGGAAGAATCCACCAGCGCGCTCGACGCCATCAACGAAATCCTCGTCACCGGCACCAAGACCAAGGATGCCGAAAACGTGCAGGACGTGCCGCTGGCCGTGACCGCGTTCAACGCTGGCACGCTGGAAGCCTTCAAGATCCGTGACATCTCGGGTCTGTCGTTCCAGGCGCCCAGCGTCAGCCTTGACCAGGTCGGCACCAGCCGCGGCACCGCCAACTTCTCGGTTCGCGGGCTTGGTATCAACTCGTCGATCCCGTCGATCGATCCGACTGTCGGCGTGTTCGTTGACGGCGTCTATCTCGGCATCAACGGCGGCGTCGTGTTCGACCTGTTCGACCTCGATTCTGTCGAAGTGCTGCGCGGCCCGCAGGGCGTGCTGTTCGGCCGCAACGTCACCGGCGGCGCGGTGGTGATCAACACCGGCAACCCGACCGAAGACTTCCGCGGCAAGTTCCGCGCGGCAGTTGACGGCCCGGCGCTCGATAACGGCCGCGGCGGCCCCAACTACACCGTCAGCGGCGTGATCAGCGGCCCGATCGTTGAAGACGTGCTGCTGTTCAAGCTCGGCGCCTATTACAACAAGGACGAAGGCTACTTCCGCAACCTTGCAGCCGACACCATCCCGACCTTGTCGCGCAACCACGGCAAGGCCGAAACTAAGATCCTGCGCGGCGCGCTCGAAGCCCGGCTCGGCGCTCTGACCCTGCTTGGCAAGCTCGACTATTTCGAGAGCGATGGCGATGGCCCCTCGGCCCAAAACCGCGGCTTCTTCGATCGTAACACCTATGATCTGGCGATCGACAACCCCGGCGGCTACGCCAACGAGATCTGGACCGGCTCGCTCACCGCGACGATGGATATTGGCGCAGGCACGCTGACCAATGTGTTCGGCTGGCGCAAGTATGACGCCACCACCGATGGCGACATCGACGCGACCCCGCGCTTCCTGTTCCACTCGGAAACCGAAACCGCGCAGGAGCAGTTCTCGAACGAGCTGCGCTACGCGATTTCGACCGAAAGCGGGCTCGACCTGACCTTCGGCGGTTTCTGGTTCGATCAGAATCTCGCCTACACCGAACAGCGCGCGCTGCCGCTTGCCAGCCCGCTCCAGTTCTTCGGCGGTGGCCGTCAGGATCACGAAGTGCTCGGCGTGTTCGCCAATGCGCAATACGAAGTGATCAACGGCCTGTCGGTGATCGCGGGTATCCGCTGGAACCAGGAAACCAAGGACGCCGCCGTCACCTACGTCCGTCCGCGTCCGGCCTGTTCGGTGGTTGATGGCACCTGCCCAACCTCGGGCCGCAACCCGGTCCTGCTCAACCCGGTGACCGGCGCGACGACCGAGAACAACGGCTTCACCGATCGCGTGCGGTTCCGTAATGTCTCGCCGAAGCTGGGCCTTCAGTATGAATTCGGCGACAGCCAGGTTTACGGCCACTGGAGCCGCGGCTTCCGTTCGGGCGGCTATAACTTCCGCATCACCAACGCCAACGCCTTCGAACAGATCGCGCTGGCACCGGGTGGCACGGTCGCCTTCGACGAGGAAAAGGTCGACACCTACGAAGTGGGCGGCAAGTTCCAGACCGCCGACGGCGTGTTCACCTTCAACATCGCGGGCTACATCACCAAGATCGACAACATGCAGCGCGAGGTGAACCAGTCGTCGCCGACCGCCGGTGTGGCCCAGTCGATCTTCAACACCGCCAACGCCTCGATCAACGGGATCGAAGCCGAAATGCGGCTGCGGGCGACCGATGCGCTGATCCTGACCGCCAATATCGGCGTGATCGACGCCGAGTATACCGAGATCCTGTTCGACATCTCGGGCGATGGCCAGATCAATGGCCGTGACCTGGCGCTCAGCCTGCCGCGCGTTCCCCCCGTCACGGTGGGTGCGGGCCTGGTCCACGAACTGGATCTGGGCAGCAGCAACATCCTCACTCGCGTGAACTACCAGTACCGCGACACGGCGGCCTACACCGATGACAACTTCGGCTGGCTGAACGACATCCACCAGCTGGAAGCCAACGTCACCTGGAACACCCCGATCGAGGGCCTGTCGTTCTCGGTCTACGGGCGCAACCTGCTCGATCAGGTTCAGGAAGGCGGCGACACGCAGGTTCCCTTCGGCGGCCCGCTGTCGACCGGCCTGCGTCAGCCGTTTGCTGACCGTCCGGCAGCCGGCACCTTCAGCCCGCTGCTGCGCGGCCGCAACGTCGGCGTGGAAGCGCTGTTCGAATTCTGATGTTTGTGTGGCGATCGCCCATCCGGGCGATCGTCCTCGCTAGGCGCGCAGCAAAGCTGCGCCCGCTGCGGGCGGCCGTGCAGGTGTGCTGTGCACGCCTGCGTCTTCGACTTCGGCTCCGGCCTTGCGGTTGCTGCGCAACCGAAGCCTGCCAGAACCGAATACCGAAAGGGGCGCTCCGGCAACGGGGCGCCCTTTTTCGTTAGTCCTCGGCGGTGGCGAGCAGCAGCGCGATGGCGGTGTCATCGAAGGCGACGAAGGCCCATTCTAAGCTTGCTGGGGTGATCGGGTTCCAGCCGAAATACATCCGGTTGGTCACGATCTGGCGGGTGCGGGTGTCGAAGCAGGCGAGGAAATCTTCGCCCATCGCCAGCGCATCGGCCTCACCCAGCCACGGCTCGTGCGAGAACACCATGTGGCGCGCAAACGCCTCGACCAGCGCCGCACGGGCCGAGCGTGCGCCGTCCAGCTCGGCCTCGGCATCGAGCAGTTCCCAATTCCCACCAATCGGCAGATACCCAAGGCTGGTCACCAAAGCGTCGGCACAGGCAGAGTGCAGGCCCGGCGAATGCTCTAGCGCACGCGCCTCAATACGAACTTCGGCAGACCCCGCGCACAGCCGTTCACGCCATGCGGCGATAAAGGCGTCGAGCCGGGCGAGCGTATCGCTCACCCCCGCGACCCGAACAGCGCGGTGCCGACCCTGATATGCGTCGCGCCCAGCATCACCGCCGTCTCGTAATCGCCGCTCATTCCCATGCTGAGGCCGGTGAGGCCGTGATCCGCCGCCAGCTTGGCGAGCAGCGCAAAGAACGGCGCGGCTTCGGTGTCGGCGGGGGGAATGCACATCAGCCCGGCCAGCGGCACATCGGCGGCGCGGGCTGATGCCAGGAATGCGGGCAGGTCGGCAATCGGGCAGCCGCCCTTCTGCGCCTCGTCCCCGATATTGACCTGCACGAAACACGGCACCCGCCGCCCCACCTTGTCCATCGCCTTGGCAAGCGCGGTCAGCAGGCTCGGCCGGTCGAGCGAGTGGATCACGTCGAACAGCGCGACGGCTTCCTCGGCCTTGTTCGATTGCAGCTGGCCGATGAGGTGCAGTTCGATATCGGGATGGCCGTCGCGCAGGGCGGGCCACTTGCTCTGAGCCTCTTGCACGCGGTTCTCCCCGAACAACCGCTGGCCCGCGTCGATCAGCGGCTGGATTTCGGGCGCATCGTGGGTCTTGCTGACCGCAATCAGCGTCACATCAGCAGGATCGCGCCGGGCGGGTTTGCACACCTTGGCAATATTGGCGCGGACATCGGCGAGGCGGGACGCTGCATTTTCCATGGGGGCGCTCTATAGCGGGTGCGTGACGCGCGCAAAGCCCCTCCCCGCCCTGTGGCTGATCAGCGATGCGCGCAATGACGCAGGGCTGGAGCGCGCCTTGGCGAAGCTGCCGCGCGGATCGGGGTGGATCTATCGCCATTACCATCTGGCCGGGCCCGAGCGTTACGCGCGGTTCCGGGCGCTACGGCGGATCGCGCGGGCCAAGGGTCATGTGACGATCCTCGCCGATTCGGCCCTGACCGCGCGCGAGTGGGGGGCGGACGGGGTCTATGGCGCACCCCGCGCGCTCTACCCGCGCCGCAGCGGCCTGATCCACCTCGCCACCGCGCATGACCTCACCGAACTGGGGCTGGCGGCGCGGCTGGGGGCGGATGCGGCGCTGCTTTCGCCGGTGTTCCCGACCCGCTCGCACCCCGGCGGCAGGGTGCTAGGGCCGGTGCGGTTCCGGCTGCTGGCACGGCAAGCCCCGCTGCCGGTGATAGCCTTGGGCGGGATGACCGCTGCTCAGGCACGCGCGCTCGGCTGGGCAAAGTGGGCGGCGATCGACGGGTTGAGCTGACCTGCGGCGCAGCCGGTTCGATTCACACAAAGACACAAAGACACAAAGATGCCACGCCCGGCGTCAGGCGCTGCTCTGCCACTTCTTGCTCTTTGTGTCTTTGTGTCTTTGTGTGCGGACGTCCTTCCCCTGCACCATGTCGTTCATCGCTCTTTCCTTGACCCGAGTCCGCCTAGGATTCATGATGTGTTCTGCACAGGAGAACCCCCATGGCCAGCCGCGCGGTCACACCCGTCAAACCCGGTCGCCAGACTGACGCCGAATGGCGCGCAGGCTTGCGCCGCAGCTTGCGCCGAATCGCGCAGATGACCGGCGCCGGGCTGCTGCTGGGCGCGGCGGTGTTTCTCGCGCTCGCGCTGGCGAGCTACACCCAGACCGATCCCAGCGGATCGACCGCAGCTGATCCGGGTGAGGTCGCCAACTGGATGGGCGCTATGGGCGCCTGGGCCGCGGACAAGGTGCTGCTGATCTTCGGCCTGCCCGGCGTGCTGCTCCTCCCCTTGCTCTATGTCTCCTCGCGCAAGCTGTGGCGCGATGTCGAGAATGGCGACGCGCCCGAGACCACTGCATGGTGGATGCCGACCGCGCTGCTGCTGATCGCCATGACCCTGATCGCGACCGTGCTGAGCCTCGCCTTCGAAGGGCAGGGCGGCACCCTGCCCGCGCAGGCGGGCGGCCTTTCGGGGTTGCTCGGCGCAGGTGCCATTCAGGCGGTGTCGGCCCGGTTCGGCGCGGATGCCGAAGGCTGGGTGATCCTCGGCGGTGCGCTCACCAGCCTTGCGGTCGGTGTGGGGCTGTTGACGCGGATTTTCGCGATCGATTGGCGCGTGCTCATGAGCCTGCCCGAGTTTCTGGGCGGCGGCTCGCTGTCCGGGCTGATGCGCCGCCTGCCGCTGCCGGGCCGCGAATCTGTCCCGGCGCTCGGCTTTGCGGGTGATGACGCGGACGATGATGATGTGATTGCCCCGCGCCCGCGCCGCATCAGCAAGGGTGAGGCTGCGTCAGAGCCAACGCCGCAGCCCCCGCGCCGTCCGCCGGAAATCAGCGATCCCTCCGCCCCGCCCAAACGCGCGGCAGCGGGCAAGACCGCGCAGACCGATATGTTCGCGCCGTTCAACCTGCCGAGCCTCGACCTGCTCGCCGAACCCCCGGTCGACAAGGGCCCCAAGCTCGACAAGCTGGCGTTGGAACGCAACGCCCGCCTGCTCGAAAACGTGCTCGACGATTTCAACGTGAAGGGTGAAATCACCGCCGTGCGCACCGGCCCGGTGGTGACGATGTACGAGCTGGAGCCTGCTCCCGGCATCAAAGCCAGCCGCGTGGTCGGCCTTGCCGAAGACATCGCCCGCAATATGAGCGCGATCTCCGCGCGCGTGTCGCCGATCCCCGGGCGCACCGTGATGGGCATCGAACTGCCCAATCAGGATCGCCAGGTTGTGATGCTGAAGGAACTGGCCGCCTGCGCCGATTTTGCCGATGCCAAGGGCAACCTGCCGATCATTCTGGGCAAGGATATCGCGGGCGAGCCGATCATCGCCGATCTGGCCGCCATGCCGCACTTGCTGGTCGCGGGCACCACCGGATCGGGCAAGTCGGTCGGGCTGAACGTGATCCTGCTGAGCCTGCTCTACCGCTTCACGCCGACCGAACTGCGCCTGATCCTGATCGACCCCAAGGTGCTCGAACTCAAGACTTATGACGACATCCCGCACCTGCTTTCGCCGGTGGTGACCGAGCCTGCCAAGTCGGTGCGTGCGCTGAAATGGGCGGTCGAGGAAATGGAGCGGCGCTACCGGATGATGAGCGCGATTTCCTCGCGCAACATTACGTCCTTCAACGAAAAGGTCAGCGCCGCGATCGCCAAGGGCAAGCCGCTCGGCCGCCGGGTGCAGACCGGGTTCGACCCCGAGACCGGCGAGCAGTTGTTCGAGGAAGAACAGCTCGATTACCAGCCGCTGCCGCAGATCGTGCTGATCGTCGACGAACTGGCTGACTTGATGGTCACCATCGGCAAGGAAATCGAAGTCCTGATCCAGCGCCTCAGCCAGAAGAGCCGCGCCGCTGGCATCCACCTCATTATGGCGACCCAGCGCCCCTCGGTCGACGTGATCACCGGCGTCATCAAGGCCAACCTGCCGACCCGCATCAGCTTCAAGGTGACGAGCCGGATCGACAGCCGCACGATCCTTGGCGAACAGGGGGCCGAACAGCTGCTGGGCAAGGGCGATATGCTCTACAAGCCCAACACCGGCGCAATGGTGCGCGTTCACGGCCCGTTTGTGTCGGACGAGGAGGTCGAAGCCGTAGCCGATCACTGGCGCGCGCAAGGATCGCCGACCTATATTGATGCCGTCACCGAAGAGCCTGAGGATGGCGGCGGGTTCGGCTTCGACGATGAATTCACCGCGTCGGACAACCCGGAAGAACGCAAATACCGGCAGGCCTGCCAGATCGTGTTCGAAAACCAGAAGGCATCAGGATCGTGGCTCCAGCGCCAGATGGGCGTCGGCTACAACACGGCGGCCAAGTGGATCGAGCGGATGGAGGAAGACGGCTTCGTCGGCCCAGCGAACCATGTCGGTCGCCGCGAAATCTACCGGGACAAGGACGGCAATCCGCTTTAGCGCCTCGCGCGGGACTACTATGCCCTAGCGCGATGGGGCACTCCGGTCCCTCCCCGTTCCAGAGGAATGAGGAGGTGGCAGACGCCGCGAGGCGGCTGACGGAGGGGTAAAGCGGTAAAAAGGGCCCCTCCGACACGCGCCTGACGGCGCGCGCGATGCAAATCGGCAACGCCTTCAAATTGTAAATCAATTGTAACGCGCGCTTCATCCAGCCGTCGCCTCTGCGTCACGCATTGGTGCCACGGGCAAGGTCTCTCTCATGCAACAGGGAAGCCAAAACATGAACCGCACCACCCTCTCGCGCGTCTCGCTCGTCGCGGTCGCCGCCATCCTCGCCGCCGCCCCGCAGACCGCTTTCGCGCAGGACGCCGAAGCCCCGGCAGACAGCGACACCGCCTCTGGCAACGAGATTATCGTCACCACCCAAAAGATCGAACAGCGCGCGGTTGACGTGCCGATCACCATCACCGCCACCACCGGCGAGCGGATTCGCGATCTCGGCATCACCGATCTGGATGAGCTTTCCAGCTACGTCCCCGGCCTGCTGATCCAGGAGCAGAGCGCCAACAACCCCGGCATCGTGATCCGCGGCATCACCTCGGACAGCGGCTCGGCCCAGCAGGGCCCGCGCGTCACGCTCTATTACAACGGCGTCGACATCTCGCGCTCGCGCGGCTCCTATCAGGCGATCTACGATCTGGAACGCGTCGAAGTGATCAAGGGCCCGCAGGCGACGCTGTTCGGCACGGCCTCAGCGGTCGGCGCGATCAGCATCGTTTCGGCCCGCCCGCGGGAAGGCTTCTCGGCCGAAGTGCGCGGCGGTTACGGCAACTTCAACCAGACCCTGCTGGGCGGCTTCGTCAATGTCGGCAGTGACACGCTGGCCTTCCGCCTTGCCGGTGAGTGGCGCACGCGCGATGGCTATGTCGAAAACCTCTCCCCCAATCAGGAGGAGGAACTCTACGCGCAGGACCAGCTCGGCCTGCGCGGCTCGCTGCGCTGGCGCCCGACCGAGGATCTGACGGTCGACCTCGTCGGCACCTATGACCAGCAGCGCAATGGCGGCACGCCGTTCATTTCGGGCCGCTTCCCGGCCTTCACCGGTGCGCCGGGCGGTTCGGCCAATGCCTTCCGCGACGCCAATTTGGGCGGCAACCCGGCGGGCGCAGCGGCGCTGGGCGATGATCAGCTTGGCCTCAACCGTGAGGTCTATGACATCAACCTTACCATCGACCACCAGTTCGATACCGACTGGAGCTTCACCACCGTCAACGGCTACCGCAAGTTCGACAGTGCCGAAGTGTTCGACGCCGACGGCAGCGCCGCGCCCTTCCTCGAATTCGCCGAGATCGCCGATGGCTGGCAGGTCAGCCACGAAGGGCGCTTCACCTATACCGGCACCAAGCTGCGTTCGAGCTTCGGCTGGAACGCCTTCATCGAGGACGGCCGCCAGAACGTGCCCTTCGCCACCGAGGAAGGCACCTTCCTCCAGTGCCTCTCCTCGCTGTTCGGTGCGCCGCTGGTGGCGGGAATCGCCTGTGTCGCGCCCGACGGCTCGGTCCCTGCGAGCAGCGTGACCGCGATCCTCACCGGCGGAGCGGCGACTGCGATCCCCTACACCTCGGTATTCGAAAACCGCGGCCGCAACGAGGCCTATTCGCTGTTTGCCGACGCAACCTGGATCCCGTTCGAAAGCCTTGAGCTGACCGCGGGCATCCGCTGGCTGACCGAATATCGCGGCTCGGAATTCTTCGCCCGCGTCCCCAACAGCCAGATCAGCCGTGCAGCGCTGATCCCCGGCCAGATCGACACCGGCAGGCAGACCTTCTCCGCAGACAAGTGGTTCCAGGCCTGGCTGCCGCGCGTCAACGCGCTCTACCGCATCAGCGATGACGTGAACGTCTTCGCCACCATCTCCAAGGGTCGCCGTTCGCCGGTGGTGCAGGTTGGCGCGGCGCGCAGCGGTGGGCGTCCGGTGCCCAACGTCCAGACCATCGCCGAAGAAACCGTCTGGAACTACGAAGGCGGGATCAAGCTGGCGACCGGCCGCGTCTCGGGATCGATCGGGGTCTATTATCAAGTCTACAACGACTTCCAGGTCTCGGTCGCGCAGCGCGATGCCAATGGCAACCCGACCGGCGCCTTCGTCACCCAAAGCGCGGGCAAGGCCTCGAACCTCGGGGTCGAAGCCGAGCTGGCGGTGGACGTGACCGACTGGCTCAATGTGTTCGGCAATGTCGGCTATATCGACGGCGGGATTGACGAGGACGGCGCGTTTTCGCCCGCCTTCTCGGGCGCGCGGTTCCGGTTGCAGCCGGAAATTCAGGCCGCGGGCGGCTTCACGGTCGATTACGAATTCGGCAACGGGATGCGCTTCTTCGCCACGCCGAGCGTGACGCACCGCAGCCGGATCTTCTTCGAAGTGCCGAACAACCCGCTGATCGCGCAGGAAGCGGTGACGCTGGTGAACGCGCGCGCCGGGCTCAGCTTTGCCGATGAGCGGTACGAGATCGCCGGCTTCATCCGCAACGCCTTCAATGAAGACTACCTGCTGGATGCGGGCAACACCGGCGGGGCGTTCGGCATTCCGACCTTCATCCCGGCCGAACCGCAGTTCTACGGGGTGGAAGTGACCGCGAAGTTCTAAAGCCGCTCTAGCGGGACATGATGGCGGGCGGGGGAAGCGATTCCTCCGCCCGCTGCGCATCACGCTCGGCGATTTCGGCGGGGGTGAGCGGGCGGAAGCGGATGGCAATGGGCGTGAAGCTGCCGTCCTCGCGCTGGCGGATGGTCACGATCCCGCGCTGGTCGCCGTTGCGCAGTTGTTCTTCGAGCGCGGCAGCGCGGTCTTGTCCGAGATAGAGGCGGCCGGTCATCAGGGCATAGATGCCGTAGACCCCGTTACCATCGGTGGTGATCGGATGGGTGCACGCCGCCGCATCACCAGCCGCGACCACGGCATCAAGGCGCGGTGGCTGCCCGGCGAGACACAGTGCTTCGGGCTGCTGGTCGAGCTCTCTGGCATCGAACCCCGGCCAATCGTAACTGAACTCGACATAATGCCCGCGCAGGTAATCGCGCGGGTCGTAGCCTTGGATCGGCACCTCCCATTCGGTGCCGGAGTGGTAGGTGCGGTCACTCTGCGCCCACAGCGCGCCGAGGCCGAGCAGGGGGACAACGACAGCGGCGAGGCGGATCAGGCGGTTCATGCGCCGGGCTCCTCGGGCGGGGCAAAGCGCTTGGACACCCGCACCGCGACCCATGCGACGCCCAGGATCATCACCCCCGACAGGATCAGCCCAAAGCCGCTCGTCAGCAAATCGCCCGCCAGCTCGAAACTGAGGATGATGAGCCGCAGCGCGATCACGCCGACGGCGAGCTGGAACACCCCGCGCCACTGCGCCGCCAGCGCGGCGGCGGCGATGCCCGCCCACAGCGCCATGAACAGCAGCGCGGCGGCGACGGTGAGATCGTTGCAGGCATAGGCGATAACCAGGACGCCCCCGGCCCCGGCGATGATCGCGCCCGCCATCCGGCCCGAGACGGTCGGCCGCGCCAGCATCACGCCAAGACCGGCGAGCACCAGCACTGCACCGCTCACCGCCATGCTCGCCCATTCCCGAAGCAGCGCGGTTTCGCCAAAGGCGTCCGCACTGGCGATCGCGCAGGCGAGTGACGCTCCGGCCACGGCATAGGCGAGCGCCAATTGCTCCAGCCGCCGCCAGAAATCGGGGCGATCACTGCGCGCACGCAGAGCTGCGGCGAGCGGCGCGAAGGCAACCGGGCAAGCGATGACGAAGGCAAGCCACATCAGCCAGCCGAACCCCGGATCGCGCACCGCGCCATAGCCGGTCATGTCGGTGGCATATTCCCACGCACACCACACCGTCCCGCCCAGCACTGCCAGCGCGGCAGGCCAGCTCCGCCCCATCAGCAGCAACAGCGGCGCGAACAGCGCCAGCCACACGGCCAGCGGCTGCCACAGCGGCGAGGATGTCTGATAGACCTGCCCGAGATGCCCGAAAAAGCTGAGGCCCAGCGCCGCGGTGACAAACACCAGCGCCTCGACCGCCCAAGGAGACCGCTGCGCCAACCGCTGCTCGCGCAGGAACAGCCCCGCTAGCATCGCGGCGATCAGCGCGAAGTGGACGGACAGCCGCACCAGACCGGGAATATCCTCCCAGTTGGCAGCAACGACCGACACCAGCCCTAACCCGATCGCCAGCGCGCCGATCCCGAACACCGCCCACAGCACCAGCGGGCGGGCGTGCTCGGTCTCATAAGCCAGCAGCCGGTCGCGCGTGGCCGCGTCGATCAGGCCGGCGTCATGCCATTGGACGATCTTGCGCGCGCTCATCGCGGCACGCTACCCGCTTGCCCGCTGCCGGGCAATCGGCGCGGCTATTTGGCTTCGAGTTCGGCCTTGGTCAGCAGGACCATGTTCTGCACCTTGGCGGCGTTGGCCGTCATCGCTTCGTCCGGCATCGCCACCATCCCGACCTTGGCGAGCGGGCCGGTCTTGCCCCAGCTCTTGACCCATTCCTTCATGAAATCCTCAAGCCCCGGGATCGCGCGCATATGCTCTTTCTTGACATAGACGAACAGCGGGCGCGCGCCGGGGTATTTGAAGCTGGCGATGTTGTCATAGGTCGGATCGACCCCGTCCATCGGCAGGCCCTGCACCCGGTCGGCGTTTTCTTCCATGTAGGAATAGCCGAACACGCCCACAGCGCGCGGATTGCCGACGATCTTCTGGACGATGAGGTTGTCCTGCTCGCCCTGATCGACATAGCCGCCATCGTCGCGCACTTCGGTGCAGATCTTGCGGTATTCGTCCTCGTTGCTGTCCTTGAGCGCCTTCATGGCAGGATCGGTCTTGCAACCGACTTCCATCACCAGTTCCTTGAGCGCATCGCGCGTGCCGGAGGTGCTGGGCGGGCCGTAAACGAGGATCGGATCAGCGGGCAGCGCCGGATCGACATCCTTCCAGGTCTTGGCGGTCTGCGGCTTGCCGTAAGGCTGCGCGGCGAGTGCTTCATAGATCGTCTTGGGCGACAGGTTGAGCATGATCCCGCCCTTTGCCGAGGCGAAGGCGATGCCGTCCAGCCCGACTTGCAGTTCGATGATCTCGTCGACCTTGTTCGACGCGCAGCTATCGAATTCCGATGGCTTCATCCGGCGCGACGCGTTGACCATGTCGGGGGTGTTGGGGCCGAGCCCGGAACAGAACAGCTGGATGCCGTTCCCCGTCCCGGTCGATTCAATCAGGGGCGAGCGCTTGTCGGGAAACGACCGAGAGAAATTCTCCGCCACCACCTTGGCAAAGGGGTAAACCGTTGAAGAGCCAACCGCGTGGACCGACTGATTGGCCGAACCGTCGCCGCTGTCACAAGCGGTCAGGGTTGCAGCACCCAGCGCCATCAAGCCGCCGACTTTGAAGAACTTCGTGAGAGTATGTGCCATGATTATTCCCGATGGGTTCAAACCGAACCCCTGCCCAAACGGCGCATCAAGCAGCGCCACGATCCGCCCCTAGGCGGACTTCATGACAAGCTTGTGACTATCCTTGACCGCGCATCGCGATGCAGAATCTTTCGAACACAGCAGTCTGGGCAACTGAACCCAACTGCATGAGAACGCGCCAGATTCCATCCATAATGGAGGTTTCTCGCTTAACAGCATCGTAACAGCTTGCATAGTATGACCCGCCGTATGGCACTTGCGCGCCTCATGTTCCGTTACGTCTTGGCTGCTGCGCTCCTCGCGCTGTTGGCCGCGCGTCCGGCTGCGGCGAATGACCATACTGTGCCAATCTTTGCTGCGACGTGCCATGCCGCAACCGACATAGAGGCCACTGCGCCCGACATGCAGGCGCGCGGGTCATGGATCTGCAACAACCAATCATGGCGGTCCGATGTGCCCGTGGTCTGGCTGCGGTTCGAGGCGGGAAGCTGGCAGGGCGAAAAGCTCCCGCAGCAGTTCTTCTCCCGCATCGCCCGGTTCACATCGATCACCTTCCACGCGATCGACGCCAATGGTCAGACCCGCGTCAAGCACCTGACGCAGGCCGATGGCGTGCCGTTCCCCGCAGGCCCGGTGTTCCAGCTCCCCCTGCCCGAAATCACGGCCGAGACGACCTTGCTGCTCGCCCGCATAGAAGCCCCGCACTCGGTTCCGCTGCTGACCGAGGCGCGCATCACCCATGATCCGGGCAGGGCCGAATGGTCGCAGACCGAAATGATGCTGCTGGCCTTCGTGGTCGGGATGCTGGTGCTGCCACTGTTGTTCGACATCAGCTTCTTCGTGGTGCTGCGCGAACGCTTTGTGGTGATCCATGCCGCAATGGTCAGTGCGATGATGATCTATGTGGTGACGGCGGGAGGGTTGGCTTCGGCCTTCGTGACGCTGCCGGTTGCTGTCCTCGCCGTGGTGTCGCCGCTGTCCTACGCCATCGGCGCAGGGCTTTCGATGCTGTTCCTTGCGACCTTCCTGGAACGCGGTGCGCAGTCGCAGGTGATGCGCAAGCTGACGATCGTGACCGGCTGGTTCACCATGCTCGCGCCCGGGTTCTTCGCGTTCCAGTTCGATGCGACCCAGCCGTTTGACGACATCGGCTATTTCATCACCTTCATCCCCTGCATCGCGGTGATCAGCGCCGCGGTGATCGAGGCTGTGCTGCGTGGCAGCCGCTCTGCACGCTATATTGCCGTCGCATGGATGCCGATCATCATCGCCTCGACCGAACGTCTGTTGCGCGGCTTTGGCTGGCACGTCGGCCCGTCTAGCCTCGACCAGATGATCTATGTCGCGGTCGGGATCGAAGTGGTGGTGATCAGCCTCGCCATCGCTGACCGCTTCCTTGCCCTGCGGCGCGAACGCGACGCGGCGCTGACCGAAGCGAAGATGCTGGAACAGATTTCGACCCGCGATTCGCTCACAGGCCTGATGAACCGCCGCGCCATCGAAGCACGCTTCGACGAGCTGGTGGCACAGGGCTTCGATACCTTCGCGCTGGTCGATCTCGACCGGTTCAAGGCGATCAACGACCTCCACGGCCACCAGGTTGGCGATGCCGCGCTGATCGCCTGCGCGAGCGCGATCCGCGCGACCGGCGACCGGGATTCGATTGCGGTGCGGCTGGGGGGCGAGGAATTCGTGGTGCTGCTGCGCGGGCCGCGCTCGCTCGAACGGGCCGAGGCGCTGCGGCAGGCGATTCCGATGCGCATCGCCAAGGAAGTCCCCGGGCTCGACCTGCCGGTCACCGCCAGCATGGGCGTGATCGTGATGGCCGAAGCGACCCGCCACAAGATGGCCTTCTCCGAATTCTACGCCCGCGCCGACGCGCTGATGTACGAAGCCAAGGCTTCGGGCCGCAACCGGCTCGCCTATGAACGCCTGACGGTGTTCACCAGCGCCCCGCCGGAGCGCGGCCGGGGACGCGTGGCTTAGCGTGTTTGCATCCCTCCCCATTCATGCGGAACGGGGAGGGACTGGGAGGTCAGGCAAACGGCGCCAGCACTTCCGGCCGCACCCGCGCCAGCCGTCCGGTGGCGCGGTCGAGCATCGCCCAGGTGGTCGCCGCGCTGACGAGGCGCTTGCCGCTCGCGTCAATGAACTCCACCCGGCGGAGCGATTTCGCGCCCATCGCCGGGCCTTCGATCCAGGTCGTCGCGGTCACGGCGTCGCCCTCGGACACGTTACCGCGATAATCGATCTCGTGCCGCACCACGACCCAGAAGAACGCGGCGCGATCCTCGGGCCGCGCGACCGCATCCCAATGCGCCGTCGCCATGTCCTGAATCCACTGCACCCACACGGTGTTGTTGACATGGCCGAGCGCGTCGATGTGCGACGGCTCGGCCACGTAAGTGCGGGTGAAGCGGCTGGGGCCGGTCATTCGCCCTCGGTTTTTGGCGCCATTCCCATCTGCCACAGGATGAAGGCGAATTCCTCCGCCGTTTCCTTGAGGCTGTTCCAGCGGCCCGACTGCCCGCCGTGGCCTGCGCCCATGTTGGTCTTCATCAGCAGCAGGTTGTCGTCGGTCTTGAGCTCGCGCAGCTTCGCGACCCACTTGGCCGGTTCCCAATAGGTCACGCGCGGGTCGTTGAGGCCCGCCGTCACCAGCATCGGCGGATACTCCTGCGCGACCACCTGATCATAGGGCGAATAGGACAGCATATAGGCGAAGGACGCCTTGGAGGTGATCGGGTTGCCCCACTCCTGCCATTCGCCCGGCGTCAGCGGCAGCTTTTCATTGAGCATGGTGTTGAGCACATCGACAAACGGGACGTGGGCGACGATTGCGCCGTACTGCTGGGGGTCCTGATTGATGATCGCGCCCATCAGCTCCCCGCCTGCCGAACCGCCGCTGGCGGTGACCATGCCCTCGGCGGTGTAGCCCTTGGCGATCAGGCCGCGTCCGGCATCGACGAAATCGTTGAAGGTGTTGGTCCGCTCAAACATCTTGCCTTGCAGATACCAGCGCCGCCCGAGATCGTCCCCGCCCCGGATATGCGCGATGGCATAGGCAAACCCGCGATCCACCAGACTGAGACGCGAGGTCGAGAAGCCCGGCGGGATGGCATAGCCATAGGCGCCGTAGGCATAAAGGTGCAGCGGCCCCGGTCCTTCGATCCCGGCCTTGGCGAGGATCTCCGCGCGGTCCTTGCGCATCACGATGCTGACCGGCACCATCGTTCCGTCCCGCGCCTGCACGGTCACGCGTTCGGTGGTGTAGAGCGAGGCGTCATAGCCGCTCGGGATTTCCTGCGTCTTGAGCGTCTCCAGCTTGGCCGTCTTGACGTCGTAATCATAGACCGTGCTCGGCGTGACCATGCTCTGGTAAGACAGCCGCAGCTTGGTCATGTCATATTCGGGGTTATTGGAGAGACCCGCCGTGTAGCTCGCTTCCGGGAAGGCAATCGGGGTGATCTTTGCCGGATCGGCATATTGGCGCAGCTCGATCTGATCGAGGCCGTTCTTGCGCCCTTCGGTGACGAAGAAGCCCTTGAACAGGTCGAAACCGGTCAGATAAAACTCGTCCGACCCTGCGATCACGGTCTGCCAGTCACCCGGCGCATCCAGCTTGGCCTTGGCGAGGCGGAAGTTGATGTGTTCGTCATTGGTCCACACCCACAGCTCGCCGTCGCGGACATCAACGCTGTATTCGACGCCCTTCTTGCGCGCCTTCACCAGAATCGGCTCGGCGGTCGGGTTGGCGGCGGGGACGAGGCGCACTTCGCTCGTCTCATTGTCGCCGGTGGCGATGACCAGCCAGTCTTCCTGCGCCGTCAGCCCGGTGCCGACGCCGAAGCTCTGATCTTCCTCCTTGTAGAGCGTCACGTCGCTGTCCGCAGGTGTGCCGATCACGTGCAGCTTGGCTTCGAGCGTGCGCCACTCCTCGGTCGAGGGGCCGTAGACCAGCGCCGTGTCATTCGCGACCCACACCATGTCGCCGCGCAGGTTTTCGAGCACATCGGGCAGCAATTCGCCGGTCTGCAAATCCTTGATCCGCCCGGTGTAACGCTCCGACCCGTTGGTGTCGGTCGAAAAGGCGAGGTAGCGCTGGTTCTGGCTGATCGAGGCCGCACCAAGGCGGAAATATTCCTGCCCTTCGGCGAGCACGTTCTCGTCGATCAGCAATTCGGCCTCGCCGCCCGCCACGGGCTTACGCCAATGCTTGCGATACTGCGCGCCTTCCTCGAACTCGGACCAGTAGAGGTAATCGCCATCCTTTTGCGGGACGGTGCTGTCGTCTTCCTTGATCCGCGCGCGCATCTCGGTGAACAGCGCTTCGGTCAGCGCCGATTGGCCCGCCATTTTCGCTTCGAAATAGGCGTTCTCGGCCTTGACGTGGTTCAGCACATCCTCGTCATCCACCACCGGGTACGACTTGTCATACAGCCAGTCATAGGGGTCTTCGATGGTGATCCCGTGATGCGTGTAGGTATGCGGGCGCTTTGCGGCGACGGGCGGTGTGATATCGGGTGTGGCGGCAGTGGAAGCGGCGGATGACGTGGTCACGCGGGACTGTTCCTCTCGGGTGGTGGTGTTCGCGGCGGCTGGCACACAAGTGGTGGCCACAAGCGCGGTGGCAAGAGCAAGGCGGCTGATCAGGCGGGTCATGGTCGGTCGTCCCCTATGGCAGGCGGCCAGCGTGCATCCGGGTGGAAAGACGCGGGTTTTGGGCCTATGTTGGCGGTTCTAGTGATACATTCCTGCGCGGCAAGTGCCCCGCGCGATAAGCCGAGGATCGACGAAATGCTGATGCAGACCCATGAAGCCCGCCTCGCCGCGCTGCGCGAGGAATTGAAGCGCCGCGGCGTGGATGGGTTCATCGTGCCGATCAGCGATGAGCACATGAGCGAATATGTCGGTGAATATGCCCAGCGCTTGGGCTGGCTGACAGGGTTCGGCGGCTCGGCGGGGTTTGCGGCGGTGACGCTCAACCACGCGGCGATCTTCGTCGACGGACGCTACACCGTGCAGGTGCGCGAGCAGGTCGACGCGCAATTGTTCGATTACAAGAGTGTGCCCGCCGAAAGCCTTGCCGGATGGCTGGCCGAAGTGTGCGAGGATGGCGCGCGCATCGCCTATGACCCGTGGCTCCACACCTGGGCTTGGGTCGAGGCACTGGAAAAGCAGGTGAACCCCAAGGGCGTCACGCTGGTCCCGCTCGCGAGCAACCCGATTGACGCGGTGTGGGCTGATCGCCCGGAGCCCTCTGCGGCGGTCGCGACCGTCCATGATGAAACGCTCGCCGGGCGTTCCTCGGCAGAAAAGCGCGCGGCGGTGGCCGATTGGCTGGTCAAGGAAGGCCATGATGCCGTGGTGATCCCGGCGCTCGATTCGGTCGCATGGCTGCTCAATATTCGCGGCGCGGACGTGTCGCACACCCCCGTCGCGCTGTCCTATGTGATCGCCCGCAAGGATGGCAGCGCGGAACTGTTCATCGCGCCCGAGAAGGTGACGCCCGAACTGACCCGCCACCTCGGCAATGCCGTGACGATCCGTGATCGCGGCGCGTTCGAAGCCGCCTTGAGCGAATATGCGGGCCAGAGCGTCGCGCTCGATCCCGATTTCGCCGTGGTCGGTATCGCGCAGGCGCTGCGGGCGGGCGGCGCCAAGTTCGCCTTCAAGCAGGACCCGACGATCCTCGCCAAGGCGATCAAGAACCCGGCCGAACAGGCAGGCCAGCGCGATGCGCAGGCGCGGGACGGAGCAGCGGTTTCGCGGTTCCTGCGCTGGCTGGAGATCGAAGCGCCCAAGGGAGGTGTCGATGAACTCACCGCCGCCGCGCGCCTGCAAGCCTTCCGCGAGGAAGATCCCGGCCTCAGCGATCTGAGCTTCGACACCATCTCCGCCGCCGCAGGCCACGCCGCGCTGCCGCATTACAAGGTGGACGAAGACAGCAATATCCCGATCCCGCCGTCCTCGATCTATCTGGTCGATTCGGGCGGGCAATATCCCGGCGGCACCACCGACATCACCCGCACCGTGTGGGTCGGCCCCGGTGAGCCTTCCGCCGAGATGCGCGACCGCAACACCCGCGTGCTGAAGGGCCACATCCAGCTCGCCCGTGCGGTGTTTCCGCAAGGCACCTGCGGCGGTCAGCTTGATGTGCTGGCGCGGCAATATCTGTGGGAAGCGGGCGTCGATTACGCCCACGGCACCGGGCACGGGGTGGGCAGTGTGCTCGCCGTGCACGAAGGCCCGCAGCGCATCGCCAAGCCCAGCGGCGGGCAGGCGGGCACCGGGCAGGAACTGTTCGCGGGCATGATCCTCTCGAACGAGCCGGGCTATTACAAGCCGGGCGCCTTCGGCATCCGGATCGAGAACCTCGTGCTGGTGGAAGAGCGCGAAATTGCCGGGATGGAGGGGCGCTATCTCGGCTTCGAGACGCTGACCTTCGTGCCGTTGGATCGCAAGCTGATCGCGCGCGAGCTGCTGACGGCGGAGGAAATCGCGTGGGTGGATGCCTATCACGCGGAGGTTCGGGCGCTGCTTGCGCCGAGGCTTGAGGGCGAGGACTTGGCGTGGGTGGAGCGCGAGACCGCGCCGCTTTAACCCCCCCGTCCCGGGCTTGACCCGGGGCCTAGCTGACTTGTGCCGCTCGCAACCGATTGAAAGAAAAGCGGGGTCCCGGGTCAAGCCCGGGACGGGGGAAGGATGCTTGAAGCACCCCCAATGTTCCTATAATGTTCCCCCATCGATTCGCATCACATGGGAGGAAACACGATGATCGGCTACGTCACCTTGGGCACCAATGATCTGCCGCGTGCGGCGGCGTTCTATGACGCGTTGGCCGCGCATTTCGGGGTCGGGCGAATGATGGATACCGAAGCCTTCATCGCCTGGGGCGAATGGGGCGGCGCGCCGGGGATTGCGGCGACGTTGCCGTTTGATGGCGAGCCCGCCACGGTGGGCAACGGGGTGATGGTCGCGCTCGAAGTGAAGACGCCGGAAGATGTCGATGCGATCCACGGTATCGCGATGGCGCACGGCGGGAGCGACGAAGGCGCGCCCGGCCCGCGCGGCGAGGACGGGTTCTATGCCGGCTATTTCCGCGATCCCGATGGCAACAAGCTCAACGCCTTCTGCATGATCGCCGCCACCGAAGCCCCGGCATGACCGCGTCCCGGCTGGAGGAGCGGTTCATCCATCTCGGCCTCGGCGCCAAGGCCGAGGTGCTGCCGCCCTTCACCGGGATGGAGTGGTACGAAGCCTATGGCGCGCGTGCTGCCGCTGACGGGGCGGAAGGGCGACTGGTCTCGCAATATACCTTCACGACAAGCTGGGCCGCGTGGGAAATGCACCCGGCGGGCGCCGAAGTGGTGATCTGCGTGGCGGGGTCGATGGTGCTGGTGCAGGAGTTCCCCGATGGACGGCTTGACAGCGTGACGCTGACGCCGGGGGACTATGCGATCAACCCGCCGGGCGTGTGGCACACCGCCGATGTGGCAGAGAGCGCCACCGCGATCTTTATCACCGCCGGGGAGGGCACCGAGCACCGCCCGCGCTAAGCCCGGCTGCGGCTTTCCTACTGCCGCACGGCGCCGCTATGCTTCGTCCTGTTCTTTCACATTGTCGTCCCCCCACGCCCAGAGGCCGCACGCACCATGCCCCTCCCCCCCGGGCAGGGCAAAGTGTCAACTTCGTTTTTGGGTCACAAACATATGAATTATAGAGATAATTCTTGAAAAAGGCCGCTTGACACCCTGTCAAGTTTGTCAACTTCGGCGGATCGTCAGCGCATCAACCCGCCGATCAGGTTCCTGACGAAAGCGGTCGCGCCGGTGCGCAGCGGATTGGCGCCGGACTTCTTGCCCAGCACCGCCGCCACCGCGATCGAAGCCAGCGAACCGCCCGCTGCGGTCATCGCGCTCTTGCCCGCCTTCTCCCACACAGACGGCGTCTTGCGCTCACGCTTGCCGACTTCCTCGCGTCCCTTTTCCGCGACTTCCTCCGCCGTCGCAGCCGCATCGGCGGCCTTGGCGGCGAGCACTTCGGCGGCACTTTCGCGGTCGGCGCGGGTGTCGTATTTGCCATCGAGCGGGCTGATCGATTGAATAATCGCGCGCTCCTTCGGCGTCACCGGGCCGAGGCGCGAACGCGGCGGCTTGATCAGGGTGCGCTCCACAATGGTGGGCGCGCCGTCCTCATCCAGCGTCGAAACCAGCGCTTCGCCCACCTTCAATTCGGTGATCGCGGTCTCGACATCCAGCTTCGGATTGACGCGGAACGTCTCCGCCGCCGCCTTGATCGCCCGCTGGTCACGCGGGGTGAAGGCGCGCAAGGCGTGCTGCACCCGGTTGCCGAGCTGGCCGGCGACTTCCTCAGGAATATCAATCGGGTTCTGCGTAACGAAGAACACGCCCACGCCCTTGGAACGGATCAGCCGCACGACGTTTTCGATGGTGTCCTGCAAGGCCTTGGGCGCATCGTCGAACAGCAGGTGCGCCTCGTCAAAGAAGAACACCAGCTTGGGCTTTTCCGGATCGCCGACTTCGGGAAGGCTCTCGAACAGTTCCGCCAGCAGCCACAGCAGGAAGGTGGCGTAAAGCTTCGGGCTGCGCATCAGTTTGTCGGCGGCGAGCACGTTGACATAACCGCGGCCCTGATCATCCACCTTCAGGAAATCATCAATCTCCAGCGCGGGCTCACCGAAGAAATTGTCCGCCCCTTGCGCTTCGAAGCTGAGCAATTGCCGCTGGATCGACCCGACCGAGGGCTTGGTGACATTGCCATATTTGCCGGACAATTCGGCCGAATTTTCGTTCGCCCAGGCCAGCAGCGCCTGCAAGTCGCTGAAGTCGAGCAGCAGCAAACCGTTCTCGTCGGCATAGCGGAAGATGATCTGAAGCACGCCTTCCTGCGTCTCGTTCAGATCGAGCAGCCGCGACAACAGCAACGGCCCCATTTCCGAAACCGTGGTGCGGATCGGGTGGCCCTGCTCGCCATAGAGGTCCCAGAAGATCACCGGATTGTCGGTGTAGGTGTAATCGGTGATGCCGAGTTCCTTGGCGCGGCTCTCCAGCTTGTCGGCATGCTTGAAGGTCGGCGAACCCGGCATGGCGATACCCGACAGATCGCCCTTCACGTCGGCAACGAACACCGGCACGCCCGCCTTGGAGAAGCTTTCGGCGATGCCCTGCAAGGTCACGGTCTTGCCCGTCCCGGTCGCGCCCGCGATCAGCCCGTGGCGATTCGACCGGCTGAGCGCGAGCGCTTGCCGCGATCCGTCCGACCCCAACCCCAGATAGATATCGCCCGCTTGCTCGCCCATTCCTGATCCCCGTCACACTCTGTCTGACCCTGATGTGCAGGGGCCGTCCGCAGCGGTCAAGTTCTCGACAGCGGCGCACATTTGGCTAAGGCTAACCGACATGGGTCAGACTACGCCTTTCGTGCTGCTTGACGATGCCCGCGCCGGGGAAAGTGCTGCCGACGCGCTGCTGTACGAAGCGCCGCGCGCGCTGTTTGTGGCGCATCGGCCGGATCAGGTGGACAGCGTTCTGGCTGCGGCCGAGGCTGCCCGCACGGCGGAGGGCGGGTCGCTGGCTGGCTATATCGCCTATGAAGCGGGCTTGGCGCTGGAGCCGAAGCTGGCAGGCCGCGCCGCCGCGCGCAGCGGAGCAGCGGGGCCGCTGGTGTGGCTCGGCCTGTTCGATGCGCCGACGCGGATTGCGGCGGGCGATGTGCCCAGCTGGCTCGCCGCGCGGGCGGAAGGCAGCGGCACGCTCGGCCCGATGGAGCCGCAGCTCTCCCCAGGTGGATACGAAGCGGCGTTTAATGCCCTGCGCGAGGCGATCCACGCGGGCGATATCTATCAGGCGAACCTCACCTACCCGCTGGCAGGCTCGTTCCGCGGCGATCCGGTCGGGCTCTATGCCGCGCTGCGCGATGCGGCGGCGGCAGGCTATGGCGGGCTTATCTTCGACGGGTCGCACTGGCTGCTGAGCTTCTCGCCCGAACTGTTCGTGGCGCTGAATGGCAGCGAGGCGAAGGTGAAGCCGATGAAGGGCACGCGTCCGCGCAGCCCGGAGCCGGAGGCAGACGCGGCGCTGGCGGACGATCTCGCCACCTCGGTGAAAGACCGGGCCGAGAATCTGATGATCGTCGATCTGATGCGCAATGATCTGTCGCGCGTGGCCGAAGCGGGCAGCGTTCATGTCGATGCGCCCTTCGCGGTCGAGAGCTACCCGACGGTGCACCAGATGGTCTCGACCGTCCGCGCGCGGCTCAGCCCTGGCAAGGGCGCGATGGATCTGGTGCGCGCGCTGTTTCCCTGCGGATCGATCACCGGCGCGCCGAAGATCCGGGCAATGGAACTGCTGGGCGAGGTGGAGCGCGATGCGCGCGGGCCCTATTGCGGCGCAATCGGGCGGATCGATGCTGACGGGAATGCGGCGTTCAATGTCGCGATCCGGACGCTGCGCCTCACCCCGATTGAGAACGGACAGGGTAGTGCGGTGCTCGGCATCGGCTCGGCGATTGTGGCGGATAGTGATGCGCTGTCCGAACGGCGCGAATGCGAGGTCAAGGCGGGTTTCCTGCGCCGCGCCGCACCGGGACTGAGCGCGCCGCAATGCGACCTGATCGAGACGATGCGCTTCGAGCCTGACAGCGGCATCGCGCTGCTGGAACTCCACCTCGCGCGGATGAAGGCGAGCGCGGCCACGCTGGGTTTCGCCTTTGATCGCCATGCTCTGCGCAACCAGATCCAGGCGCTGTGCTTTGAACTCGACGCCCCGGCGCGTGTGCGGCTGCTAGTGGCGCGCTCCGGGGCGAGCGCGCTGGAAACCGGGCCGCTGCCTGCGCCTTTGGGCGAGCCGGTGACAGTCGCGGCGCTGCCCAATCCGCTCGATCCGTCGGACTGGCGGCTGATGCACAAGACCTCGGACCGCGGCTTTTACGAGGAGGCGCTCGCCGCCGCGCGCAGCTTCGGCGCGGACGAGGCTCTGCTGGTGCGCGGGGATGGCCTCGTCACCGAAGGCAGCTTCACCTGCGTCTTTGCCGACGGACCCGACGGCGTGCTGCTGACGCCTCCCGCTAGCCTCGGCCTGCTCCCCGGCGTGCTGCGCGAACATCTGCTCACCGAGGGCAAGGCGCGCGAGGCAGAATTGACGCTGGACGATCTCGCCAGCGGCTTCTGGCTCGGCAATGCGCTGCGCGGATTGATGCGGGCGGCGCTGGTCTGAACCCCGCCCGCTCAGGACAGGCTTAGACAAGCATCGGGCGAGCGGTTAGTGGGGCGCATGGCTGATATCAAAATCCTATACGAAGACGGCGAAGCGCTGGTGATCGACAAGCCTTCGGGCGTCTCGGTCGATCGGCCGCGCAAGGGCGGAATTTGCCTGGAAGACCACCTCGAGCGGCTGAAGCTGGGTTTCCAGCGTCCGCCGGTCGCGGTGCATCGGCTCGACACCGATACGAGCGGCTGCCTGCTGCTCGCCCGCAATCCCAAGGCGCTCGCGCGGTTCAATAAGGCGTTCGAGGAGCGGCTGGTGGGCAAGACCTATCTCGCGATCCTCGCCGGGCATCCGCAGGGGACACAAGGGACGATCGAGCTTTCGCTGTCGAAGATCAGCTCGGCGGAGAAGGGCTGGCGGATGATCCCGGCCAAGAAGGGCAAGCCGGCCGTCTCGCACTGGGAGCTGGTGGGCGAGCTTGGACCGCACAGCCTGATTCGCTTCCGCCCCGAAACCGGCCGCACCCACCAGTTGCGGGTCCATGCCTTGGCGGGCCTCGGCCTGCCGCTGCTGGGCGATCCGATTTATGGCGCGGGCAATGCGCCGGGTGCCAAGCGCACGATGCTCCATGCCGAGAGCCTGACCGTCACCCGCCCCGGCAAACCCGCCATCGAAGCGCGCGCCGCGCTGCCGCTCGATTTCCTCGCTCTCGGGGCGAAGGATGGCGGGGCGACAGATGGATGACGATTCGCCCGAACCGCTAAGCGCCCGCGCGATCCGGCTGGCGAGCGAGAGCTTTCTCGCAGGTTCCGGCCCCGGTGGGCAGAACGCGAACAAGGTCGCGACTGAAGTCGAGCTGCGGGTGAACATCTACGCGCTGCGCCTGTCACCCCCGGTGTTTGCGCGGCTGCGGGCGCTGGCGGGTGCGAAGCTGGCGGGGAACGGCGATCTCATCATCAATTCCAAGGCCCACCGCACGCAGGAGGCCAACCGACAGGACGCCCGCGTCAAGCTGGCAGCGCTGCTGGAGGAAGCCCAGACCGAGCCCAAGCGGCGGGCCAAGACCCGCCTCAACCGGGTAGGCAAGACGGAGCGGCTCAAGGTCAAGAAGGTGCGCGGTACGGTGAAGGCCAATCGCGGCAAGCCCAGCAGTTCGGACTGGTAAGCGCGACCCCCAACCCCGCCTTGACTTTTCCCCGTGAATCGGCGAATGGCGCGCCCATGTGGCGGTGTGCCGGGCCTTCCGGGCGCGCCGCTATTTGCTTTTTTAGCCCTGCGTGAAGCTTTCGCCGGGCCGACCCAGTTGACAGGAACCCGCCATGGCGAAGCCCACCACCGTCAAGATCCGCCTCGTCTCGAGCGAGGGCACCGGCTTCTTCTACGTGACCAAGAAGAACCCGCGCAACATCACCGAGAAGATGAGCTTCCGGAAGTATGATCCCGTGGCGCGCAAGCACGTTGAATTCAAGGAAGCCAAGATCAAGTAAGATCTGGCTCCCGCGCTCGGCCTTTTGGCGGGGCGCGGTAATTCATCGACAGTTCAAGCCCGCGTCCTTAGGCGCAACGGCATGAAAACACCTATCGCTTCTCTTCGCACGCTCGCCATCGGCCTTGGGGCCGGTGCGCTGGCGCTTGGCCTTGCCCCCGCTGGCACGGCCCCGCTGACCGCTCCGGCTGCGGCGCAATCTTCGGCTCAGTCCGCCACCAACCTCGACAAGGTGGTCGGCGCGCTGCGCGGCATCTCCACCATGAAGGCCGACTTCACCCAGACCGACCGGCAGGGCGCCACCCTGCGCGGGCAGATGACGCTGAAGCGCCCCGGCAAGATTCGCTTCGACTATGGCAAGGACGCCGATTTCCTCGTCATCTCGAACGGCAAGTCGCTTTATGTGATCGATTACGAGGTCAATCAGGTGGAACGCTGGCCGATCGGCAATTCGCCGCTGGGCGCGCTGTTCGATCCTGATCGCGATGTGAAGAAGTTCGGCAAGATGGTGCCGACCAGCAACCCCAACGTGCTGAGCGTGGAAGTGCGCGATCCCAAGAAGCCCGAGTTCGGGATGATCACGCTGATCTTCACCAAGAACCCGTCGGCACCCGGCGGTTTGCAGCTGACCCACTGGGTCGCGCTCGATGCGCAGAACAACCGCACCAAGGTGGTGCTGTCGAACCAGCGGTACGGCGTGGCGGTGGCCGACAGCACGTTCACCTTCAAGGACCCGCGCCGCTCAACTCGTCGTCCGGGATGAACGGCGCCACGGCGAGCTGTTGTAAGAACGCGACAAAACTCGGCGCGTGTTCATGTGAATGAAAGCCGGGACGGGGTAATCATTCTCAACAAGGCGGCTCGAAGGGAGGTTTCCCCCCTGTTGCCCACCCTTCGGAATTGGGCCTGCCTTGTACAAGCGTGACGAACGCTCCATGGAACCCTCGACCCACCGCCCCCGGGTCGAGGGTTTTTTGGTGTCGCGGCGGTTTATGCAGGCCTGCAAAGCGCTCCGCCCTGCGCTTCCGGTGCTCACGCACATTAAGTGCGCTCCGCTCCGGTTCTCGGTCGAACCACTTTTCGGCGATGCCTAAACCGCCGGGACGCGTCGGCGCGAAACCTATTCCCAGCCCAGCGCCTTTCGGATGATCGCGTAGATCACGTTCTGCTCGATCACACCGCGCACGCGGCTTGCGCCGGGGCCGGTGGCGAACAGGGCGACGTCCTCGCCGCCGTGAGTCTCGCTACCGAGCGGCACCAGCGCTTGCTGGCGGGCCTTGATCCCGGTTTCGGGCATCGGGCGGCCGTGATCGTGGTCGTCATTTTCATCGTCATGCTTCTTGGCCAACAGCCCGCCCGGCCCGTTGGTATAGCCCAATGTGGTGTAGGGCTTGCCGTCCGCTGCCAGCAGGGGCGATGTGCCGTCGCCGCCATCCTCGCCATTGCCCTTCGGCGGCACGACCAGCCCGAGGATGTCGTTCCCGCGCTGCGGGTAGCCCGAAATCGTGAAGACGTGGCTGTGATCGGCGGTGACCATGATCAGGGTTTCGGCAGGATCGGTGTTGTCGACCGCATATTGCACCGCGCGCGCGAATTCGACCGCCTCCTCCAGCGCATAGCCCGCCTGTCCGGCGTGGTGCGCGTGATCGATCCGCCCGCCTTCGACCATCAGGTAGAAACCATCAGGATCAGCCTTGAGCCGCGTGATCGCCTGTGCGGTCATGTCGGTGAGGGTGGGTTCGGGCGAATCCGGCTTCCGGTCGGCCATAAAGGTCAGGTGGCCGGGGTTGAACAGGCCGAGCACCGGTTTGTCCATCGGCGCGGCGGCCAATTCGGCGGCGGTCTTGACGACGGTGCCGCCGTTTGTCGCGGCCCATGCACTGGGCAGATCGGCGCCTGCATCAATCCGGCGGCCACCGCGCTCCTTGTCCTTGCCGTAGAACACCGCGGTACCGCCGCCGAGCGCGACGTCGAACTTCGCGTCGGCAAGCTGCTGCGCAATGTCCTTGCAGCCCTGTCCCTGCTGGTCGGCGGGGATATTGGTGTCGCTCTCCCAGTCACGATCCGCGCTGCGCGAATAGACGCTGGCCGGAGTCGCATGAGTCAGGCGCGTCGTGGTGACGATCCCGAGCGCGAGGCCCCGCTGCTTCACTTCCTCGCCCAGCAAGGGCAAGGGATTGGCGAGCGCGTCCTTGCATACGCCCTTTTCCGCATCCGGCCCGATGCCGAGCACCCCGATGCGGGTCTTGGTCCCTGAATGCATCGCGGTCGCCGTGCCCGCGCTGTCGGGCACCTGCGCATTGGTGTTGTAGGTCTTGACCAGCGCAAGGTTGTCGAACTTTTCGAAGCTGAGCCGGTTTTCCTCCCCCGTCTCGCCGCGCTTCTGTCCTTCGTAAATGCGCGTGGCGGTGATGGTGGAGATGCCCATGCCGTCACCGATGAACAGGATCACATTCTTGGCCTGCTTCGGCGCGGCAACCTCAGCCACCGGAGCTGGACGCGCCTCGCTCGCGCTGCTGGTGTTGATGGTAGTCACACACCCGCCCAGGGGCAGGGCTGCAGCCAGCAGAGCGATCAGGGCGCGGGTCGTGGTCATCGGCGTTCTCCTTGGTCTGGCGCGCTATCGGTTGCAGATGTGACGGTAAAGAGATGATCTGCGCCCGCGCCGCTAGATTTTAGGCGTTCTTGTCGCCCTGTCGCTTCGCTACTTGAGGGCGAGGGCTTCTGCTCCTAAGTCCGCTGCCATGCTGACTGTCGCCACCTGGAACATCAATTCCGCCCGCCTGCGCGTGGGCCTGATCGAAAAGCTGCTCAACGAAGCCGCGCCTGACATCCTGTGTCTGCAAGAGATCAAGTGCGAGAGCCATCTGTTCCCGGCCGAGGCGCTAGCGGCGCTGGGTTACACCCATCAGGCGGTGAGCGGGCAGAAAGGCTATCACGGCGTCGCCACCGTCAGCCGCGTGCCGATCCGCGAAGTCACCCGCCACGACTGGCAGGACAATGGCGAAGCGCGGCATATCGGCGTGGAAGTGCTGGGCAAGGATCTGCTGATCGAGAACGTCTATGTCCCCGCTGGCGGCGATGTGCCGGACCGCGCGGTGAACAAGAAATTCGGTCAGAAGCTCGATTTCCTCGGGCGCATGACCAAGTGGGCCGATACGCTCGACCGGACCACGCTGATCGTCGGCGATTTCAACATCGCCCCGCTCGAAAGCGATGTGTGGAGCCACAAGCAGTTGCTCAAGGTCGTCAGCCACACGCCGATCGAGGTGGAGACTCTGGGCCGGTTTCAGGACGCCCACGGGTGGGTCGATCTCGGGCGTCAGCACGTGCCTGCGCCGCAGCGCTATTACTCCTGGTGGAGCTATCGCAACCCCGGCTGGCAGGAGAACGACAAGGGTCGGCGGCTTGACCATATGTGGGCCTCGCCCGCGGTGGCGAAGCAGGCGCGGGCGCACCGGGTGCTGGAAGATGCGCGCAGCTGGACGCAGCCGTCCGATCACGTGCCGCTGATCACGGAGTTCGACCTCTGAGCGAGCCGCCTTCCTCGTCCCGCCGCGCGGCGCAAGCGGTGGACGCGCTGCGCCACGGCTGGCCGCTGGCGTTCGAGGGTGGGCCGGTTCTACTCCCGGTGGAGACCGCTATTGCGCAGGGTGCCAGCGCGCCGCGGATGCTGATTTCCGCCGCCCGTGCCGCCACGCTGAAACTCGCCAACCAGCGCGAGGCCGCCGTGCCGCACGCGCCTGTGCTGATTGCCGGGGGCGAGGATTTCACCATGCGCGATGCTCTGCCGATTGCTGACCCGGCACTCGATCTGGGCAATCCCTTGAAAGGCCCATTCAAGGCGGTGACGCTGGACTGGGAAGAATCGGCCCGCGCCGCGCTGGAATTGGCGCGGATTGCGGGGATCCTGCCTGCGTTTCTGGTCGACCCGGTGGACGCGGGTGAGGCGCAGCCGGTCGCCGTGTCCGATCTCGCCGCCTATTCCGCTGCGGGAGCCCTGCGCATCGTGACCCGCGCGCGCCTGCCCGTTTCGGCCTGCGAAGAGGCCGAGATCGTCGCCTTCCGCTCGGCCGCCGACCTGCGCGAGCACGTGGCGCTGGTCATCGGCAAGCAATCGGGCGACCGCCAGCCGCTGGTGCGGCTCCATTCCGAGTGCCTCACCGGCGACATCCTCGGCAGCCTCAAATGCGATTGCGGCCCGCAACTGGACGCCGCGCTGCACGCGATGGCGCATGAGACGCAGAACTCAGGCGGGTGGGGCGTGCTGCTCTATATGCGGCAGGAGGGGCGCGGGATCGGCCTCGTCAACAAGCTGCGCGCTTATCGCCTGCAGGATCAGGGGTTCGATACGGTCGAGGCCAACCAGCGGCTCGGCCTGCCCGATGAAGCTCGCGATTTCCCGGTGGCGGCGCGGATGCTGGAACTGCTGGGCGCGCGGAGGATCCGCCTGCTGACCAACAACCCGGCGAAAGTCACCGCGCTGGAAGCTGCCGGGATCACCGTCAGCGAGCGCGTGCCGCACCAGCTCCCCGAAAACCCGCACAACGCCCGCTATCTGGCGACCAAGCGGGATCGCTCAGGGCATTTGCTGAAGTAACCGCCATCAGCAAATGCCCCGGAGCGGAATTCTTATCGTCGTCGCCCCATGCTTGACACGGGGCTTGGCTCACTCCGGGTCAGGCTCAGAAAAAGATGAAGCCTGACCCCATAGCCGCCAACCCCGTCACCCCAGCGAAAGCTGGGGCCTAGGGCCTCTTAGTGCAGTGCTTGCCGCCATAGGTCCCAGCTTTCGCTGGGATGACGAAGGCTGACAGCAATCCACCCATATTCCGCCATTAACGCAAAGGCCCCGGCTCACCCAAAGCAGACATCGGCACGCTTTCCCTGAAGCGCAAACCCTAACGCTGCTCGTACTGCTTGATCCCTGCCGCCAGCTTGTTGCCCTGCATCACGATCCGCGATCCCGTCCAGTCGGCGAAGAAGGCCGTCTCTCGGCTGAGGCCGGGCACGAAGCGGGCTTCGTTGTTCACCACCTGAAGCCCGTCCGAGGGGTGGAGCAGGTCTTCTGCTCCCAGCGCGATGAAGGTCGAGTAATTTTCCTTGTCGCGCCCCTGTACGAACCAGTTGTCGGCGATCCGGCCGACGCTGCCAGCGGGCAGATCGATCATGTAATTGGTGGTGCGCCCGTTGGCATCGTCAAAGCTGTTGCCCTCAATCACGACCTCTGTCGCGCGCGCCTTGAGGTAATGGCCGCCGGTGCCGCGTTCAAACCGGCTTTCGCGCACGGTGAGCGAGCCGATATCGCCGATGTACAGCGAATGCGCGCAGCCCGCGTCGTTCTCGCAGGTGCCAAGCCCGGTGAAGGTCGAGCGGGTGATGTACACCCGGATCGAAGGATCGGCGGCGGAGAGGATGCCCTGCTGGCTGTTCTCGAACCGGGCATAGGCGACATTCAGCGCGCCCGCTTCGAGACGGATGCCCGCGCCGTTGCCGTCTTCGACATTGATGTTGCTGAAGGTCAGCCCGCGAATCTCGGCGCCAGTGCCGCGCAGCACCAGCGAGCCCTTGCCCTCACACGCGCGGCCCGCCAGCGTGACGGTGCCGGGTTCGGCGGCTTCGTAAATGATCACGCCCTCTTCCTGCACCGCGCATTGGCGATAGGTGCCGGGCGCGATGCGGATCGTGGCGCGGCTGTTGCCGATGTCGTTCACCGCGTCCTGCAAGGTGCCATAGCTGCGCCCAGTCTCGGTCACGGTGAAGGCACCGGGAACTGGCTGGGCGAGCAGCACGGCGGCAGGTAGCGCGGCAGTAGCAGCGGCAGCGACGAGCGCGGATAGCGCGAGGGATTGATTGCGGGTCATGCGCGGCAGCCTAACCGACAATGGTTAAGGCACCATTTGCCGCTTGGCGTATCCCCCAAGGCTTGGCTAAACCCCCGCCATAACATCACCGCCGAGAGGAACTAACGAATGCGCAAAGCTGCCCCCTTCACCGCCCTTGCTGGCGCCGCCCTGATGCTCGCCGCTTGTGGCAGCGCCGATGATGCCTCGACCGAGGCGAGCGCCGATACCGTGGAAATGCCCGCCGACAGCGCGCTCGCGCCGGTCGCCGAAGTCCCGGTTGCCGATCCGTCCGCCACCGCGACTGACGCGCCTGCGACCGATTCGGCGATCGAAGCCACCACCGAGCAATCGGCCGAAGCTGCCGCCAATGTCGCCGCCGAAGCCTCGGCCGCGGCTGAAACACCGGTCGAGTAAGCCGCGCAATGCCGCGCTGGCCGATCGTCGTGGGCCTCGCCCTTTCCCTTGCCGCGTGCGGGGGCGAGGGGGCGAGCGCGCCGGGCGGGGTCAGCGCGGGCGAGGCCAAGGCGCTCGAGGATGCGGCCGCAATGCTGGACGAACGCCGCCTGCCGCCCGAGGCCCTACCCTCGGATGCGCCGACCGAGGCGCCCGCGCCAGCCCCTGCCGAAATGACAGGCGACGCGGCCGCTCCGCGCAATTAGGCGCGAGCCGGCCAGCCTGCCTTCCGTCCCAAGGATGATTGCTCACCATGAATGCCCCCGCCAACCTCACCCCCGCGCACAATCCGGGTATGGACGAGGACACCTTCGAACAGTTCGCTGAGCAGCTGAAGCGCTATGTCCGCGAACGGCTGATCCCGGCCGAAGCGCAGGTGATTGCCGAGGACCGCATCCCCGAGGACATCCTCAAGGAAATGCGCGAGATGGGGCTGTTCGGCCTCTCCGTGCCCGAGGAGTTCGGCGGCGCGGGGCTCAACATGACGCAGTACGCCCGCGTGGTGAACATCATGGCCTATGCCGCGCCGGCCTACCGGTCGATCTTCTCGATCAATGTCGGGATGTTCGCGAGCGCGCTGAAGAACGGCGCGACGGAGGCCCAGAAGGCTGAGTGGTATCCGAAGATCGCGGAAGGCCGGATCGCCTGCTTCGGCCTCACAGAACCGGGGTCGGGCAGCGACAGCGCAGGGCTCGCGACCACCGCGACGCCGGACCCGGACGGCAACGGCTGGATCCTTAACGGCACCAAGCGTTACATCACCAACGCGCCCCATGCCGAAGTCGCGCTGATCATGGCGCGCACCAACAAGGAAGCACTGCCCAAGAACGCCCACGTGTCCGCCTTTCTGGTGCCGATGACCGCGCCGGGGGTTTCGACCGGCAGCCCGGACAAGAAGATGGGCCAGAGCGGATCGCATATTGCCGACATCATGCTCGACGATGTCCGCGTGCCGGGCGATGCGCTGCTGGGCGGGGAGACCGGCAAGGGCTTCGTCTTCGCGATGAAGAGCCTCGACAACGGGCGCATCAGCGTCGGTGCAGCGGCGACCGGCTATGCCCGGCGGGCGCTCGATTCGGCGCTGCGTTACGCCAATGAGCGCAAGGCGTTCGGCGAACCGATCGCCAACTTCCAGCTGATCCAGGCGATGCTCGCCGACAGCGAGATCGAAATTTACGCCGCCGAGGCGATGATGGCCGACGTCACCGCGCGGGCCGACCGGGGCGAGAACATTCTCGTCAAAGCCGCCGCCTTCAAGGTCTTCGCCAGCGAGATGTGCGGCCGGGTGGTTGACCGGGTGGTGCAGATCTATGGCGGCGCGGGCTATCTGGCCGAATACGACGCAGAACGCTTCTTCCGCGATGCCCGCATCTACCGCATCTACGAAGGGACGACGCAGATTCTCCAGCTCCAGATCGCCAAGCATATGCTGCGCGAGTGGGCGGCCGCATGATCCTCCCCGTTCCGGGGAGGGGGACCATGCGTAGCATGGGGGAGGGGCAGGTGCAGCTGATCCGAACCGCTGACGTCCTGAGCCCCCGAGTGTGCCCCTCCACCAGCTTCGCTGGTCCCCCTCCCCCGGTGGGGGAGGATTAGGATGTACAACCTTCTCAATGATCTGAGCATCGTCGAAGTCTCCAGCTTCGTCGCCTCACCCACCGCAGGGCTCTATTGCGCGCAAATGGGTGCGGAGGTGATCCGCGTCGATCACAAGGCGGGCGGGCTGGATTACAACCGCTATATGCTCACCCGCGAGGGGCGCTCACTCTCGTGGGAGAACCTCAACCGCGCCAAGAAGTCGGTCGCGCTTGATCTGCAATCGGGCGCGGGGCGGGAACTGCTGGTGGAGCTAGCGGGCAGCGTCGGCCAATGCATCACCAACCTGCCGGAGCAGAGCTTCCTCAGCCACGCCGCGATGGCCGCCAAGCGCACGGACATGATCTCGCTTCGCGTGATGGGCTGGCACGATGGGCGCCAGGCGATGGACTTCACCGTGAACGCCGCAGCCGGATACCCGCTCATGACTGGGCCGGAGGAATGGGATGCTGCCAGCGCCCCGCCAGTCAACCAAGTGCTCCCGGCGTGGGACTTCATCACCGGAGCCTACGGCGCGTTCGCCATGCTCGCCGCTCTGCGCCACCGCGACCGCACCGGAGAGGGCAACGAAGTGCGCCTGCCGCTCGGCGATGTTGCCATCGGCACAATGGCGAATGCCGGGCTGATGGCCGAAGTGCTCTATCGCGGGTCCGATCGCGAGCGGCTCGGCAATGCGATCTGGGGCGCGTTCGGGCGGGATTTCCGCAGCCGTGACGGCGTGCGCTTCATGGTCGCCGCGCTCACGCCCAAGCAGTGGGGCGGGCTGGTGAAAGCCTTCCGATTGCAGGACGGGATCGCCGCCTTGGAAGCCGAATGCGGCGTGCGCTTTGCCGATGGCGACACTCCCCGCTTCCAGCACCGCGCGGCGCTGTTCGCGCTGTTCCAGACCGCGGCGGATGGCATGGATTATGCGCAGCTCGAAGCGCGCATGGCGGCGGAGGGCTGCACCTTCGAACGCTATCGCACCGCCTACGAAGCCGCGAGTGATCCAGTGCTGGTGGCAAGCAACCCCCTGTTCGGCCCCGCGCCCGCCAACCCTTCCGGCTTCGATTACCCCGCCACCCGCAGCTTCGCGAACCTGCCGGGCCGCGCGGCAGGTGACCCCGCGCCCGCGCCCTACCTTGGGGAGCATTCGGAAGAGGTGCTCAGCGAGAAGCTGGGCCTCTCCTCGGGCGCGATTGGCAAGCTGGTCGACGCGGGGACTGTGGCTTTGAGTGACAAGGAATGACCATGACCAGACGTGCCGCCATCTGCACCCCGCTCCGCACCCCGGTGGGCAAGTTCCTCGGCGGGCTTTCCAGCATGAACGCGGGCCAATTGGGCGCGGTGATCCTGAAGGCGCTGATGGAGCGCAGCGGCATCGATCCCACACGGGTGGACGATGTGGTGTTCAGCCAGGGCTACGGCAATGGCGAGGCGCCGGCGATTGGCCACTGGGCGTGGCTGGCGGCGGCTCTGCCCATCGAGGTGCCCGGCTTCCAGCTGGATCGCCGTTGCGGTTCCGGCGTGCAGGCTGTCGCGACTGCGGCGATGATGGTCGAAACCGGGATGGCCGATGTCGTGGTCGCTGGCGGCGTCGAGAGCATGTCGAACGTCGAACACTACACGCTGGCTGCGCGCGGTGGTGTTCGAATGGGCGACATGGTGCTGCATGACCGCCTCAGCCGGGGCCGGGTGATGAGCCAGCCGGTCGAGCGTTTCGGGGTCATCACCGGGATGATCGAGACCGCCGAAAACCTCGCCAAGGATTACGACATCACCCGTGAGGAGGCGGACGCCTTCGCGGTGCGCTCGCACCAGAACGCGGCCAAAGCGTGGGCGGAAGGCAAGTTCGCCGAACAGCTCGTCCCCGTCGCGATCCCGCAGCGCAAAGGCGACCCCATCATCTTCGACCATGACGAGGGCTACCGCACCGACGCCAGCATGGAGACACTCGGCAAGCTCACGCCCATCGACGGCAAGCGCGATCCCGCCGCCATCGTCACCGCCGGTAACGCCAGCCAGCAGAACGATGCGGCCGCCGCCTGTCTGGTGGTCGCCGAGGACAAGCTGGAGGAGCTGGGCCTCACCCCGATGCTGTGGTTCGGCGGCTGGGCGGCGGCGGGCTGCGATCCCTCGCGCATGGGCATCGGCCCGGTGCCTGCGGTGGAGCGCCTGTTCGAACGGCGCGGGTATCGCTGGGACGATATCGGCATGGTCGAACTCAACGAAGCCTTCGCTCCGCAGGTGCTCGCCGTGCTCAAAGGCTGGGGTTGGAGCGACGACGATTCGCGCCGCGAGATGCTCAACGTCAACGGATCGGGTATCAGCCTCGGCCACCCCATCGGCGCGACCGGGGGGCGTATCCTTGCAGACATGGCGCACGAAATGCACCGGCGCGGGGTGCGCTACGGGCTCGAAACCATGTGCATCGGCGGCGGTCAGGGCATCGCTGCGGTGTTCGAGCGCGCAGTATGACCGACTTTGCCGCCTGGATCGGGCGCGAGCAGATCGGACGGGACCGCCTGACCTCGCAACACGCCTTACAATGGTGCTCGACCTTCGACCTCGAATGGCCGGGCGACAAAATCATGCCGCAGGGCATCCACTTTGCGCTGTGCACCCCCAACGCGCCCACCGCCGCGCTGGGAGAGGACGGTCACCCGGCGCGCGACGATTCGCCCGGCAGCTTCCTCCCTCCTTTCCCCATGCCGCGCCGGATGTGGGCGTCCAGCAAGATCGCCTTCCACGCCCCCATCGCCATCGGCGCGGTGATCGACCGGATCAGCCGGGTGATATCGGTGAGCCAAAAGTCGGGCGGATCGGGCCGCCTCGCGTTCGTCGATGTCGAGCACGTGACGAAGGCCAACGGCACCATCGCCGTGATCGAGATCCAGACTTTGGTCTATCGCGATGCGGCTGCGCCCGATGCGCCGCTCAGCCCTCCGCCGCCGGGTGATGGCGCGTTCGATCCCGCCGGGTGGGAGGCTATCCGCACCGTCACGCCAGATCCGCGCCTGCTGTTCCGCTACTCGGCGATGACCTTCAACACCCACCGTATCCACTATGACGCGCCTTATGCCTGCGAGGTCGAGCGCTATCGCGGACTGGTGGTGCATGGCCCGCTGACCGCGAGCCTGCTGCTGCAACTCGCTGCCAGCGAATTGGGTCAGAACCTCCTGCGGACATTCCAGTTTCGCGGCCTCTCACCCGCCATTGCAGGCGAGCCGCTGCATCTGGTGATGCGCGAGGGTGATGGCGGGTATGAGCTGGCAGCCTTCGCGGCGGATGGGCGGCAGGTGACGGCGGCGAGCGCGACGGTCTAACCGACCGGAAAATCCGCAATCGGCTTCAGCACCTTGTATTTCTCCTTGGCAGGCTTCCGGCCCAGCTCAGGGAAATCGATCGCCTCGGGTTCGGCGTGCGTGTCGGGAATCCGGCTCAACAAATCCCGCACCAGCGTCAACCGCCCGCGCCGCTGATCGTTGAAATCGACCAAGGTCCACGGCGCGTGTTCCGTGTGAGTCGCCTTCAGCATGGCCTCACGCGCCTTGGAGTAATCGTCATATTTCTCACGCGCGGCGAGGTCGATCGGTGAGAGCTTCCAGCGTTTCAGCGGATCATCCAACCGCTCACGCAGGCGCTCCTCCTGCTTGTCCTGATCGGCGGCGAGCCAGTATTTGAACAGCAATATGCCGTCATCCACCAGCAGCTTCTCAAACAGCGGCACCGCCTTCAGGAACGACTCGACCTGCGCCCCATCCGCATAGCCCATCACCTTCTCGACGCCCGCACGGTTGTACCATGAGCGGTCGAACAGCACGATCTCTCCCGCCGTCGGCAAGTGGGCGACGTAGCGCTGGAAATACCACTGGCCCAGCTCCGCCTCGGTCGGCTTGGTCAGCGCCACGGTGCGGCACTGTCGCGGGTTGAGTTCTTGGCGCACCGCGCTGATCGCCCCGCCCTTGCCCGCCGTGTCACGCCCTTCGAACAGCACCACGACCCGTGCAGCCGTAGCCTTGACCCAGCGCGCCATGCTGACCAGTTCCAGGCTGAGCGGTTCGAGCGCCGCCTCGTAATCCTTGCGCTTCATCGCCATTGGCGTCCCTCCTGTTTGTGCTGCCTTCGCAAAGGTAGTATCATCTGCAACGATATGGCTACGCTCGCAGACCCCCAGCCCGACTTCGCCATCCTGCCAGACATGGCGGCGGATGTCTTTACCGCGCCGCTCGCCAAGCCTGCCAACGTGGGCGCGGACTGGCTGGAGCCCGCGCAGACCGCCTACACTGCCGAAGATGACGCCGTGTGGAACGATCTGTTCGCGCGCCAGATGGAGGTGCTGCCAGGGCGGGCGTGTTCGGCGTTCCTCGCGGGATTGGAGAAGCTCGATCTCGCGCGCGGCGGCGTTCCGGAGTTCGGGGTGCTGTCCGAGGAACTCGGCGCGCTGACCGGATGGAGCGTGGTGCCCGTCCCCATGCTGATCCCCGATCACGTGTTCTTCTGGCACTTGGCCAACCGCCGCTTCCCCGCAGGCAATTTCATCCGCACGCGCGAGACGTTTGACTATATCGAGGAGCCGGACGTGTTCCACGATGTCTTCGGCCACGTCCCGATGCTGACCGACCCGACCTATGCCGATTATATGCAGGAATATGGCCGCGCCGGGTGGAAGGCGATGCGCTACAACCGGCTGAAGGCGCTGGGCGCGCTCTACTGGTACACGGTCGAATTCGGGCTGATCGAAGAGGCGGGGTCTGTGCGCGCTTACGGCGCTGGCATTCTGTCAGGCCCGGCAGAGGCGCGCTTTGCGGTGGAGGCGGAGAGCCCCAACCGGATCATGCTCAATGTCGACCGGGTGATGCGCACCGATTACGTCATCAGCGACCTGCAACCGACATACTTCGTGATCGAGAGCTTCGCCGATCTGTTCCGCCAGACGGTGGAGCGCGATTTCGACCGGCTCTATCGCAGCCTGCCTGCTGGCTTCACCTATGCCAATTCGGCAGTGATCGACGTCGATAATGTGCTGCACCGGGGAACACAGGAATACCACCTGCGCGGCGGGCGCGGCAGTGGGGCGGTTCCGGTTTAAGCGCTCGCCTTGCGCCGCGCGACAGCGTGATACAGCACCAGCGCGACGCCGGTTGCCGCCAGCGCAATGCCGAGGCTGAGGAACGAGAGGCTTCCGATCATCGTGCCGTCATTGGCGATCTCGCCCGCGACGACCGATACCGCCATGCCGAGGGCGACCTGACGCAGGATCGTGCCCGGCGCCTCGGTCCGCGCGAGGATCGAGGCTAGCCAGCCCAGAGTTGCCCCCAACACGATCAGCACCAGCAACGCCATTTTATCCTCAGTCTCCGTCTTCGCCGACTAGTGTCGGCTCGACTCCCTAACCAGCGGCGCGCCAAGCGGTTCCGGAAAAGTGCTTTAACGTAGGGTCAGCCAGGCCAGACCGGCAAGGCCAAGGACGATGCGATACCACGCAAACGGGGCAAATCCGATCTTCGTCACCACCGCCACGAAGATCTTGACCACCACCAAGGCGGTCACAAACCCCGCGATTGAACCGATCCCGATCAGCTGCGCATCGTCCATCGTCAGGTTGGCCCCGTGCTTGGCCAACTGGTACACGGTCGCCCCCGTCAGCGTCGGCACGGCGAGGAAAAAGCTGAATTCGGCAGCGGTCTTGCGGTCCACGCCGAAGGCCATTGCTCCCAGAATGGTCGCGCCTGAGCGGCTGACGCCGGGGATCATCGCGAGGCATTGGACGAGGCCGATCAGCACCGATGTGCGCAAGGGCACCCCTGCAACGCCCGGGCCTTCGGCGGGCGGGTTGGCCCAGCGCTCAACCGCCAGAATGGCAACGCCGCCAAGCACCAGCGACCAGCACACCAGCACCGGATTGCCCAGCCAGCCCTGAATCACATCTCCGAAGGCGAGGCCGAGCAGCACGGCCGGGAAAAAGGCCACCAGCAAATTGCGAACAAACGCCAGCGCGCCTTTTTCGAGCCCGAACAGCCCCTTGGCCACATCCCAGAAGGTGCGCCAGTATAGCACCACGATCGCGAGGATCGCGGCCGGCTGGATGGCGATGTTGAACACCTCCCACTCGCTCTGGTCAAAGCCGAGGACTTCTGTGGCGAGGATCAAATGACCGGTCGACGACACGGGCAGGAACTCGGTCAACCCCTCAAGGATGCCGAGCAGGATCGCGGCTAAGGTATCGGTCATGGGGGCACCGCATCGACGAGGCGGCGCGGGGTGTCAAACCCAAACCTCGATTTCCCCGCCCCGGGCTTGACCCGGGGCCCAGCTTTCTTTCGATCAGACAAGGAAAGCAGCGGGGTCCCGGGTCAAGCCCGGGACGGGGAATGTAAGCTTACCAGATGCGCACACGCTCTTCCGGCGGCAGATACATCGCATCGCCGGGCTTTACGCCGAAGGCTTCGTACCATTCGTCCAGATTACGCACGACGCCGTTGACCCGGTATTCCTCGGGCGAGTGGCTATCGGTGACGAGCCGGTTGCGGTAATTCGCCTCGCGCTGGGTCGAACGCCACACCTGCGCCCAGGCGAGGAAGAAGCGCTGGTCGCCGGTCAGCCCGTCGATCACCGGCACGTCCATTTCCTTGGTCGCGATCTTGTAAGCGCGATAGGCCATCGACAGCCCGCCGACATCGCCGATATTCTCGCCCAGCGTCAGACGCCCGTTCACGCAGGTCTTGCCCTCATCGAGCGGGCAGAAGCTGTTGTACTGCGCCACCAGCCGGTCACCCAGCTTGTCGAAGGCGGCTCGGTCTTCGTCGGTCCACCAGTTGCGCAGCATCCCGGTCGCGTCGGACTTGGAGCCTTGGTCATCGAAGCCGTGGCCCATTTCGTGCCCGATCACCCCGCCAATCGCGCCGTAATTGACGGCAATATCGTTGGAGAGCGCGAAGAACGGCTGCTGGAGGATGCCGGCGGGGAAGACGATCTCGTTCTTCACCGAGTTGTAATAGGCATTCACCGTCTGCGGCAGCATCCCCCATTCGGTGCGGTCGATGGGCTGGCCGAGCTTGGCGACGTTATCCGCCTGCCCCCACTTGGCCGCAGCCATGCGGTTGGCAATCGGATCGCCCGCAGTGATGGCGATGCCGTCATAGGTTTCCAGGTTCGGGCGATAGCCGATCTTGGGATCGAAGCTGTCGAGCTTGGCGAGCGCCTGTGTCTTGGTCTCCGCCCCCATCCAACCGATCTCACCGATAGATTCGCGCAGCGCAAGCCGCAGGTTGGCGACGAGTTCATCCATCGCGATCTTGTTTTCGGCCGGGAAATAGCGCGCGACATATTCCTTGCCGATCAGCTCGCCCAGCAGGCCCTCGGCCTCGCCGATGGCGCGCTTCCAGCGGGGGCGCTGCTGCGGGGTGCCGCGCAGGGTCTTGCCGAAGAATTCAAAGTTCGCCGCATCGAAGCGCGACGGCAGAACCGCCGCATTGCCCGACAGGAACTCCTTGATCATCCACGCCTGCAACGTCTCGACCGGGGTTTCGCCGAGCAGCGCAAACATCCCCGGCAGGCCGCTGCCGATCTTGGCCTGCGTCGCTTCGTCGAGCTTGAACTTGGCGATTTCCTCCGGCGTCGGCGGCATCAGGCTGACGACGAAGCCGGGGCTCTTTTCGATCCCGATTGCGGTCAGCATCGCGGTGACGGGCACCTTGCCGCCGATTGCGCTGAGTTCGTCGGCGGTCAGGAGGTTGTAGGTGAGGTCGCGGTTGCGGCGCACGGTGCGGTCCCAGGCAACCTTGCGGGCGATGGTGTCTTCGAAGGCATAGACCGTCTCGGCCATCGCCGCCGGGTTGGCGTAAGCGGCCTCGCCCAGCAGGAAGGTCAGGTATTCCTTGTACTTGGCCTGGATCGCGACGCCTTTCTCGGAAGCGTCGAGATAGTAATCGCGGTCCGGCATCCCCAGCCCGCCAAAGCCGACATTGGCGATGTGGCGGTCAGGCTGCTTGGCATCAACGCCGACCCCTCCGCCGACAGGGCTGGCAAAGCCGGGCTCGGCCCACAGCATGGCGAGATCATCCAGCGTCCGGGCACCCTTGATGCGGGCGAGATAGGGCTGGGCCGGGGCAAGGCCCGCCGCTTCAATCGCGCTCGTATCGAGGTACGTGCGATAGGTATCGAGAATGCGGCGCTCGTCGCCCGAAAGGCTCGCGGCGTCCTTGGCCACCAGCTCGTCCATCAGCGCCTTGACGTCATAGGTGCTCTTTTCGCCCAGCAGCACGAAAGCCCCGATGCGGCTGAAATCGGCGGGGAGCGGCGTGGCGTCGATCCAGCGCTTGTTGACATAGGCGTTGAAGTCATCGCCCGGCTTGATGTTGTCCGCGAGCAGCAGAGGGTCGACGCCCCAGCTGCCGAAGCTCATCGCCGGCAGGGCGGCGGCGGGCGCTTCATCGGCAGCGGCAAGCAGCGTGTCGACATCGCCGTGGTGGTCATGGGCATCGTCCTGCGCAAAAACGGGCGCGGCGGTGAGCGCGAGCAGGCTTGCGCCGATAAGGGCGGCGGTCTTGTGGATCATGTCTGGTGTGTCCCCGAAAAAGCGGCGGCAGAGGGTCTGCGATGCGTCACACTAACGTCGCACGGGGCAAAGGGTTGCCGCTCATCCAGCGCGCCATGCACTTCGTCGAAAAACGGCGGGCGTCAGGCGATCACGCCGCGGCGTCGGCGAATTGCAGCCGGGCGAGGCGCGCATACAGCCCGCCCGCCTTGCTCAGCGCCTCATGCGTGCCCTGCTCGACGATCCGGCCATCATCCAGCACCACGATCCGGTCTGCCGCGCGCACGGTGGCGAGGCGGTGCGCGATCACCAGCGTGGTGCGGCCCTGCATCAGCCCGTCCAGCGCCTGCTGCACCAACTGCTCGCTTTCGGCATCGAGCGCGCTGGTGGCTTCATCCAGCAGCAGGATCGGCGCATCGCGCAGCAGCGCACGGGCAATGGCGACGCGCTGTTGCTGCCCGCCCGAAAGCTGCGTGCCGCCTTCGCCGAGATAGGTGTCGAGCCCGTTGGGCAGCTTGCGCAGGAAGCTTTCTGCATTCGCGGCGCGGGCGGCGTCCCAGATCTGCTCGTCGGTGGCGTCCCACTTGCCATAGCGCAGATTGTCGCGGGCGTTGGCGCTGAACAGCACGCCTTCCTGTGGCACCAGCGCGATGCGCGCGCGGATTTCGGCGGGGTCAGCGCTGGTCAGCGGCACGCCGTCGAGGCGGATCGTGCCCGCCTGTGGATCATAGAACCGCTCGACCAGCTGGAAGATCGTCGATTTGCCCGCGCCCGAAGGGCCGACAATGGCAATGGTCTCACCCGGCTCGATTTCGAGCGTGAAGTCCTTCAGCGCGGCGGTTTCGGGCCGCGCGGGATAGCGGAAGGTGACATTGCGGAAACTGAGGCTCCCGCGCGCAGGCTCCGGCAGACGCTCGGGCCGGGCTGGGGCGGCGATTTCGGGCTTGGATTCGAGCAGTTCAGCCAGCCGGCTCGCCGCACCGGCCCCGCGCAGCAGATCGCCGTAAACCTCGGTGAGGGAGCCGAGCGCGCCGGCCACAAGGCCGCCAGTCAGCACGAAGGCCGCAATGGTGCCGCCGCTGATCAACCCATCGGCCACCGCCAGCGCGCCGCGCCACATCACCAGCACCACCCCGCCGAACACCAGCAGGATCACCACCGACGTCATCGCCGCGCGCAGCAGGATGCGCCGCCGGGCGGTCTCGAACGTGCCTTCGACCACTCCGGCAAACCGCTCACTCTCACGCCGTTCCTGCCCGAAGCTCTGGACGATCTTCATCGCCGAGAGGACTTCGGTGACATAGGCGCCTACGTCCGCGATCCGGTCCTGACTGGTGCGCGAGACGGCGCGGATCTTGCGGCCGAAGAACACGATTGGCGCGATCACCAGCGGGATGCCGATCAACAGGCCCAGCGTCAGCGACGGCGCGAGGTAAACCAGCAGCCCGATCCCACCAATCGCAGTCAGCGAATTGCGCAGCGCGACCGAAACCGTGGTGCCGACCACATTTTCGATCACCGCCGTATCGCTCGTCATGCGGCTGGAGATTTCCTTGGGGCTGTTGACCTCGTAGAAGCCGGGCGAGAGGCGCAGCAGATTGGCCTGCACCTTCAACCGGATATCGGCGACCACCCGCTCACCCAGCCAGCTGACGAAATAGAACCGCAGCGCTGTCCCCAGACCGAGGATCACGACAATCATCAGCAGGTATTGGAAGGCATGGGCGATATCATCGGCATTGGCCGCGCCGGTGAAAGCCTCGTCGATGATGACCTTGAAGCGCCACGGAATCGCCAGCGTTGCTGCCGAGGTGATAAACAGCGCCAGCAGCGCAAAGGCGATCTCGCGCGGGTATTGCACCGCGGTGCCGAACACCATCCGCAGCGGCCCGAGCGAGCGGACTTTGGGCGCAGGCGCGTCTCCTACCACCGCCGCCGTTTCGGGCATTGCAGCCGGGGCCTCAGCATCCGCCGGGACGTCAGAGGGTTCGCGCTTCTGGAGTTCACCTTGCATGATCGCAGCGCTCTAGCGGGCCGGAACACGAATTTCACGTGCAAAAAGCGGCAAGCCCACAGGCGCCCTCACGGGCTGTCCCCATAATTGTGCATTGCACAACGGCCAGCGAAGGCGCATCTGTATCGGCAAGGTGCCACGGGATAAGGCGCCAAACCGTTCGTCGCCTGAGGTAAACCGATGCTTTATCATGCTTATGAGCTCCAGCGCAGCTGGCTGAACAGCGCCAGCGCGCTCGCTTCGATCAGCGCCGGGATGCTGAACAATCCTTCCAATCCGTTCGGCTACATGGGCATGGGACCGATGGTCGCCAATGCGCTTGACGTGTTTGCCCATGCGACCGCGCATTATGGCAAGCCCGCATTCGGCATCACCGCGGTCGAGATCGACGGCCAGCCGCACACGGTGATCGAACGCGTCGCGCTGAAGCGTCCCTTCGGCGACCTGCTGCACTTCACCGTCGAAGGCACCTCGACAGACCGGCCGCGCCTGCTGATCGTCGCGCCGATGAGCGGCCACTACGCCACGCTGCTGCGCGGTACGGTGGAACGGATGCTGGAAAGCACCGACGTCTTCATCACCGACTGGGCCGATGCCAAGATGGTGCCGACCGATGCGGGGAATTTCGACCTCGATGAGTATATCGACTACCTGATCGAATTCACCGAGCATGTGCACGCCGACGCTAATGGCCCGCGCATTCACATGATGGCCGTGTGCCAGCCCAGCGTCCCGGCCTTTGCGGCGGTAGCGCTGATGAACCTCCACAAATCGCCCGCAACCCCGGCGACGCTGACCCTGATGGGCGGCCCGATCGACACGCGCGAATGCCCCACCGTGGTCAACAACATGGCGATGAAGCGCCCGATCGAGTGGTTCCGCCAGAGCGTGATCGCCACCGTGCCGATGAAATATCCCGGTGCAGGCCGCCGCGTCTATCCCGGCTTCATGCAGCTCAACGCGTTCATGTCGATGAACCTGTCGAGCCACATGATGAGCCATTACGAGATGTTCAAACACCTCACCGTAGGTGACGAAGCGAGCGACGCCAGCGCGCAGGCGACCAAGGACTTCTACGACGAATACCGCTCAGTCTGTGACATGACCGCCGAGTTCTACCTCCAGACCGTGGAAGAGGTGTTCCAGAAGCACTCGATCCCCAAGGGCGAGTTCCGCCACAAGGGCGAGCTGGTCGACATCACCAAGATCACCGACACCGCCCTGTTGGCGATTGAAGGCGAGCGGGACGATATCTCCGGCCTCGGCCAGACCAAGGCGGCGCTCAAGCTGACGCCGAACCTGCCCGAGGCGAAGAAGCGCTACTACATGGCCGAAGGCGCCGGGCATTACGGCATCTTCAACGGCAGCCGCTGGCGCACCAAGGTGGCACCGGTGGTCGAGGAATGGATCGCCGCGCACGGGGGATAGTCTGGGGCCGCTTTTGCGCGGGTGCGCAGGCAAAGCTGCCAATTTCGTCATCCCAGCGAAAGCTGGGACCTCAAGCGGCAAGCACCGTGCTTCGCGGCCCTAGGCCCCAGCTTTCGCTGGGGTGACGAATGAGGCAGTTAACTGCCCACTTCCATTCATTCGCACTTCAATACGAATGGCCCGAACGCCCCCGCTACCCCTGCCCTCGTCCCCGTTCCTGCACGGCGGCGCGGCGGGCTTCGACTTCTTCGGGGGCGACGGCGGCGTTGGCGGCGCTTGACCGCTTAGCTTCCAGCGCCAGCCCTTCGCCGAAGCTGTGCGCATAGCCATCGTCGATCAGCCGCTTGTAGTTGGCGAGGAACGCCGGATCGATCCCGGCCATATCGCCCGCCAGCTTGCGCGCGAGGGGGAGCAGCGCGTCAGGTTCGACCACATGGTTCACCAGCCCCCATGCCTGCGCCGTCGCGGCGTCGAGGAAGTTGCCAGTGAAGGCGAGTTCCTTGGCGCGGCTGATGCCGATCATGCGCGAGAGTTTCTGCGACAACCCCCAGCCCGGCACGATGCCGACCCGCGCGTGGGTATCGGCGAAGCGGGCGTTGGTGCTGGCCACCAGCACATCGCAGGCGAGCGCGACTTCGAAGCCGCCGGTGATCGCCACTCCGTTGATCGCGCCGATCACGGGCTTGCGGCAGAGTTCGATGGCCTTGACCGGATTGTCGGCCGGATCGGTGGCATTGGCGCTGCCGAGCGCGCCCGCCTCGCTGCCCAACTCCTTGAGATCGAGCCCTGCGGTAAACGCCCGCTCGCCCGCGCCGGTCAGGATCACGGCGCGGACATTGTCATCCGCATCGACCGCGCGCATCACTTCGGCCAGCCGCGCGCGCAATGCGCGGTTCAGCGCGTTCATCGCCTGCGGACGGTTGAGAGTGACGGTGGCGACGCCATCAGCCACCTCGAGCAGGATCACATCGTCAGCCATCAAATCCTCCAATCAATCGCCCCGCGCCCATGCTCTTCCAGAAACGCATTGGTCTGGCTGAAGGGCCGCGAGCCGAAGAAGCCGTTATGCGCCGATAGCGGGCTCGGGTGGGCCGAGGCCAGTATCAGATGTGCGCTGTTGCGCGCCAAGGCGGGCACCCGGCTCGCCTTCTTCTTCGCGTGGCTGCCCCACAGGATGAAGACCACCGGCTCCTCTCGCTCTGCGACCGCCGCCACGCAGGCATCCGTCACCGCATCCCACCCGCGCCCGGCATGGCTGCCCGCCAGCCCGGCCTCGACCGTCAGCGTGTTGTTGAGCAGCAGCACGCCCTGCCGCGCCCACGGCGTCAGGTCGCCGGTCGCTGCGCGGGGCAGGCCGAGGTCCGCCTCCAGCTCCTTGTAGATGTTCACCAGCGAGGGCGGCACGCGCACGCCCGCCTGCACGGAAAACGCCAGCCCATGCGCCTGACCCGGCCCGTGATAGGGGTCCTGCCCCAGGATCACGCAGCGCACCTCAGGCAACGGGGTCAGCGCCAGCGCCGCGAGCCGGGTGCCGCGCGGCGGATAGACCTGCTTGCCTGCGGCTTCCTCGGCCTTCAGCCACCCGCCCAGTTTGCGTGCCTCGGGAGTGCTCAGCACCGGCTCCAGCGCCGGGCGCCACGTTTTGGGGATGGTCTCTGTCGCCATAGCGGGCAAACCTACACGCCCCATCGCCGCGCGCCACTCGCCCCTTCCCCTCTTTCCCCAATCGGCGTAGGGCGAGCGGCATGGCAGTGCATTTTCATGAAGAAGACCTCCCCGCCGGCGTGCTGACCGGCACCACCGATCTTGCGGTCGATACCGAGACGATGGGCCTTATCACCCCGCGGGATCGGCTGTGCGTGGTGCAGATTTCGGACGGCACGGGGAACGAGCATCTCGTGCGCTTCAATCCCGGCAGCCGCTATGACGCGCCGAACCTGAAGGCCGTGCTGGGCGATCCGTCGCGGGTGAAGATCTATCACTTCGGCCGCTTCGATCTCGCCGCCGTGCACCACTATCTCGGCGTGATGGCCGGGCCGGTGTTCTGCACCAAGATCGCCAGCAAGCTGGTGCGCACCTACACCGATCGCCACGGCCTCAAGAACCTCGTCGAGGAACTGCTAGGCGAGAATATCTCCAAGCAGCAGCAAAGCTCCGACTGGGGCGGGCCGGTGCTGTCCGATGCGCAGCGCGATTATGCCGCGTCAGATGTGCGCTATCTCCACCGGCTGCGCGATGAACTCACCGTGCGGCTGGAACGCGAGGGGCGCACCGCCATCGCGCAGGCCTGCTTCGATTTCCTGCCGACGCGGGCGCTGCTCGATATCGCCGGCTGGGCCGAAAGCGATATCTTCAGCCACATGTAAGGACGCCCGAGGCACACCCCCGTCATGGCCCCCGCCGAAACCAGCATCGAAACATCCGAAGCGCGCGCGCTCCGCAGCCGTCGCCAGACGTTTGCTGCGCCCGGCGGCTCGCATGATCGGCTGGTGCGGTTCCTCGCGCGGGCGCTGCCGATGGGGGTGGGCGTGGTCGCAGCGCTGATGATCATCACGCCGCTATCCCCGCGCGGCGAGGTCAGCTTCCTGCTCGATCGCAACAAGGTCGCCCAGATTGACGAGCGTCTGAGCGTCGACAATGCGATGTATCGCGGGCGCGACAATCAGGGCCGCCCGTTCTCGCTGCTGGCGGGTGAGGCGGTGCAGCGCTCCAGTGTCGAAGGACTGGTGCGGATGCGCGATCTGGTGGCGCAGTTGCTGCTGACCGAAGGGCCTGCGCGGCTGAGTGCGGACGGCGGTGTCTATGATCTGGAGGCCGAGACCGTGACGGTCGACGGCCCAGTCCGCCTGACCGCCTCGGATGGCTATGCCATGATCGCGCGCGGCGTTTCGGTCGATCTCAAGGCGCGCACCATGCAGGGCGATGCCGGCGTTTCAGGGGAGGTTCCGGCCGGGACCTTCTCTGCCGACACGATGCGCGCCGATCTGCCCGCGCGCACGATCACGCTTGAAGGCAATGCCCGCCTGACAATGATACCCGGCCAGCTGAGGATGCCGTGATGGACCAGAATGCCCCCGCTTCCCGCAGCCCGCTTGCCCGGCTCGCCCTCATCTGGGGGATCGGCGGCTTTGCACTGACCGCCGCGCTGGTAGGCGGGATGAGCCTTTCCGCACAGAGCATCGCCAGCCACGATTCCAAAGCGCCCGTCACCTATGACGCGGGCAAGTTCGTGCTGGATGACCGCGCCAATCAGGTGATCTTCAGCGGCGGGGTGATCGTCAATCAGGCGGACCTGCGCATCCAGTCCGACCGGATGCTAGTGAACTTCACCGATGGCGGCAGCCTCGAAATCCAGCGCATCACGGCAACCGGCGGCGTGGTCATCACCCGCGGCGATGAACGCGCGAGCGGCGACAATGCGATCTATGATTTCAACCGCCGGATCATCACAATGGCGGGCAATGTCCGCCTGCGCCGCGGGACCGACACCCTCAACGGCGGGCGCTTGGTGATCGACCTTGCCAGCGGGCTATCGACGGTTGACGGCACCGCCTCGGGCTCCAGCATCGGGGCGCCCGGCGCACCGGCGGGCCAGGGCCGCGTGACCGGCAGCTTCACGGTCCCACAAAAGAACTGATCCGTCCGCGTCAGCGTGGTTCGGGACCCTCGCTGTGCGCGGGGGGCTTGCTAGCGCTTCGCCGCAAAGCGCGCGATTTCGGCCAGCTCCTGTGCGAGCAGCAGCTCGGCGGACTGGCTATTGGCAAGCAGGCTGCGGTGCAGCGCAGTGAGGCGCGGGATCAGCCGGTCGAGGCGGGTTTCGCTGGAACCGCGCGCGGCTGGCAGAGTCCAGCGCTTGAACTGATTGCCGATATCGCGCTTCTCCTTGAAGAAGATGCCGAGCCGCATTTCTGCGCCCTTGTCGATCTGGTCGAAATTGCCGCGCGGGCCAAGGTAAGCGGCGATCTGCGCCAGCTGCGCCGCCCGCCGTTCCAGCGCCAGCGCCACGCCGACCGGGTTCAGACCCAGCTCGCGCATCCGCTTGATCTCGCCCGCAATCTTGCCAAGCTCTCCGCCCAGCACGGCGTTGACCAGCGGGGCAAACCCGTCTTCCTCGGTGGCCGCGCCGATGGCGGCATGATCTTCGGGCGTGGCGGGTCGGGGAGCCTGCGGATCGGCATCGCAATAGAGCGCGAGCTTGGTGACCTCGGACTGCGCCAGCCGCACATCGAGCCCTGCGCCGCGCGCGATCCGTTCGGCCAAGTCGCCGCCAAGCCGCAGCCCCGCCGCGCCCGCCATGTCGCGCACCGCCTGTGCCACGTCCTTCAGATCGGGCGGATGGAACATCGCCACCAGCGCATCGTGCCGCTTCTCCAGCAGCTTGGCCGTGCGTGACTTGTCGGTGGCAGAGGTGGCGACAACGATCACCGGCGCCGCCTCACCTGCGCCAGCGTCGGCGGTTTCGATCAGGAATTGCAGCGCATCATGCGCATCATCGCCGCTGGCGCGCACCCAGATATGGCGCGCTCCGCCGAACAGCGAGGTCGAGCGCGCTTCGTCCCCGAGCAGCGCAGGATCGCGTTTGAGGTCGGCGCCCGACAGTTCCACCCGGTCACCCGCATCGGGGAAGGCAGCGGCCAAGCGGTTGGCGGCAGCGGTCGCCCCGGCTTCATCCGGGCCGCAGAAAAAGAAGATGCGGGCGGCGAGCGCGCCTTGCGGCAGGCCGCGGGCGAAATCGCTGTTCTTGGCCTTCACTGGCCCGCAGCGGCGCGACTGCGCAGCGTGACGGCGATCTGCGTCGCCATCCGATCGGCGACTTCGAGCGCGAGGTTTTCCAGCGCCTTCTGTTCGGCGGCGATGGTGGCGTACTCGCTGGACACCACATCGATCCCCGCGTCCGAGCCTGCGGTGGCATCCAGCAGCACCGAACCCGTCGCCAGTTCGACCAGCTGATAGCGCGCGCGCAGAATGCGGCGTTCGCGGCTGATGGTGTCATCATTGAGCACGCCCAGCGCTTCGAGCGAATCGTCGAGCCGCACGTCCAGCCGGTATTGCGGCGTCAACTGCCCCGCAAGGCCAAGCCGCGCATCAAGCGCGTTCTTGATCAGCCACCCGCCGCGGCCCTGGATTGCGGGGATATCGACCGCAGCAATCCCCTGCGCCGCGCCCGAACTCGTCCCGCCGGCATACATCGGCGACAGGCCGCAGGCGGTGAGGGCCAGCAAGGCAAGACAGGCAAACAGGCTTCGCACGATCGCCATAATCCTCCCTTCGTCATGCTGAACTCGTTTCAGCATCCATTCCGCCATCTTGAACTGTCCTTAGCGGCCCTATGGACCCTGAAACAAGTTCAGGGTGACGAGAATTGCTTATGTGACGATGTTGACGAGCCGGTCGGGCACCACAATGATCTTGCGGATCGCCGCGCCATCGACCGAGCGTTGCAGGTTGGCCGACGCCAGCGCCAATGCTTCAAGCGCGTCCTTTGACGCCCCCTTTGGTGCAGTCACGGTGTCGCGCAGCTTGCCCATGTGCTGGATCGCGATGGTGACCTCGTCATCGACCAGCAGCGCGGGGTCAACTTGCGGCCAAGGCGCATCGGCAATCAGGCCTTCACCCATCTTCGACCATGCTTCTTCGGCGAGGTGCGGCATCATGGGAGCGGCGAGATGGACAAGCGCACGGATCGCAGCTGAGCGGCTCGCGGAGGGCGCAGCCTTCTCGGTCGTGCCGGTCAGCTCGTAAATGCGCGCCACGGCCTTGTTAAAGCCCAGCGCCTCAATGTCGCTGGCGACGGCGGCGATGGTCTGATGTGTCTTGCGGTCCAGCGCCTTGTCCTCGCCCTCGGCGCCCGCGTCATAGGCGTTGAAGAGGCGCCACAACCGCTGCACAAACCGCGCGCAGCCCTCGATCCCGGCGTCGGACCACGGCAAATCGCGTTCCGGCGGGGAGTCCGACAGCATGAACCAGCGCACCGCATCCGCGCCGTGGCGGGCGATGATGTTGTCGGGGTCGACGACGTTCTTCTTCGACTTCGACATCTTGATGACGCGGCCGACATCTACCGCCGCGCCATCCGCCAGCAATGAAGCGCCATCGGACGAGCGATCCACTTCCTCGGGGCCGAAGAAGACCGGCACGCCGCGCGTGGCATCGATGCGGCTATAGGTCTCGTGCGTCACCATGCCCTGCGTAAACAGCGCCGCGAACGGCTCCTGCACCGTGATCTTGCCGATGTGGGCGAGCGCGCGGGTCCAGAAGCGGGCGTAGAGCAGGTGCAAAATCGCGTGTTCGATGCCGCCGATATAGTGCTGCACCGGCATCCACTTGGCGACCTCTTCGGGGTCGAAGGGACGGTCAGCGGGTTGGCTGGCGAAGCGCAGGAAGTACCACGAGCTATCGACGAAGGTGTCGAGCGTATCGGTTTCACGCCGCGCCGCTGCGCCGCACTTGGGGCAGTCCACGTGCTTCCAGGTGGGGTGGCGTTCGAGCGGGTTGCCGGGGATGTCGAAGCTGACATCTTCAGGCAAGGTGACGGGAAGCTGGTCCTTGGGCACCGGCACGACGCCGCAAGTGTCGCAATGGATGAAGGGGATCGGCGTCCCCCAATAGCGCTGGCGGCTCACACCCCAGTCGCGCAGGCGCCACACAGTGCGGCCCTCGCCCCAGCGGCCAGATTCGGCGCGGGTGATGACGACCTGTTTGGCATCCTCGACGCTCATGCCGTTGAGGAAGTCGCTGTTGACGATCACCCCGTCGCCCGCCTCGGCCTCGCCCTTGAAGGGCTCGTCCGCGCGCGCGGGATCGGCGGCGACGACGCGCAGGATCGGCAATTCGTATTTGGTGGCGAATTCGAAGTCGCGCTGGTCATGCCCCGGCACGCCCATGACAGCGCCCGTGCCGTATTCCATCAGCACGAAGTTGGCGATGAAGACCGGCAGGTCCGCCCCGGTGAAGGGGTGCTTGGCGGTTACGGGCGTGCGATAGCCCAGCTTCTCAGCCGTTTCGAGCGCTGCGGCCGTGGTCGCGCCCTTCTTGCACTGCTCGATAAAGGCGGCGACCTCGGGGTCACCCGCCAGCCCTTGGGCAATCGGGTGATCAGCGGCGATGGCGCAGAAGCTCGCCCCGAAAATCGTGTCGGGACGGGTCGAGTAAACCGCCAGCTTGCCGCCATCGGATAGGTCAAAACTGAACTCCAGACCCTGTGACTTGCCGATCCAGTTCTCCTGCATCAGGCGAACCTTCTCGGGCCAGTCCTCCAGCTTACCCAGACCCTCCAGCAGATCATCGGCAAAGTCGGTGATCTTCAAGAACCACTGGTTCAATTTGCGCTTCTCGACCTCGGCGCCAGAGCGCCAGCCCTTGCCGTCGATCACCTGTTCATTGGCGAGTACGGTCATATCGACCGGGTCCCAGTTGACGGTCGATTCCTTGCGATAGACGAGGCCCGCCTCATAGAGATCAGCGAACAGCGCCTGTTCGTGGCCGTAATATTCGGGATCGCAGGTGGCGAATTCGCGGGTCCAGTCCAGCGCAAAGCCGATGCGCTGCAACTGCGCCTTCATCTGCGCGATGTTCTGACGGGTCCAGCCGCCCGGGTGCACGCCCTTTTCCATCGCGGCATTCTCTGCCGGCATCCCGAAGGCGTCCCAGCCCATCGGGTGCAGCACTTCAAACCCGCGCATCTTCTGATAGCGCGCCAGCACGTCGCCCATCGTGTAGTTGCGCACGTGGCCCATGTGGATGCGCCCCGAAGGATAGGGGAACATCTCGAGGATGTAGCTCTTGGGCTTCGGGCTATTCGAATCGGCGGTGAACGTCCCCGCGTCTGTCCAGGCACGCTGCCAACGTGCGTCTGCGTCTTGCGGATCGAAGCGATCCGCAGGGGCGACCGCAGGGTCGAAACGGGTATCGGTCATGGACGGCTTTCAGTGAGAAGCGTGAACTCGGGAAGCGCCTAGGACGCAATCGCCTGGCGGCGCAGATCGCGGGCCTTGGTGAGGATGATGTCCTCTAGCTTCTGCACGGTGGCGGCCTGCACCGGGGCTTCGACCCAGTTGCCGGCTTCATTCACCTGACGGCTCGCCGCGACGCGCAGGGCATCGGCGCGCAGATCCTGATCGAGGATCGTCACGGTCAGCTTGACCCGCTCGCTGGGGTTGGAGGGGTTGGAATACCAATCAGTCACGATCACGCCCCCGCTGCTGTCGGCCTGAAGCAGCGGCGCAAAGCTGACCGTGTCGAGCGCAGCGCGCCACAGATAGGCGTTGACGCCGATGGTGTTGAGCTGGGCAGCCGACAATTCGGTGCGCGGACGGGCGCCGCCGCCGCAGGCGCTGAGGCCCACCAGCGAGACGCCAAGCAGCGCGAGGCCAAAAATGCGGCGGCCATTAGCCTTGGAGAAAGTGGCGGAATTGGCGCGTGTCACAGCCGGATCATCCTCATCATCTGTATCGGCCTCGCTCTATAGCCCCAAGGGTTGATGCGGCAAGCATCATCCGCGCGGAGGCCCGACCGAGGCGGTTAAGCTATGCGCTGGAAGAGCCCCCGCGGGCTTTACGCAGCCTGAATTTACCTAACAGTGCAACATTCTGTGTGCATGGTGCCACAGGTGGGCCGAGAATCTGTTTCGTGTCGCAGCAACCCCATTGCAAGCGGTCAGCGCGAGACTATCACTATATTTCAAAGTCACCGCGACTCAGCTGGCGTTAAGGCAAAGCGTGGTGAGGCAAAGGCGCTCCGGCCGGAATTCCGGGGCGCACATGAACAGGAAACGGATAGCATAATGGCACGCGAGTCGGACAGGTCAGCAAAGGCGCAGCAACCGCTGCGGTCGTTTGCCCTGTACGCGCTGGCGTGCGGCGCACTGGCCCTTGCCGTGCCGAGCGCCGGACTGGCGCTGGCGGGCGAAATCGCCCCGGTGCGCACTGCGGCCTCGCTCGATGCGCTGGGCCTGCGGATGTTCACCCCGGCCTCGGTCGATCCTGATCTGGCCGCCCGCGTGGCTGACAAAGCCCGCGCGCGCGGCATTCGCTTCACGCCCGCCAGCGCGCCGACCATGTCGGGCAAGCGCACAGTGACGGTCGCGGTGCGGATGGATGATGACACCGCCCGCGCCATCACGGTGCGCAAGGCGATCGATGCCGTGCCGGGCCGCGGGCTTGGCCTCACCGGACTGGATTCGAGCAAGTTCCAGCTGGGTTCGGCGCGCGGCTACAAGAGCTTTGCCCGCTCGGTCGATCTGTCGGCCAAGGTTAGCAATGTCTCGCTGCCCGATCTGGCGCAGTTCGAACCCTCGCGCCCCAAGGCCGAAGACAAGCCCAGCCGCCTCCAGCCGCGGATCGAGCTGGAAGATCGCCAGATTGCTGGCCGTTCGCCCAATACGCTCGATTCGACCGCCGCGCAGACCGTGGGCCTTGGCGGCAGCTTCCGCCTTTCGCCCAATCTCAACGTGACGGCAGGCGTGCGCTACTCGCAGGAGCGCGAACGGCTCAATCCGCTGACCAATTCGGTGCAGGATAGCCAGGCGGTTTACGTCGGAACCCAGATCAAGTTCTGATCCCGCGCGACTTTGCCGGGCGTTGGTGCTTCAACACGGCCGACGCGCATAGCTATTCCCCGCTTTCCCTGACCCTACGGCACGGCTAGGTTGCTCTGGTGCAACCGCATCACGTCAAGGGGAGAAGAGCATGGGCCGGGTAGCCATCGTCACCGGGGGAACGCGCGGAATCGGAGAGGCGATCTGCAAGCGGCTCCAGCGCCAGGGCCACACCGTCATCGCCAATTACGCCGGGAACGAGGAGAAGGCGCGCGCCTTCACCGAAGCCACCGGCATCCCGGCGCGCCGCTGGGACGTGGGCGATTACGACGCGACCCAAGCGGGCTGCGCGGCGGTGGCGGAGGAATTCGGCGCGGTCGATATCGTGGTCAACAACGCCGGGATCACTCGCGATGGCACCTTGCACAAGATGAGCTTCGAGGACTGGAACGATGTCATGCGCATCAACCTCGGCGGGTGCTTCAACATGGCCAAGGCGACCTTCCCCGGAATGCGCGAACGCGGCTGGGGCCGGATCGTCAACATCGGCTCGATCAACGGGCAGGCGGGCCAATATGGGCAGGTCAACTATGCCGCCGCCAAGTCCGGCATCCACGGCTTCACCAAGGCGCTCGCGCAGGAAGGCGCGAAGTTCGGGGTGACGGTGAACGCGATCGCGCCGGGCTATATCGACACCGACATGGTCGCCGCCGTCCCCGCTCCGGTACTCGAAAAAATTGTCGCAAAAATCCCCGTCGGCCGCCTCGGCATGGCCGAGGAAATTGCCCGCGGCGTGGCGTTCCTCACCAGCGAGAACGGCGGTTTCATGACCGGCTCCACCATGAGCATCAACGGCGGTCAACATATGTACTAGTGCAGGCAGGCGGCCAGCGATGCTGGCCGCCGGTGCCGCGCAGCGGCAGCCGAAGCGGCCGGCCAGCGGGGCGGCGGGGCAAACCCGCCGAACCCGTCTGACGAAAGCCGGCGGCTTCGCCGTCGGCGGCTACTGCTTACCCCCTCGCCAACACCCTCACCCAATCACAATCCCCACCACGCGCCACGCACCATCCTCCCACTCCAGCGAGACGCTTTCGACCTGATTGGTCCCGTCCGCATAGCTGCTGGCGAACTTGACCAGCTGGTAGCCTTCGGGCGGGGCGGGGACGAATTCGTTGGTGACGAGATTGCGGGTCAGCACTGTGCCAAGCGGCGGACGCACCTTCTCGGACACCGCAGTCCAGCGCTCCAGACTGTTGAGCTGGCGAAACTGCGTGCCCGTAGCGGCATAGCTTTCGGCCCAGCGGCTCTCGTCGATCAGCGTCAGGAACTCCTCGGCGGCCCGGGCAGCGGCGGCAGCATCCGCCTCGGCCGTCGCGGCGGCGGAAATCGCAGGGGCGGGTGCCAACACCGAAAGCGGCGAGGCGGGGAGGAACAGGGCGGCAAGAACAAAAGACATGGCAAGCACTCCGGCAAGGGTGAGAGCAAGGCCCGGCCCGAGGCCGAACCACGCCCGCCGCTGGGTAGCGGCTGCCGTCTCCTGTGCCGCGCCAGACCCCTCGGCCGCATCCCCCAAAGCCTTGTCCCCCAAGCTTTCGGGGGTCTCGCCCTCCTCCGCCAGCAGCCGCCGCGCCGCCTCGCGGCTGCTGGTGACGCCGAGCTTGCGCCGCGCATCGCGCAGCCGTTCGTTCACCGTGTGCACCGACAGGCCCAGCTCCTGCGCCGAGGACTTGGCGTCATGTCCGCGCAGGATCAGCCGCAGCGTCTGCTTCTCCTTCTCGGTCAGCGTGTCGAGGACGGTGGTCATGGCTGCGGTCTAGGACGCGCACAGGGGGCGGGCCACCCCGAATTTTTCGGGGGCGGTTGCAGCGTCGTTTCCCGCGCCGCCGCAATGCGATAGGCTGGCGCGCATGACAGCTTCTGCCCCGCCGGCCCCCGCCGCTCGCCTCACCTTCGGACTTCCGCTCTGGACGCTGATCGGGCCGGTGCTCGGCATCGCCGCGCTGGCGCTGGGCAAGCCCGATGGCTTCGCCCCCACCACGATCATCGCCCTGCTGCTGGGCGCAGCGGTGATGGCGGCGGTCTATCATGCCGAGATCATCGCCCACTATGTCGGCGAGCCGTTCGGCACCCTGATCCTCGCGCTGGCGGTGACAGTGATCGAGGTATCGCTGATCGTCTCGATCATGCTGGCGGGCGGGGAGGACACCGAGCTGCTGGCGCGCGACACCCTGATCGCGACGATCATGATCACCATCAACGGCATCATCGGCATCTGCCTGATCGCAGGCGGGCGGCGGCATCTGGAGCAGGCCTATACCCAGGCCGGGGTCAGCACGGGGCTGGCGATGCTGGCCACGCTCGCGGTGCTGACGCTGGTGCTGCCGCGCTTCACCACCAGCGCGCCGGAAGCCTATTATACCGAGACGCAGCTGGTGTTCGTCGCGGCGGTATCGCTGATCGTCTACATCACCTTCGTGGTGGCGCAGACGATCCGCCACCGCGATCACTTCATCCACCACATCGAGGATGCCGACGATCACGCCCACGAAGAGCCGGTCTCGCGCCCCAAGGCGGCAGCGGCGGCGGCGATGCTGCTGGCGGCGCTGGTGGCGGTGGTGCTGCTCGCCAAGAACCTCTCTCCGGCGATCGAGGCGGGCGTGCAGGCGGCGGGCGCGCCCAAGGCGGTGGTGGGGATCATCATTGCCGCCTTGGTGCTCGCGCCCGAGGGCTTCTCGGCCTTGCGGGCGGCCAAGGCCAACCGGGTGCAGACCAGCCTCAACCTCGCGATCGGATCGGCGCTGGCCTCGATCGGGCTGACCATTCCGGCGGTGGCGATGGTGGCGCTGGCGCTGGGGCTCGATCTCGAACTCGGGTTGTCGATGGGCGGGATCGTGCTGCTGGCGCTGACGCTGCTGGTGGCGAGCCTGACGCTGGGCCAGGGCCGGACCACGGTGGTGCCGGGCGTGATCCACCTCGTGATCTTCGCGACCTATCTGTTCACGACGATTGTGCCGTGAGCGCTCGGGAGACTGACATGGCTGACCGCATTCTCGTATTCTACGGCTCCTACCGCCGCGACCGTCAGGGCATCCGGCTCGCGGATTACTGCGTCCGCCAGCTTGAAGCGCGGGGGTGCGATGTCGAGCTGATCGATGCCAAGGCGCTCGATCTCCCGATGCTCGACCGGATGTACAAGGAATATCCCAAGGGTGAGGCGCCCGATGCGCTGGAGACGCTGGCGGGCAAGATCCGCGCGGCAGATGCGTTTCTGTTCGTGGTCGGCGAATACAACTGGAGCGTGCAGCCGGGTCTGAAGAACCTCACCGACCACTTTCTGGAGGAGTGGTTCTGGCGGCCCGCCGCGATTGCGAGCTACTCCGCCGGGCGCTTCGGCGGCGTGCGTGCGGCGCTCGCGTGGCGCGATATCTTGGGCGAGATGGGGATGGTGGTGGTGTCGAGCACCATCGCGGTGGGGCCAATGAAGGACACGCTGGACGAGGGGGGGAAGCCGGTGGGAAGCGGCGGGTCGTCGCTGGAAAAGCAGTTCCCGCGGTTTGCGGATGATCTGGCGTGGTGGACCGCAGCGGCGAAGGCGCAGCGGGAGAAGGGGGCGGTGCCTTATTGAGGCACGCACTTCCAAGTCACGAAGGCTTAAGAGCTTGTATCTTATGCAACGACCATGTCGGTGCACTTCGATGTTAGCAAGATCAGCTTTTTCGGACTGGATGATTGGTCCGTCGCGGTTTGTGCATGGCGGGGATGTTGTATCCAAGTCTTCTCGCGGGCAGAGCATTCAGTGGCGGACTGTATTGAGGTGCTCAGGACGGCGGGGTTGAGCCTGAGCAAAGATGCGTTCAACCCGTTTGCGGGAAACAGGATCAAAGCCTTGCGCAACTGTATCGCGCAGCATGGCTTTGGCGGACACGGCAAAGTGGCTCTTGAACGGATCGCGGCATGGGAACGTCTCTATGAAGCCCGCGCGCATTTGGCGCATGGCATCGTCAAGGCAACGCCTGATGGCATAAGCGTCACTCACATCACCTTTGACGGCAAGGCCGAGACGCAACATCCGGCGAAAAACTTAACCCGATTCGAGATGCTTGAAATGCTCGCGGATATTGAGGCGGCGCAAAAGTCTCTGCACGGTCAACTCGGCCAGATCAAAGCACTGGCTGCAAAGGCCAAACCTGTTCCCTCCCCCAAACCGTCATCCCAGCGGAAGCTGGGACCTCAAGCGGCAGGAACCGCACTTTGAAGCCCTAGGCCCCAGCCTTCGCTGGGGTGACGGTCGAGGCGGATCAGCCCTGTGTCGCCATCTCACCAATCCGCGCCGGATTTTCCTACAGGGTGCGGCCCGCGTTAAGGCGATTATCGGCTCTTTCGCATCGTGATCCCTGCGCCCATCAGCGCAAAGCCCCCGGATGGGAGGGGGGGCCTCTACAGCGAAAGTGTCAACTTCGATTTTTCCGCGTAACTCAATGGAATTACGTGATAATTGACCCAGAAACGCGCTTGACACGGTGTCAACTTTGTCAACTTCGCAAGGTCATTGCGCGGCGCGCTGCACTCACCCCCGATACAACCCGTCGATCCGCTCCTGATACCGCTCGCGGATTTTGTGACGGCGGATTTTCATGCTCGGGGTCATTTCCTCGTTCTCGATGGAGAACGCCTCATCTGCGAAGGCGAATTGGCGGACCTTTTCGATCACCGACAGATCGGCATTGGTCCGGTCGACCGCCGCGCGCACCGCGTTCTTGAAGGCGGGAAGTTCTTGCAGCGCCTTCATGTCGAACTTCTCGTCATTGGCGCGCGCCCATTCCAGCGCCCATTCGGCATCGGGGACGATCAACCCGACCACGTAAGGCCGCTTGTCCCCGCTCACCATCGCCTGCGCGATTTCGGGCTGGAGGGTCAGCATCCCTTCGACCTTCTGCGGGGCGATATTGTCGCCCTTGTCATTGACGATCATGTCCTTCTTGCGGTCGGTGATCTTGATCCGGCCCTTGTTGTCGAAGTGGCCGATATCGCCGGTGTGGAGCCAGCCGTTCTGAAGCGTCCGCGCGGTTTCGGCATCGTTGCGCCAGTAACCGTGCATCACCAATTCGCCGCGCACCAGCAGCTCGCCATCCTCGGCGACCTTCACCTCGACCCCGCGCAGCGGCGGGCCGACCGTGTCCATCTTGAGCCCGACCTTGGGCCGGTTGCAGCTGATCACCGGCCCAGCCTCGGTCTGGCCGTAGCCTTGCAACATGGTCAGCCCCATCGCGTCGAAGAAATTGCCGACTTCGGGGTTGAGCGGCGCCCCGCCTGACACCATCGCCTTGATCCGTCCGCCGAACTTGGCGCGGATTTTAGGCCGCAGCGTCTTTTCGACCAGGAAATCCAGCGGCCGGTCACGCAGGCGCTTCTTGCCCTCCTTGGAATGCTCGGCGATCTTGAGCGCGCTATCCATCATGAAGTTGGCGACTTTGCCCTGCTTTTCGATCTGCTTCATGATCCGCGTGCGCAGCACTTCGAACAGGCGCGGGACGACGACCATGATCGTCGGGCGGGTTTCCTCGATATTCGAGGCGAGCTTCTCCAGCCCTTCCGAATAGAAGATTTCCGCGCCGACCCCAATGGGCAGATATTGCCCGCCGGAATGCTCATAGGCGTGGGAGAGCGGGAGAAACGACAGGAACCGTTCGTCCGTGATGCCGAAATCCTCGATCAGCACTTCGGCCGCGCCCGCCACGTTGCACAGGATCGCGCCGTGGTGCTGCATCACCCCGCGCGGCGCGCCGCCGGTGCCGCTGGTGTAGATCAGGCAGGCGGTTTCCGAACGCTCGATCCGGGAGATGCGGTCGTCCACCGCCGCGCGCGCGGCGGTGGCGTCTCCGGTGACCAGTCCGGCCCAGGCGTGATATTCGAAGCTGCCCGATTGCTGACGCTTGAGATCGTCAATCCCGATGACATGCTCGACCAGCCCGGTCTGCCCGATCGCGCCGACCAAAGGCGCAAGCAGCTTCTCGGTCGAGACAAACACCGCCCGCGCGCCTGAATTGTCGAGAATGTGGGCGTGATCACGGCGGGTGTTGGTGGTGTAGGTCGGCACGGTGATGCACCCCGCCGCCATGATCGCGAGGTCGGCGATGCACCATTCGGGGCGGTTTTCGGAGACGAGCGCCACCCGGTCGCCATCTTCCAGCCCCATGGCGCGGAGCGCTTCGGCGAGCAGGCAGACATGCTCCGCCGCCGACCGCCAACTTTGCGTGACCCATTGCCCGCCGGTCTTGTGGCCGAGGAACGGGGCATCGCCCTTTTCATCCGCGCGCTTGAGGAAAATCTCCACAAGGTTCTGCGCGTTATCAATGTCCTGCAACAGCTGGTGGTCGGCCGGATTGGCGACCGCACGGGCGGCGTGAGGAATGGTGGGGGAATGCACTGGCAAAGGCTCCTGATCCCTTCGAGTTTATCTTTCGCAGGTTCAGGTCCGACCCGCGTGTGGTGCGCAGATTAGAAGGTCAAATCCGTAGCGGCAAGCATGGGGATGGGCGTCACCCCCAAGCAGAGGCTCAGGGCGTGACGACGCTGACGAGACGCGGCTCGGTCGCGGCTTCCCAGGTGCCGTCTGCGCGCAGGCCGAGAGCGTTGGCCTTGATCGGCGCCGCACCCATCCGGATGTTGGTGTGACCCAGCGCGATCAGCTGCTCCTTCATGGCGGCGAGCGTGGTGCCTTCTTCGATCAACAGCACGTCGCCGAAGGACATGGCAAAGGGCAAGGCGAGCGCGTCCTGCGCGCCGAGCTTGAAGTCGAGAACGCCGATGATCGCGCGGGCAACGGTCACGGGGATGGTCGGGCCACCGGCGGCGCCGATCACCAGCACCACCCGCCCTTGCGCATCATAAACGATGGTCGGCGCCATCGAGGAACGCGGGCGCTTGCCGCCTTCGACCCGGTTGGCGACCGGCTTGCCATCCGCCTCGGGCGTCAGGGTGAAATCGGTAAGTTCATTGTTGAGATAGAACCCGCGCCAGTGCAGCCCCGATCCGAAGGCGCCTTCGATGGTCGAGGTGTAGCTGACGGCATTGCCCGCCGCATCCACGACCGCAAAATGGGTGGTGCCGTTCTCCGGCTCCTCCGGCCCGTCCCCGCGCGCGAGCGGCGCTCCGGGAGGAACACCGGCTTCGACCTTGGCGATCCGTGCCTCGGACGAAATCAGCGCCGAGCGGGAGGCAAGGTAGCCTGCATCCACCAACCCTGCGACCGGCACTTCGACGAAATCGGCATCGCCAGAGTACAGTTCGCGATCGGCATAGGCGAGGCGCTGGCTCTCAATGAACAGGTGCCAGAATTGCGGACTATCCGGGCCGAGCGCGGCGATATCGAAACGCTCAAGCTGGCCGAGCATCTGCGCCACGGCAATCCCGCCCGAGGACGGTGGCCCCATGCCGCACACCCGGTAAACGCGGTAGCGGGCGCAGACGGGAGCGCGTTCCTTGGCGGTGTAGCCCGTGACATCGGCGGCGGTCATCCGGCCATCCTGCGGGGTTTCGCCCGCGACATAGTCGGCCAGCGCCGCTGCGGACGTGCTGCCATACATCGCCTGCGGGCCTTCGGCGGCAAGCGTGCGGAAGGTGGCGGCCAGTTCCGGCACCCGGATCGTGGAGCCGAGCGGCAGCGGGTTCCCATCGGCGCCGAAGAACACTGCCTTGGCGGAAGCGCTCTTGTCGGCCCGGCCCTTGTTGCCGTTCAGCGATTCGTAGAGCCGGCGGTTCATCACGAAGCCGTCTTCGGCGAGCGCGATGGCGGGCGCGAACAGTCTGGCCCAAGGCAGCTTGCCATGCTCGGCATGGGCCTTGGCAGCGAGTGCGACGTTGCCCGGCACCCCGACGCTGAGGCCAGAGAACACCCGCGCCTCGCGCCCCAGCACCTTGCCGTCTGCATCGAGAAAACGGTTCGGCGTCGCGGTGGTAGGCGCAGTCTCGCGCCCGTCATAGGTGACCAGCGTGCCATCCGCGCCATCCGCCCGCACCATAAAGCCGCCGCCGCCGATGCCGGAACTTTGCGGCTCGACCACCGTCAGTGCCAGCATCACCGCAATCGCGGCGTCCGTGGCTGAGCCGCCTTGTGCGAGGATCGCTTCGCCCGCCGCAGTCGCGCGCGGATCGGCGCTGCTGACCGCGCCACTTCCGTTGAAGCGAAGGTTCTCTACCCCTTCAAGAGGGATGGTCTGGGTGGTGGCACAGCCCGAAAGGGCCAGCGCCAACGGGGCGATCAGGGACGGAAAGATACGCATCGCAGCGGTGCTATTCGCTTCCCACCGCTTCCGCAATGCCAGCAAACCCGTCGCGCCGCATCAGCCGCTCCAGTCCGCGTACAATCTGCGCGCCAAGGCCGGGGCCTTCGTAGACCATCGCTGAGTAAAGCTGCACCAGACTGGCCCCTGCGCGGATGCGCTCCCACGCGTGCTCGGCGGTGGCGATGCCGCCGACGCCGACCAGCGGGATCGCCGCCCCGGTCGCCTTGCGGAAATCGCGCAGGCGCTGGGTCGCCAAGCTGCGCAGCGGCGCGCCCGACAGCCCGCCGGTCTCACCTGCATGGTGCGATCGCAGCGCGGGGCGGCTGATCGTGGTGTTCGACACCACCAGCGCGCCCAGCCGCTTGTCGATGGCGATGCGGGCGATGGCGTCGATATCGGCAGGCTCGAGATCGGGCGCGACCTTGAGGAAGATCGGCGGCGGCGCGGACGGCACGGCTTCATCGCGCGCCGCAATCACCGCGTCGATCAAAGCGCTCAGCGCGCCCTCATCCTGAAGCGCGCGCAGGCCCGGGGTGTTGGGCGAGGACACGTTCACGCAGAGATAGCTCGAAAATGGAGCCATCAGCCTCGCCATCACCGCATAGTCGGCGATGCGGTCAGCCGAATCCTTGTTGGCGCCGATGTTGACCGCCACGATCCCCGGCCGTCCGGCCCGTGCACGCAGCCGCGTCAGCGCCGCCTCTGCGCCGCCATTGTTGAACCCCATCCGGTTGATCACGGCCTGATCCTCGACCAGCCGGAACAGGCGCGGCTTGGGATTGCCCGCTTGCGGCAGCGGGGTGATCGAGCCGACCTCGGTGAAGCCGAAGCCCAGCCCGAGCAGCGCGTCGGGAACCTCGGCATCCTTGTCAAAACCTGCCGCCACGCCGACCGGATTGGGGAAGGTCAGCCCCGCCACCTCCACCGCCAACGGCCCGCCTGCCGCCGCCGGCGCACGGCGCGGCAGGGCTGTGAGGGAGCGGATCGCCAGGCGGTGTCCGGTTTCCGAATCGAGAGCGAACAGGGCGGGCTTAATCAGGCGAAACAGCATGGGTTGGCGCCTATGTCAGCACGTCCAGCATGTCGAGCAAATCGGCCTGAATCGGGACTGCGCCGCACGATTTTAACCTTTGTTAGATTTTGGCGGGTTTTCCCGCTGATTTGGGGGGATTTCGTGTCGCTTGCATACAATCCCGCGGCTGATTTGCAGGTTATTCGACTTTTGCGACCCGAAGGGCTCGGAGCAGCAATGCAAAGAGTTCCTCAACTCAGATAGGCGGCGTTCCCGATGGAGCGCCGCCTCTTTTTTGTCCTGTTTGGATTGGGAAAAAAATGTGGCATCAGGGGTTCATCGACATCATGGACGCCCGCCTCACCTCTTCAGAAATGACCAATGGCCTGCCGGGAGGGGAGCAACGGCTTACCTCTGCGGCCCTGATTGCCGTCGATTATATTGCACCGCCCGCGCCAATCGCGCCCTTTGTGACCACGCTCTACCACTTCCGCTGCGACGAGCCGGTGATCCGCGACATCCATCCTGCTGCGATTGGCAATCTGTGCCTGTTTCCGCATGGCACGGGCGAGATGCTGTTTGCCCAAGGGCACCGCGATCCCAATCACACAGTCGGCCTGATGACGCCGCTGTCACGCGCTACGCCGATCGTGGTCGAAGGACCGTTCCATGCCTTTGGCGCGGCGCTGACGCCAGTGGGCTGGGCGGCGTTGACCGGGCTTCACGCCGGGCAATGCCGTGACCGGCTGCTGCCTGCCTCCAGCGTGCTCGGCCCGGAGATCGATGCCCTGGGTGAGCGGTTGATAGCCGCCTATCGGCAGGGCACGATGAGCGGGCGGGACTGCGCCATCGCAGTTGGCGACTTTATCGAACGCAACATCAAACCGATCAACCCGCGCCATCTTGAACTGGTCGCGGCGACCGGCCGCTGGCTGAGCGCATCGTTCAATCCCGAAATCAGCGAACTTGCCGGGGTCGCAGGCTATTCGGGCCGGCAGGTGCAGCGGTTGGTTGAACGCTATTTCGGCCTACCCCCGCGTGCCTTGGCCCGCAAATATCGCGCCTTGCGTGCCGCCGCGCTGCTTTCGGCCCCGCAATTGTCGATGGAGGACGAAGCCGCGATTTCCGAAGCCTTCTTCGATCAACCACACATGATCCGCGAAATCGCGCATTTCGTCGGCCGCACACCGACGCGGCTCACCGACGCGAGCACCCCCTATCTCGCCGAGATGATCGACGGACGAAACCTGCGCGAACTCGACGTCTGAGCGCGGGCCGCATTGGCGGTTGTAATGCGAGCAAAATGCTCCTAATTCCAATTCGGACTGATTCCGTCCGAATTGAGAACCGCTCGCAAATGCGCCTGTCCAACCTTGCCGATTATGCCGTCATCACGATGTGCCAGGCCGCCGCGCATTGCGGCGATGGGCGAGTCAGCGCGGCCGAACTGGCGGCGGAAACTGGCTTGCCGGTGCCGACCGTGCAGAAGCTGGTGTCGAAGCTGACGGCAGCGGGCCTGCTCCGCTCGGTTCGCGGTGCGCACGGCGGCTTGCAGCTCGGCCGCCCGGCAGCGGCGATCACGGTCGCCGATATTGTCGAGGCGATAGAGGGCCGCATTGCGCTCACCGCATGCGTCGATCACACGCCATGCGATTTCGAGACCGGCTGCAACATGAAACCGCATTGGCCGATCATCAACAACGCGCTGCGCGGGGCGCTGGCGGGCATCACCCTCGCCCAGCTGCGCGGCCCCGTCGCGCCTGCGCCGACCCCCATTATCGAGGAAACCCTCTCATGAGCGACCGTATCGACCTTCAGGACAAGCCCGAAACCGATGTGGAGGCCCGCGAAGCCGCGGCCAAGGTTGCTGATTACGAGCATGGCTGGTCGTCGGACATCGAGACCGAGTTCGCCGAAAAGGGCCTGACCGAGGACACCGTCCGCTTCATCAGCGCCAAGAAGAACGAGCCTGAATGGATGCTCGACTGGCGGCTGAAGGCCTTCCGCCTGTGGCAGACCATGGAAGAGCCCGATTGGGCCAAGGTCGGCTATCCCAAGATCGATTATCAGGACGCCTATTACTACGCCGCGCCCAAGAAGAAGATCGAGCTGGATAGCCTCGAAGACCTCGATCCCGAGATCAAGCGGATCTACGACAAGCTCGGCATCCCCTTGGGCGAACAGGAAGTGCTGGCGGGCGTAAAGGGCGCGAAGAAGGTCGCTGTGGACGCGGTGTTTGACTCCGTGTCCGTCGCCACCAGCTTCCGCGCGGAATTGCTGCGCGCAGGCGTGATCTTCCTCTCGATCTCCGAGGCGATCCGCGAATATCCCGACCTCGTCAGGAAGTGGCTCGGCCGGATCGTGCCGGTGCGCGACAACTACTTTGCGGCGCTGAACTGCGCGGTCTTTTCCGACGGCACCTTTGTCTATGTGCCCGAAGGCGTGCGCTGCCCGATGGAGCTTTCGACCTATTTCCGCATCAATGCCGAAAACACCGGGCAGTTCGAACGCACGCTGATCATCGCCGAAAAGGGCAGCTACGTCAGCTACCTCGAAGGCTGCACCGCCCCGATGCGCGATGAAAACCAGCTCCATGCCGCAGTGGTCGAACTGGTTGCGATGGACGATGCCGAGATCAAGTATTCGACCGTGCAGAACTGGTATCCCGGCAATGCGGAAGGGAAAGGCGGGATCTACAACTTCGTCACCAAGCGCGCGCTGTGCCAGGGGGACCGTTCGAAGGTCTCGTGGACGCAGGTCGAAACCGGCTCTGCGGTGACGTGGAAGTATCCATCCTGCGTGCTCAACGGCGAGGATAGCGTGGGCGAGTTCTACTCGGTCGCGGTCACCAACAATTACCAGCAGGCCGACACCGGCACCAAGATGATCCACAACGGCAAGAACAGCCGCTCGACGATCATCTCCAAGGGCATCTCGGCGGGCAAATCGTCGAACACCTATCGCGGCCTCGTCCGCGTCGGCCCAACGGCGAGCGGCGTGCGCAACTTCACCCAGTGCGACAGCCTGCTGCTCGGCGATCAATGCGGCGCGCACACCGTGCCCTATATCGAGGTCAAGAACCCCACCGCGCAGATCGAGCACGAGGCGACCACCTCGAAGATCAGCGACGAACAGCTGTTCTACGCGATGCAGCGCGGGCTGGGCGAAGAGGAAGCGGTGGCGCTGATCGTCAACGGCTTTGCCAAGGACGTGCTGAAAGAGCTGCCGATGGAGTTCGCCGTCGAAGCGCAGAAGCTGCTGGCGATTTCGCTTGAGGGGAGTGTGGGGTGATCAAGGTCTTGGTCGACACGGTGGACGACAAGGACGAAGAAACTCGACTAAGTGACTACTTCGTTTTCGAGACGCTGCCTCGAGTTGGGGATGAACTTTTTGTTCAATCGGGCCAAAGGCGCTGGAACGTTGAGGTAACTTGGGTCCGCCATTTTGCCGTTCCGCAGAAACCTGGTGATTGGGAAGGCCGCGAAACAGTGCTCGGCTGCCGCACCATTGAAGTATTTGAGATAAAATGACCACCCGCAAAACCCTCGCCCTCAACCCCGAGGCCACCACCGCCGAAGCCCCCGCGCTCAAGAAGAAGGGCCGCGGGTGGGAGATTTCGGACAAGCGCCTCGACGCCCTGCACGAACAGGCGCGCGAGCTGCGGCGGCATTCGTCCGAGGCGCACAAGGCGCTGGCTGAGAAGTTCTCCAAGGCCGATCTGGGCCGCTACACCTTCAAACGCTTCGCCGTGGTCGGCAGCGCGATTGTCGATTTCAACTGCCACAACCTCGGCCTCGCGCTCGCGATTGACGAGGAGGGGCAGAACGATGCTCTCGTCAAACGGCGCGACAAGAGCCTCGAAAGCGTCGGCATCAAGGTGATGCGGATCGCGGCCAGCGACATCCTCTCCGATATCGACGCCGTGCTGAAACAGCTCACCCAGGTGATGCGCGACCGGATCGAGGAGCGCAAAACCGCCGCCCGCGCGCACAAGGCGGCCAACCCCAAGCAGACCTATTCGCGCCCCAAGCCGCCCCCCGGCGACAGGGACGCAGCCCCCACCCGCAACCCCAAGCCCCGGAGCCGCACTTGATCTTTGCCACTCTCCTTGCCCCCCTCCTCGCCCTGCAATCGGCTGGCGAGGCTGTTGTCGCGATCAAGAACGACAACCCGGAAACCTGGTCGGTGGAATATCCGCGCCTGATCCAGCCCTATGTGGCCGATTACCGCCGCTGCCTCACCGTCGCCAACCGGCGCATCGCGGGGACCGCCGATTTCGAGCGGCAGCACGCGCTTGACGTGACCCGTTGCGCGGAGACGAAAGCCGCCGCCATCGCCAAATCGAACGCCGATCTTGCCGGGGCCAAGACCACCTTGAGCGCTGAACAGGTGAACACCCTGTTCGACAATATCGGCAAGATCCACGTCGCGCGCGGGCGCGATCTCGACCAGCAATTCACCTCGCGCATGACCGGCGCGGCCGCGGCGAGCGATGCCTATGACGCCGCCCGGCCCAAGGGTCTGGTGATTGAGCTGCGCGATGCCAGCGTGGTCAAGGCCCGCACCGACGCGACCGCGCCCGGTGCGACCAACGAAGACAAGGACTCCAAGTAATGTTGACCATCACCGATCTGCACGCCTCGGTTGGCGATAAGCCGATCCTCAAGGGCCTGACGCTGGACGTGCCTGCGGGCGAGATCCACGCGATCATGGGCCCCAACGGCGCGGGCAAATCGACGCTGGCGAATGTGCTGGGCGGCAAGCCGGGTTACGCGGTCACGGGCGGAAGCGTGATGTTCCGCGGGCAGGATCTGTTCGCGTTGGAACCGCATGAACGCGCGGCGGCTGGCCTGTTCCTCGGCTTTCAGTATCCGGTCGAAATCCCGGGCGTCTCCAACGTCCAGTTCCTGCGTGAGGCCCTCAACGCCCAGCGCCGGGCGCGCGGGGAAGAACCGCTGAGCGGCGGCGAGTTTCTGAAGCTGGCCAAGGACAAGGCCGGGCTGCTCAAGATGGACATGGACATGCTCAAGCGGCAGGTGAATGTCGGCTTCTCCGGCGGCGAAAAGAAGCGCGCCGAAATGGTGCAGATGGGCATCCTCGACCCGGCCTTTGCGGTGCTGGATGAAACCGACAGCGGCCTCGATATCGATGCGCTGCGGATCGTGGGCGCAGGCATCAATTCCATCATGCGCTCGCCCGACAAGGCCGTGCTGCTGATCACCCACTACCAGCGCCTGCTCGACGTCGTGCGCCCCGACAAGGTCAGCATCCTCGCAGGCGGCCGGATCGTCGAGACCGGCGGCCCGGACCTCGCCCTGCGGCTTGAGGCCGAAGGTTATGATTCGGTGATGGCATGATGATGCTGGCACTTGCCGCCCTAGTGCAACCGGCCGCCGAGCCGGTGGAGGAACCGGTGGCGGACAATGAAATCACGGTGATCGGCCGCAAGTTGCAGGACTGGCGCGGTACATGGCGGCTTAATGACGGCACGGTGTCGTGCAAGACCCGGCGGTCGACTGGCGACAAGGAGATTGATGCGATCGGATGCGACGCCATGGTGCAATGCATCGCGCCCATCTCCCCGGAATTTGCCGCTATTGAAGCAGCCAACCTGCCTAAGGCCGAGGCCCAGCAACGGGCGAACCTTCTGCTAGAGTCCGCCAAGATCGGCGACTGCGTTTTTGCCAAGCGTGAAGCGGGGATCGCCGCGCTTGCCGCTGAGCGCAGGAGCAAGCGGTCATGAGCGTCGCAACCCTGCCCACCCGCCGGGACGAAGCGTGGCGTTATGCCGATATGGACGCGGTGGCGCGGCTGGGCGTGGCGGCGCTTGACCAGTGGCAGGCGATCAACGTCGCCGCTGGCGAGAGCGTGACCCGCTGCATGATCGTCGGCGGAGATGCCCCCGAACTGCACCGCTTCCGTGTCAGCCTGGGGGAAGGCGCAAAGGCCGCCTTCTTCGTCACCAATCGCGGCGACGACTACACCCGCGTCGAGCTGGAAGTCCGCCTCGCCAAGGGGGCGCATTTCGAATTTGGCGGTGTCACCATCGGTGGCGGCTCGGCCACCCGCGAATTCGTGACGCAGGTCATTCACGCAGAGCCTGATGCGACCAGCAACCAGACCGTCCGCGCGGTCCACTGGAACACCGGCACCGGCAATTTCCTCGGCGAGATCAAGGTCGCAAGGCACGCGCAGAAGACCGACGCGGCGCAGGATTTCAAGGCCCTGCTGCTGGAAGCAGGCGCGAGCGCCAACGCCGTCCCACAGCTTGAAATCTTCGCCGACGACGTGAAGTGCGCGCACGGCGCGACGGTCGGCGAACTCGACGAGGCGGCGCGCTTCTACATGATGGCGCGCGGGGTCGATCCGGCCACCGCGCAGCGCCTGCTGGTGCAGGCCTTCATTGGCGATGCCTTCGTGTCGCTGGACGACGAGGCGGAGCGCGAGACGCTGCTCGAGGCGGCGCTCAGCGCGCTGGAAAGGGCGCGGCTGTGAACGCCCCCACGACCATCAAGCGCGACCTGCGTGCGGAATACCCCGGCCTCGTCACGGCCGAGGGTAAGCCGTGGCATTACCTCGACACCGCCGCCACCGCGCAGAAGCCGCGCGCCGTGATCGACGCCATGGCGCGCGCGCTGGGCGAAGATTACGCCACCGTCCACCGCGGGGTCTATGCCCGCTCGGCCGAGATGACGCTCGCTTACGAGGCCGCGCGGCGCAAGGTCGCTGGCTTCATCGGCGGCACCGAAGACGAACTGATCTTCACCCGCGGCGCGACCGAGGCGATCAATCTGGTTGCCAACACCTGGGGCCGGGCGAACCTGAAGGCCGGTGACCGCATCCTGCTCTCGCAGCTGGAGCATCATTCGAACATCGTGCCGTGGCAGATGATCGCGCAGCAAACGGGTGCGGTGATCGACGTTTGCCCGCTGACGGCGGACCACCAGATCGACTTGGGCGCCGCCGAAGCGATGCTGACCGAGGCGCACAAGCTGGTCGCCTTCGGCCATGTCTCCAATGTGCTCGGGAGCGTGCTCGATGCTCCGCGTGCTGCCGCGCTGGCGCACAAGGTCGGCGCAAAGCTGCTGCTCGACGGGTGCCAGAGCGCGCCGCACATGCCGGTCGATGTCGCCGCGCTGGGCTGCGATTTCTACGTCTTCTCCGCCCATAAGCTCTACGGCCCGACCGGGATCGGCGCGCTGTGGGCACGGGCCGAGCTGCTCACGGATATGCCCCCGTGGGAAGGCGGCGGGGCGATGATCGACCGTGTGACGTTCGAACGCACCACCTACGCCTCCGGCCCCCAGCGGTTCGAGGCCGGGACGCCCGCGATCACCGAAGCGATCACCTTTGGCGCGGCGGTGGACTACGTCGAGAGCATTGGGCTGGGTCACATCCACGCCAACGAACAGGCGCTGGTCGCCCTCCTGCGCCGCGAGCTTGGGGCGATGAACGACGTCACCCTGTTCGGCCCCGAGGGCAGCGCCGGGATCGTCAGCTTCACCATCGACGATATTCACCCGCACGACCTCGGCACGATCCTCGACGAGGCGAATGTCGCGATCCGCGCCGGGCACCACTGCGCCCAGCCCTTGATGGACTACCTCGGCGTTCCCGCCACTGCACGCGCCAGCTTCGGGGTTTACTCCACCGGGGCCGACATCGACGCGCTGATGGCCGGGATCGCTCGCACCCGTAAGATTTTTGGAAAAGGATGAGAGCGATGGACAGCTCAACCGATCACCCGGACATGACCAAGCCGCCGCGCGCCCGTGTCGCGGACGCGGTCGATACCGACGCTGCGCCCGAAACCCCGCGCAACCGCGACTATCTCGAAGGCTTCCTCGCCGCCAAGACCGGCACAGCAGTCGGCGGCGAAGGCAGCGACCTTCAGGCCGACGTGATCGCCGCCCTGCGCGAGATTTTCGATCCGGAAATCCCCGTCAATATCTACGACCTCGGCCTCATCTATGGCGTCGAGGTGGACGACAACCGCGATGCCACCGTCACCATGACGCTGACGACGCCGCATTGTCCGGTCGCTGAAAGCATGCCGGGTGAGATCGAGCTGCGCGTTGCGTCCGTGCCGGGGATCCGCGACGCCGAAGTGGTGCTGGTGTGGGAACCCGCTTGGGGCCCGCACAAGATGAGCGATGAAGCGCGGCTCGAACTGGGGATGCTGTGACCCTTTCGCCTGCCCTGACGATTGATTTGGCCGACTACGCCGATCCGCGCGATGCCGCAGACATAGTCGCGTTGCTCGATGCCTATGCGCGCGATCCGATGGGCGGCGGCGCGCCGCTGGGTGAAGAGGTCAAGGCGCGGCTCACGGGCGATCTGGCGGCGAACCCGCACGCCTTTTCGATGCTGGCGCGGATTGAAGATGAAGCCGTCGGCCTTGCCAATTGCTTCATGGGCTATTCGACCTTCGCCGCCGCGCCGCTGGTCAATATCCACGATTTCGCTGTCCTTCCGGGCCATCGCGGCACCGGCATCGGTAAGGCCCTGATGGCGGCAATCGAGGCCGAGGCCTTGAAGCGCGGCGCCTGCAAGGTCACATTGGAAGTGCTGAGCGGCAACCACCCGGCCAAGGCGCTCTACGCGGCGCAAGGCTATGGCGATTACCAACTCGATCCTGCGTCAGGGCGCGCATTGTTCTGGCAGAAGAGGCTGACATGACCGAGACCACCACAACCACCCGCCCCGCGCCCAAAGCGGCGGTCATCCTCACGCCATCCGCCGAAGCACGGATCGCCGAGTTGATGAGCAAGGCGCCCGAAGACGCGATCGGCGTGAAACTCTCGACCCCACGCCGGGGCTGCTCGGGGCTCGCCTATTCGGTCGACTACGTCACGTCAGAGGCGAAGTTCGACGAGAAGATCGTCACCCCCGGCGGCGTTTTCTACATCGACGGGGCGAGCGTGCTTTACCTGATCGGCAGCGTCATGGACTGGCGCGAGGATGACTTCACCGCCGGCTTCGTGTTCGAGAATCCCAACGCCAAGGGTGCCTGCGGTTGCGGCGAGAGCTTCATGGTCTGAGGGCCCCTTATGGCAAAGCCCATTCAACGCGACCGCAGTTCTCGGGGCAAAAAAGTTCCATTCATCGTGTTAGCTTGGGCTTTTGGCGCCGCAGTTCTAAGCGTCTGGCCGTTTCGAAGAAGGAGCCGCCGCGCCGACGGATTATGAAGCGTAAGGCTTAGTGCTCTGCCGCGAGGCGAGCGATCAACCGGCTTTCGAGCTCGTCCACCTCGCCATCGGCAGCGACCATCTTTTCGAGCCATTCGCTCTCGTAATCAGTCACGACTTCGCCCGCTGCGGCCAAGGCTTCGAAGTCCGTGCCCGCCGCCTGCTTCTTCCCGAACACCCGGCCAAAGTGATTCATCACCTGCGGGGCTTCTTTCGCAACGCGGCCGATGAAGCGGCCCACGTTGACCGAGCTGTCGGCGACGAAGGCCTCCAGCTCGCGCTTGCGTTCGTGGCTGACCTGCGCTTTGGGCAGGACGAAGCCCTTGAGGAAGTTCGCCACGCCGTCGATGAACAGATCGTCCCATTCAGCCGCGTTTTCCTCGGCAAGGGTTGCGTCCTTCAGGCGGAACAGCATCTCGGCATCCCAGCGCGTCACCGCCGCCGGGCCGTGGCCGCCGCTGGCGAAGATCACGCGGCGGATGATGCGGCATTCGGCGGCGCTGATGTGAGTTGCGGCCAGCGCACCGCCGCAGCGGGTTGGGCCGGTGCCGGTCAGCACCTCGCGCTCGACCACATCAAGCACGTAGGTCTTGAGCCGGTCAGGCGTGTTCTCGGCCCGCTCCAGGATGCGAACCATGGTTTCCAGCTCGACCATGCTTTCGACGACGCCGTCATGATCGATCTGACCGATCAGCCACTCGGCTTCTTCCAGCGAGCATTGCAGGCGCGGCAGGGTGCCGTTGAGCACGAATTCGCCGATCGCTTCGACGAAGAAGTCGCACCATTCGGGTGTGCGCTCGTTGAGGGCATTGTTGACCGCGAACAGCGCTTCGGCCTCGGCGCGGGTGATGACCCCGTCACCCCAGCCCTCGCGGCGCAAGCTGAGCAGTTCTTCGGCGGTGATCCGTCCGTCCGCGACAGCGGCCTGCGCGACGGCGATGAATTGAGTGGTCATGCGGCGGTCTATCCCCTGAAAATCGCGCGCAGCATGGCACGATTAGGCTTAAGACGGCGTTACCGCTTATCCACCTCGCGGATGCAGGCGCCGGGATCCGCCGCCGCTCCGCCCTGGCGCATCCGGGCCACGACATGGGTGGCGGTCGGTTTGGCAACGGCGGAGACGGGGTAGATGAAGATGTCGAGCACGCACTCCGCACCTGCGAACTGGAGCTTGCGCGCGTCCCCTTCCACCAGATCGATGCGCGGGGTGCCGAACCGCTTGAGCAACGCTTCGGCCGAGGCGCCGATCACGCCTTCGAGACCTTTCGGCGCCATCACCTCCGGCACGCGCACCACTGTGCTGCGCGGCTGAGCCGAAGCGGGCGGACGGGCTGGTGCGGGCTTACTGCCCCCCGCGCAGGCGCCCAGAAGCAGCGCCGATGCAGCAAGCGTGAGCCCAGCGCTCCTCATGGCCGAGCCGCCTCGGCCTCAAGCCGCCGCAGCACCAGATGCGTGCCTGCTGCCGCGCCGATCACCGGAGCGACGAAGTTCAGGAATGGCACCAGCATCATCCCAGCGATAGCCGCCCCCAGCAGCGCCCGCTCGGCCCAAGGGGAGGGGTTGGCCGCCTCGTCCCCTCTGCCAGCGGCCTTGTGATGCCGCAGCCACGCCATGTCGGTGAACTCGCGCCCGAGCAGCACGGCATTCACCGCCAGAAACACCACCGCCGGGCCGATCGCAGTGAACAGCAGCACGGCGGCCAGCGGCAGGGCGAGCAGGTTGTAGCCCAACGCCCGCAGCAGGCCCCGCGTCGCCACCGCCACCTCGCGCGTCAGCGGCAAGGGCTGTGCGCGCTCTGCCAGCGTCGGATAGTGCCGTGCCTCCACCTCGACGACGATTTCGTCTGCGAAGAACTGCAGCACCACCAGCGCCACCACCCGGAACAGCAGCCACATAGCAATCGGCACCAGCAGCACCGCGGCAAGCCCGGCCCAGCCCTCATCCACCCCGTACCGCTGCCCCGCCTCGACCAGCCCGAGATAGAGGCCCACACCCAGACCGGCAAACAGCACCAGCGTGATCACGATGCTCTTGACCAGCACCGCGACGACCGCGCGGTCGCCCAGCTGCCCAAAGGCTTTCACAATCGCGGCGGGGACGGCTGACATGGCAGTGCGATGGTATGCCCGCGCGGCGAAGTCAACGCGAGTATGCTGCGCCGCACACAGATGGCTTGGCGTGTGGCCAGAAGGGGGCTAGGCGGCGCGAAAGCCAACCAAGCAAGCCCAAGGAACCCGCTGTGCCCGCCAACACCGACCCCCGTTATGACGTGATCGCCATCGGCAATGCCGTGGTCGACGTGATCGCCTCCTGCACGGAAGAGCTGATCGACGAGCTGCAATTGAACCGCGGCGGCATGACCCTGATCGACGAAGCGCGGGCCGACGAGCTGTACGAAGCCATGCCGCCCGCGCGCGAGCTTTCGGGCGGATCGGCGGCGAACACGCTAGCGGGCCTCGCCACGCTGGGCCTGCAATGCGCCTTCATCGGCCAGGTCGCCGACGATCAGCTCGGCAAGGTGTTCCGCCACGACATGCGCGCCACCGGCATCGATTTCGACACTCCCGCGCGCGACGGCGAACCGGCGACGGGCCGCGTGCTCATCTTCGTGACCCCCGATGGCGAGCGGACCATGAACACCTTCCTCGGCGCGGGCCAGTTCCTCCCGGCGGCCGCGCTCGACGAAGAGCTGATCGCCAGCGGCGCGATCCTCTATCTCGAAGGCTATCTGTGGGACCCGGAAGAGCCCCGCCGCGCCATGCGCCGCGCCATCGAGGTCGCGCGCGAAGCGGGCCGCAAGATCGCCTTCACCGCGTCGGAAAGCTTCGTGATCGCCCGCCACGGCGATGACTTCCGGGCCATGATCGCAGACGGCGTGATCGACATCCTGTTCGTCAATGAAGGCGAACTCGCCACTCTGACGGGCGAGGATGACTTCGAAGCAGGCCTCGCCGCCGTCGCGGGCAAGGTGCCGGTGCTGGTCGCCACGCGCAGCGAGAAGGGCGCGGTTGCGATTGCTCACGGCGAGCGCGCCGAAGTCGCCGCAGAGCCGGTCGCCAAGGTGATCGACACCACCGGCGCGGGCGACCAGTTCGCGGCCGGGTTCCTGTCAGGCTATGCCAAGGGCGAACCGCTTGAGCGCTGCCTCAAGCGCGGGGCGATCTGCGCCTCCGAAGTGATCGCGCACTACGGCCCGCGTCCGGAAGCCGATATGCAGGCGCTGATGGCAAAGCGGTTGTAGGGAGACCTTGGTTGCGTGCCCGCCTCCGCTGGCACGTCCTCGGTGCTGTTCCTCCGTCGCTACGCTCCTCCAGGCACCTGTGGGCGGCCGGACGGCCTTGCGGCCCCTGCGGGGCCGATCAGCGCCAAACGCGAACGGGGAAGCTGGCCGTGGTTCGGTCGCGTCAGCGACCGCGAGCGCACGGCGCGAGCCGCAGACGATCAGGCCCGCAGGGCCTGAGACTCGCCGAGGACGGGGGCGCGGAGGCGTCCCCGCTCCCAAAGCGCGTTCAGCTTTCTCGGCTGCTTCCTGAAGTTGAGACACATGAGACACGGTCCAGACATTGAAAAGTGGGCCTCTCGCAGCGGGACAGGCACGGGTCTGACGATGGCAAAGAGCGGGCCGCCACAAGCGGCTTCGCACGCGTTCTAACCCCGCTCGGCTGCTGTAGGAAAGTCCTGCGCTCAGGCGGTGGCAGGCGCGCGCTGTGGCCGCAGCTTGCCCGCCTCCCAGCCCAGAAAGACCGCCGCGCCTCCGGCTACCACGCCGAGAGCCAGAGTGACGGCCGGGGGGATTGCAGCATAGGCGGCAAAACCGGCGCCGATCAGTGGCAGGTCAGGAGCGACCCACATCGCGACTGCCTGCAAGCCCATGAACCCCGCCGCCACCAGCCACGGCGCGCCGTGTTTGCGGTTCAACGCCCACAGCGCCAGCGCGAACAGGATCGCCAGCCCGTCGCTGATCACGATCGTGTCGAGCACATTGCGCGGCCCTTCGCTGTTGATGATGTTCATCCACGGCAGGTAGTCCGACATCACCCGGCTGAACGGGCTTTCGAACAGGATCAACGGGGTCGCCAGCATATAGCCCGCGTGCAGCTTGAGGTTTCGGCGGTGCTTCAGCGCAAGGTAGAACAGTGTCAGATAGGCCGCGATCGCGATCCCCATGCCGATCCCGAAGCTGGGGCCGAGCATCCCGATGAACTCCCCCGCGTCAGGCGCGCTGTAGCGCGCTGCCGAAACGTTGATGATCATCATGAAGCCGAGGATCAGGAACGGAAACAACACGAAGCTGGCCCGCCCCATCTGGCGGTGCAGCGCGTTGGCGCGGCGGTTGATGGTCATGTGCTGGGCGATCAGCAGCGCCAGCCAGGTCATCGCGGAAATGGCATGGACATGAAACGCGACCGGAACCGAGCCGGCGACCGCGAAATAGCTCATCCAGAAGCCCGTCATAATGACCAGCAGCACGAACCCGACGAAATAATGCGCCTGACGATACGGCATCGAGAACCCCCCTTCTCGAACACGACCGGCCTCAGGTTAGCACACTGGCGCCTGATCAACCAAATGCAGGCCCGGCGCGCCGCAGTCCGGTCACTCGTCCGGCACGTAACCCGCTTGGCGCAGCGTCACCATGTAGCGCGCGATCTGGTCAATCTGCGCGCGGGTCAGCGTGAAATCCATATCCTCGGGATAGTTGTGCGCCTCGGCCAGCCAGTCGGCGAGTGATGTCTCGGACAGCCCCGGCCGGTTCGCGATCGAGGCAAAGCTGGGCGAGGCCGGGTTGGGCGAAAGGAACGGCGGCTCGACCGCATGACACCCCCCGCAAGCCGCTTCGACGAAGGCCGGCGCCCGCGTATCGGCCGAGCGGGAGGTCGATTTGCCAACCATCGGCGGCGGGTTCTCCGACCCCGGCGTCTGGCACGCGGCGAGCGCCAGCAGCGGCGTTGCAAGAAGGGCGAGAGCGCGAAGGGGGTGCTGGGTCATGGTGGCACCATGCACCCTTCTTGCGGCCCTGTCGTTGATCGTGGTCAAATTTGTCGCAGGCATTGCGTCAGGACATCGATGGTATGACCGCTTTCGGGGAGAAGTGTCGGTAAAGCGAATGATCGGACGTGGGTGGTAAGCTGCCGTCAGGCTTCCCCGTTGCAATGTGTGCTTTCAATCTGCTGTGATTGAGGATCGAATATGATCACGATCAGATCGCAACCGCCGTCTACGATCATCGGCAGATCACCGTAGTTGTCGAACCAGCGCGACTGATTAGCCTGTCCGTACAGGTCGGCAGCCGCATCTTCTCGCTCTGCAATCTCTGCCTCCTCGGCTTCAGTGCATGGACGTGACGCAAGGTCTTCAAGCATGACTTCGCAGCCGTAGTCACTATCGCGAGCCTTCACCGGCTTCGGCATGACATAAACTGCCATCACCTTGCCATCAGGTCGCAATGCATAGTTGCGCGAGTATTCTCCGAGCGCCCTTGCGCCAGCAGGTAGCTCCACTGCCGTCTCGATAGCCTGCATGACCAACTCTTGTTCCGAGGTCTGCTGCTGGGAACACGCTGCTCCGCTGAAAAGTGCAACAGAGTAGAATAGAGCTCTCATTGGGGCACCATTACGCAAACAGCCGATGGCAGCAACGGGGTCGGTTGCTGAATGTCTGCTTCTGGCCGAAACGAGGCGAAAGCCGCCATCCCTTCAATCGTCGCCCCGGACTTGATCCGGGGTTCGGATGTTCTTCTTTTCCATCTGCCGGGAAGTTAGCCAAGCCCCGTGTCAGGCACGGGGCGACGTAAGAAGGGGGTCCGCTCCGCCCTTAATTCTGGTGCGGGCGCTCGCCTGTGGCTTCCCGCGCAACTTCGCGCCAGCCGATGTCGCGGCGGCAGAAGCCGGTGGGGAAGCGGATCGCGTCGACAGCCTGATAAGCGCGGGCCTGCGCCTCGGTGACGCTCGCGCCGGTTGCGGTCACGTTGAGCACGCGGCCGCCATTGGCCACAAGTGCGCCGTCTTTCAGCGCGGTTCCGGCGTGGAAGACCTTTGCGCCTGCATCCTCGGCATCGCCGAGAGCGATCGCGCCGCCCTTTTCCGGCGTGCCGGGGTAGCCGTTTGCCGCCATCACCACTGTGAGCGCGGTCTGGTCGCTGAAGGACAGCGCCGCCCCCGCAAGCTCCCCCTTGGCGCAGGCGAGCATGATCGCCGCCAGATCGCTTGCCAGCCGCATCATCAGCACCTGGCACTCCGGATCGCCGAAGCGGGCGTTGTATTCGATCAGCTTCGGCCCTTCGGCGGTCAGCATCAGGCCTGCAAACAGCACGCCCGAATAGGGGTTCCCATCCTCCCGCATGGTGCGCACGGTCGGCTCGATGATCTCGGCCATGACGCGGGCCTGCAATTCAGGGGTGAGCACCGGCGCAGGCGAATAGGCGCCCATGCCGCCGGTGTTCGGCCCCACGTCTCCGTCGCCGACGCGCTTGTGATCCTGCGCCGAGCCGAAGGGGACAATCGCGGTGCCATCGGTGAGCGCGAAGAAGCTGGCCTCCTCGCCTTGCATGAACTCCTCGATCACCACTTCCGCCCCTGCCGCACCGAACCCGCCGCCGAACATGTCGGCCAGCGCGGTCTCGGCCTCGGCCAGCGTCTCGGCGATCACCACGCCCTTGCCCGCTGCCAGCCCATCGGCCTTGAGCACATAGGGCGGCTGGAACCGCGCTAGGGCGGCGCGGGCTTCTTCCAGCGAGGCGGTGCGCACGTAACCCGCGGTGGGGATGCCCGCGCGAGCGCACAGGTCTTTGGTGAAGCCCTTGGAGCCTTCCAATTGCGCTGCGGCCTGCGAGGGGCCGAACACCGGCACGGCCGCCGCCCGCAGCGAATCCGACAGCCCGTCGACCAGCGGCGCCTCGGGGCCGACGACCACGAGGTCGATGGCCTTGTCACCGCAAAACGCGATCACCGCAGCGTGGTCGGTCACCTCCAGCGCCACGCATTCCGCCTCCTCGGCGATGCCGGGATTTCCGGGGGCGGCGTAGAGCTTTGTGAGGCCCGGGGATTGCGCCAGCTTCCATGCCAGCGCATGTTCACGGCCTCCCGAACCCAGAAGCAGGATATTCATGGCCCCTCCGCCGACAAGTGATGATGCCGGGCTGGTAGCGCGCACGCCGCAGGGGGACAATGCGCAGCCTCTCACCATCAGCGAAATATCCGCGTTGCTGAAGCGCACGGTCGAGGATCGCTTCGGCTTTGTGCGGCTGCGGGGCGAATTGTCAGGGGTGAAGCGGGCGGCTTCGGGGCATTTCTATTGCGCGTTGAAAGATGAAGGCGCTGTGATCGACGGGGTGATGTGGAAGGGCAATGCCACGCGCATGAACTTCCGCGCCGAGGATGGGCTGGAGGTGATCGCGACCGGCAAGCTCACCACCTATCCGGGACGCTCGAAATACCAGATCGTGATCGATTCGCTGGAGCTGGCGGGTGAAGGCGCGCTGCTGGCGCTGCTGGAGAAGACCCGCAGCCGGCTGGCGGCGGAAGGCTTGTTCGACGCGGGCCGCAAGCGCGCCTTGCCCTATCTGCCGCAGGTGATCGGCGTCGTCACCTCGCCCACTGGCGCTGTGATTCGCGACATTCTCCACCGCTTGGCGGATCGCTTCCCCAGCCATGTGCTGGTCTGGCCCGTGCTGGTGCAGGGGCAGGGAGCGGCGGAGCAGGTGGCGGCGGCGGTGCGCGGGTTCTCGGCGATTGCGCCCGGCGGTCCCGTGCCGCGCCCCGATGTGGTGATCGTAGCGCGCGGGGGCGGGTCGATCGAGGACTTGTGGAGCTTCAACGAGGAGGTGGTAGTGCGCGCCATTGCCGAATGCACCATCCCGGTGATTAGCGCGGTGGGGCATGAGACCGACACCACGCTCGCCGATTACGCCGCAGACCGCCGCGCGCCCACCCCCACCGCTGCTGCCGAAATGGCGGTGCCGGTGCGCGCCGACCTTGCCCTGACCCTCGCCGATTTCGCCGCCCGGCAGCGGCGCGCGGTCTATCGCCCGGTGGAGCTGGGGCGCGAGCGGCTCGCGGCGCGGGTGCGGATGATGCCGCGGCCCGAGAACCTGCTGCAACCGCAGGCCCAGCGGCTCGACGATCTGTCGGAGCGGCTGCGGCGCGCGCTGGGCGACCGTTCGGCGCGCGGGCGTGAGCGGCTGGCGGGGGTGGCCGCGCGGCTGTCGCCCAGCCTGCTGTCGCGTTCCGCTGCCGAGGCGCAGCGCCGGCTTGACCGCGCGCGGCTCAGCCCCACCCTGATCGAGCGACCCTTGCGCCAAGGCACCGACCGGCTCGCCGCGCTCACCCGCGTGATGAGCCAGCTCCACCCCGAAAAGCCGCTGGAGCGCGGCTATGCGATCGTGCGGGACGCTGGCGGCAAGGCGCTCACCACTCGCGCCGAGGCGGCGGGCGAGGCGGCTTTGACGCTGCAATTTCGCGATGGGACGCTGGCGGCCATGCCCGCCGGACACGCGCCCACTGCGCCCCCGCCCCCCGCTGCCCCGCCGCGCAAACGCGCTGCGCCGCGCTCGGCCACCCAAGATGATTTGTTCAGCTAGCCGCACGGTGCTATGGTTCGCGCCATGCTGATGACCCCGTCCGACAAGGCCGCCAAACTCTATTACGGCCCCTCCAGTTTCCGCGTGCTGCGGCCGGGGAGCCATGTGCTCTGCGCCGTCACCGGTGAAGCCATCCCCCTGCCCGAGCTGCGCTATTGGAGCGCCGAGCGGCAGGAGGCCTATGCGTCCTGCGAAATCGCCACGCGCCGGCTGCTCGGCGTCGAGTGATCTTCGCGCCCCGGACAACGCACCACCCCAAGGCCCGCGCCTGACTTACACTCCCTCTGTGAAGGACCGGGTTCTGGCGAAGCCCAAGGGACGCTTGCGACTGGCGCTGCTGGCGCTGGTGGCCATCGGGCTGGTGCCCGGCACTGTCGTCCAGACCACGATCGGTCAACGCAGCGATCCCGCCGACGTCACCATCACGCCGCTTGATGCGCGCGACGGGGTGTCCGGCGATCTCACTCTGACCGGGGCGTGGGAGCTGACCGCCGGGCATGGCTGGTTCGGCGGCTTTTCGGCGCTGGTCGCCGATAGCAAGCGCGGGCTGATCGCGGGGACCGACCGAGGCTTCCTGCTCGATCTCGACCTGTCGGGCGCTTCGCCGCGCGCCGTGCCGGACAGCTTTCGCTTTGTCGGGATAAGCGACGGCGGGCGCAAAGAGATCGTCGATCTCGAATCGCTCGCCCATGATCCTGCCACGCAAACGCTGTGGGCGGGGTTCGAAAATGACAATCTCATCCTGCGCCTCGCCGCCGATGGTACAAGCGAGACCCGCGCCCCGCGTGAAATGGCGCGGTGGAGCCCGAACAGCGGCCCCGAAACGATGGAGCGGCTCGCCGATGGGCGGTTTCTGATCATTGCCGAAGGGCCGGAGCGCGGCAGCGACACGCTGCACCAGGCGCTGCTCTATCCCACCGATCCGATTGCGACGGGCAAGCCGACCGCGTTTCACTTTGCCGCGCCGCCAGATTATGATCCGGTCGATGCGAACCAACTGCCCGATGGGCGGATGCTGATTCTGCTGCGGCGTGTCGCCTATGCCCTGCCCGCGCGCTTCGATACCGCCATCGCCATTGCCGATCCGCGCACAATCCGCGCTGGCCAGCCGTGGCAGGCGCGAATCATCCAGCGGCTGACGGGCGGCGTCTTCGCCGACAATTTCGAAGGCCTGGCCTATGTCCCGTCCTCGCTTGATCCGGCGCGGGGCAGCCTGTGGCTGATCGCCGACGACAATTTCTCGGTCTTCCAGCGCAACATATTGGTGAGATTTGATTGGAACGCGTCAGCCGCAGACAACGAAAAAGCGCCCGGAACCCCGAGCGCTTGATCGATAAGCTGCTATCCCGAAGGACAGCGCCGTCTTAGGCGGCGGCCTGAGCCTTCACCAACTCGCGCTTCACCTTCAGCGCGCTGGCCGAAAGCTTTTCGTCGCTGGTCTTGAGCAGCCAGTTATCGAGCCCGCCATTGTGCTCCACCGAGCGCAGACCGTGGGTCGACACACGGAACTTGAAGCTCCGTTCGAGCTTCTCGCTCATCAGCGTCACATTCTGCAGGTTGGGCAGAAACACGCGCTTGGTCTTGTTGTTGGCGTGGCTGACATTGTTGCCAGTCATGCGGCCCTTGCCGGTCAGTTCGCAGATGCGAGCCATGGTGTGTCTCTTCTCGTAAAGTTCGGGCCTAAGCACGGGCCTATGTAAGGAAAGCGGCGCGCATAACGGGGTGCTGCCGAATCGTCAAGCAAGTTGCGCGCGTCGGACGGCTTGCAATCGGCTTGCCGCATTACCGCAACCTATTCGCACAAGTCTAACCCATGTAATGGCCGGATCGGCCTGTCCAGCGTGCTGATGCGCCAGACCTGAGCCGGGCACCGCCCGCTGTTTCAGGCTGACAGGAGAACACCAGCATGAAACGTATCCTTATCGCCAGCCTCATCACCCCCTTGGCAATCGGGCTCGCCGCGTGCGATGTCGACCAGACCAAAGAAGGCGATATGCCCGAAGTCGAAGTGACAGGCGGCGCGCTGCCGGAATATGACGTCGAAACTGCCGACGTTGATGTCGGCACCAAGGAAACGACGGTCGAGGTTCCGGATGTCAAGATCACCATGCCCGACGCCGAGGGTACGCCGGCTACCGGCGACGAGTAACCCCATCCAGCAGGGGCGCGGGGCGTGAGCGATGCGGGGTTCCGCAGCTTCATGCCTCGCGCCCTTGCGCTTGCCCGTGCGGCGGCGGACGCGGGCGAGGTGCCGATCGGCGCGGTGATCGTGAAAGATGGTCACGTGATCGCCGAGGCGCATAACAGCCCGCGGACCGACCATGATCCCACCGCCCACGCCGAAATCCTCGCCATCCGCCGCGCCGCGCAGGCGCTGGGTGATGAGCGGCTGACCGGCTGCGAGCTGTGGGTCACGCTGGAGCCTTGCGCGATGTGCGCCGGTGCGATTGCCCATGCCCGGATCCAGCGGCTCTATTACGCGGCCAGCGATCCCAAAGGCGGCGCGGTCGAACATGGCGCGCGTGTGTTCGAACAGGAACAATGCCTGCACCGTCCCGAAATCTATAGCGGCATCGGCGAGACTGAGGCGGCGGACATCCTCCGGGTGTTTTTCAAGGAGCGGCGCTGAAGCGCTGCTTTTCCGGGCGAATTTCATCGCAAACGCGCCACGGGTTGCCCGACCATACGCAGGTCATTAGTCAATTCCTTGCAAACCTGCGGCGAATTTGCGACGGGCAGGGGGGTTCAGGATGGTCCTCATGCCCGGGGGCGAGGCAAGGGATACTGATCGATAATGGCCGGTTACGAAGTTACGCAGACCCGCAGGCTGGCCCGTTGGAAGCAGAAGCTCCGCAATTTCCTGGGGCCTTGGGGGGTGTTCTTTCAGGGCTTTATCGAACATCCGGTGATGGTCGGCTCGATCATCCCGTCCTCCGGCTACACGATCCGGAAGATGCTTGCGCCCGTCGATTGGGAGCGCTGCCTGCTGTTCGTGGAATATGGCCCCGGCGTCGGCACCTTCTGCCGTCCGGTGCTCGATCAGTTGCGGCGCGATGGCACGCTGCTGGTGATCGACACCAACAAGCTGTTCATCGACTATCTCAATCGCACCATCACCGACAGCCGCTTTATCGCGGTGCATGGCTCGGCCGAAGATGTGGAAGCGATCATCCGCGCGCATGGTCATGACCACGCGGATTACGTCCTGTCGGGCCTGCCGTTCTCGACCCTGCCCGAAGGCCTCGGCCCCCGCATCGCCGCCGCCACGCAGCGCGCGATCCGGCCGGGCGGCGCATTCCTCACCTACCAGTTCAGCAAGGCGGCGCATAACCTCACCGCCCAGCATTTCGACCGGGTCGATAGTGGGTTCGAGCTGCTCAATATCCTCCCCTGCCGCCTCGCCTGGGGCTGGAAGGACGCGGAGTAGGCTCAGAGGACTACAGCCCCCGCCAGATCTTGGCGGGTGCGGCGTCCTTGGCGCCCCAGCGTGACGGCGTGCAGCGCGCGGGGCGGAAGGTCTTGGAATAGCACAGGCGAATTTCCTCAAGCCATCCGCGCGCGTTGAGTTTCACTCCGATCGCCTCCTCGCGCCAGCCGGGGTTGGCATCGGCAAAGGCGGCGCGGATGCGGCCTGCGGTGAGGCCGTCCTCGCGGCTGATGCGGTCGTAATCGGGCAGGCGCAGGCCTGAGCGCAGGACGCGGATGATCTTGAGGTAATTGGCCGGACGCTTGACCATGCAGGCGCCGTGCTTGGCCCATTGTCGCGCGATCAGGCGCTCGGACGGCATCAGGCACATATTGCCGCGCACGTCGGCCGGGGTGAGCGCGTTCTTCGCCTCGCACCATTGCGGCCAGCTCTGCCCGCCTTCCGGCCACAGCCCATGCACGACGAGACCGAAGCGCCCGTTCGTGCCCGCACATTGCACGGCATGGCTGCGATCATCGGCGCGGGACTTGCAGAACTCCGGGCTCCAGCTGAGCGCCATCGTGTAGCCCGTGATCGGCATGACGCGGCGCGGGCCATCGGGCGCGACTTTCGGGACGCTGGTGACCTGCGGGACGCGGCATTGATAGGCCTGCGCGCTCGCTGCGGCGGGGAGTGCCAGCGCGAGCGCGGCGAGAAGGCTATTCGAACACCGCAGGGTCGACCCCTCCCTTGTCCGCGAACCAGCGGTTGCTGGCGGGGGTGAACAGGAAGGCGACCGCAAACAGGCCGAGCGGCAATGAAGCCAGCCACAGCGGCTGCATCCTGACAAGCATCGGCAGCACCGGCACCGCAAAAAGCAGGCCCGCCAGTTTTGCGAGCGCCATGATGCTCACCATCCAGCGCGCGAACCGGATCGCCGACAGCCACACCATCGCCACTGGGATTAGCGCAATCGAAAGCCATGCGCTGTGCCAGACGATCAACACATCGCGCGATAGCCAAGTAAAGGTGTTCTGTGACTTTAGCTGGACGGGAATTCGCACCAGCCCGTCAATGCAGGACAACACGGCAGCGCCGAGAAAGGCGATAGCGAAGATGCTGATGCTCGTCGGACGTCGCCGAGAAAGCGGGATCATAGCGGCTTGAAATCCAGCCCGATATCGGCGGCAGGCGCGCTCTGGGTCAGGCGGCCGACCGAGATGTAGTCCACCCCGCTCGCCGCTTTGGCCGCGATGGTCTGGAGGTTGACGCCTCCGCTCGCCTCGGTCGGCACCCGGCCTGCGACCAGCCGGACCGCTTCGGCCAGCGTCGCAGGGTCCATGTTATCGAGCAGCAGATGACTCGCGCCTGCGGCCAGCGCGGGTTCGATCTGGTCGAGATTGTCGACCTCGCAGATGATCTTGGCGACCCCGGCGTCCCGTGCGCGGCGCACCGCTTCGCCGACGCTGCCTGCGACCGCGACGTGGTTGTCTTTGATCATCGCCGCATCCCACAGCCCCATCCGGTGGTTCTGCGCGCCGCCCTGACGGGTGGCATATTTCTCGAGGAAGCGCAGGCCGGGGATGGTCTTGCGGGTATCGAGCAAGGTGCAGGCCGGATTGCCGCCCGGGCCGCGCATGGCGGTAACATAGGCCTGCGTCAGCGTGGCGATGCCGGAGAGGTGCTGGACAATGTTCAAAGCGCTACGCTCTGCGGTGAGCAGCGCGCGGGCCTTGCCCTCGATCCGCATGAGATCGGTCCCACCGGGCACCTTGTCGCCATCATGCGCGAGGGTCTCGATGGAGCAGGCCGGGTCAAGGTGGCGGAAGAAAGCCTCGGCCAGCGGCAGGCCCGCCACCACGATAGCATCGCGGCTGTCCATCACCCCGGTGAAACGCGCGTCGGCGGGGATGACGCTTTCGGAGGTCACATCGCGCCCGCCGCCGGGCAGGCCTTCGCCCAAATCCTCCGCCAGTGTTTCGCGGATGAATTTGGCGAGGTCGAAGCCGGGGAGGTTGAAGGTGGTCATGCCTTCCCTTTAACCGTTTGGCCCGCGCCAAGTCGATAGCCTTACCCCCCGCCCCGGGCTTGACCCGGGGCCCAGCTATCTGGCGAGGGGAGAAGGCAGCGGGGCCCCGGGTCAAGCCCGGGGCGGGGTGGGGATTAGTGGACGAACCTTGCCACCACATCGCGATAGCTGCGGCTCACCTTCACCTCGGCGCCGCTTTCCAGCACCAGGAAGCACTCGCCATTGGTGTGGGGCTTCACCTGCCGCACCAGATCGAGGTTGACGATGGTCGAACGGTGCACGCGCTGGAACTTGCGCGGATCAAGTCGGCGCTCCAGATCCTTCATCGTCTCGCGCAGCACCAGCGAATTGTCGCCGGTCGAGATGATCATGTAATCACCCGCAGCCTCGATATGCTCGATCGTGTCCACCTCGACGCGGAAGATCTGGCCGCGGTCTTTGACGTTGATGAGCTTCTCGAAGCGGTCGGCGCTTTCGGCCGCCGGGGCAGTCGTCTCGACAAAGTCCGCCGCGCGGTCCGGCGCGATTTCCGCCAGCACATCGAGCAGATTGCCAGCATCCTCGGCCGACTTCTTCTCAGCCAGCCGCTGGCGCACGCGTTCGATGGTGTCGGCGAGCTTCTGTTCGTCGACCGGCTTCATCAGGTAATTGACGGCGTTGGCCTCAAAGGCGCGGATCGCGTGTTCTTCATAGGCGGTGACGAAGACGAACAGGGGGGGTTCGATCTCCATCACGCCCTTCACGACAGAAAAGCCGTCAAAGCCGGGCATCTGGATGTCGAGGAAGACGAGATCGGGCTTCTCGGTCTTGATCTTGCGGATCGCTTCGCGCCCGTTGGCGCAGGTGTCGATGATCTCGACGTCCTCGAACGGCGCGAGCCGCAGCTGGAGGCCTTGGATCGCGAGCTTTTCGTCATCGACGAGGATGGTTCTGATGGTCATGCGGGGGTTCCGATAGTTCGTTGGGGGGGATTGAGGGGGATGATGTTGTCTCCCCCGATCACGGCAGAGGGGGCTGCCGGAACGGGTTCGGGCACATCAGCCCGGGTGAAAGGGATTTCGATCAGCACGGTAAAGCCGCCCCCAGCTTCCGAACGGGTTTCAAACAAGTGTGTGTCGCCATAGGCTTGGGCCAGCCGATTGCGGATATTGGCAAGGCCGACCCCGGTGGAGACCGGTCGGCCCGGCGCAGGCGTGCCGGACAGATCGCCCGCCATGAAGCGCTGCATGTCTTCGATACCCGGCCCGGTATCCTCGACCGTCAGGCGCAGCCGATCACCGATCACCCGCGCGGTGAGCGAGATGCGCGCACCTTCCTCCTGCGGGCTGACGGCATATTTGATCGCGTTTTCGACCAAGGGTTGCAGCAGCATCGCCGGCAGTTGCGCAGCGAGCGCGGCGTCCTCGATCTCGAAATGGGTGCGCAGGCGTTCTTCGAACCGCATCCGCTCAATATCAAGATAGAGCTGCAAGGTCTCGACCTCCTGCGCCAGCGTCACCTGACTGCCGGGCTCGGCGATCAGTGTGTGGCGCAAAAACCCTGACAGGCGGGTAAGCATCGCATTCGCGGGCTCGGTCTGCTTCAGCAGCACCAGCGTGCTGATGGAATTGAGCGTATTGAACAGGAAATGCGGGTTGAGCTGGTAACGCAGCATGGCCAGCTGCGCAGCGGTCGCCTGCGCTTCCAGACGTTCCAGCCGGTCGGCCTGCTGCTCCACCGTCAGGAAGAAGTTGATCGCGTAATAGAGCGCGCTCCACCCACCCAGCAGGGTCAGCGGCAGATAGAGCAGCCCGATCAAGCGCTGGGCAAAGGTCGTCTCACGGCTGGCGGCGTAATAGACCCCCTGCACCCAGGCATCGATCGAAGCGTGTAGCACCACCGCAAAGAACAACACCACGGCCGTCAGCCCCCACGTCACCAGCGGCGTCTGGTGGATCAGCTTGCGGTAGATCACCGACAGGATCAGGCTGATTGAAAAGCCGGTGATGGTGGTGACAAGGATCAGCGCCAGCAAATCGAGCGGCTGCTCGTTCGCGAGGGCCGAGACGGCGCGCAACAGGAAAGCCGCGCCCCAGCCTGCCAACTGGAGGTTCCAGAACGCCCGGTTCTTGCTGGCGAAGAATGGCGCCGCCTGGATCTGGAGCACTGCCATAGCCCGACAGTCCTAACTCATTTCGTCGCAAACCACACGGCTAATCGGTCGCATCATCGCGGGGCCGCCACGGCTCGGCGCAAGGATTACAGCTTCGGGGGGGAGATGAGCCCGCCGACCGGGTCGATCTCGCGGCGGAAATGGGTGGCCCAGTCGGCCTTGCCTTGACCCGCCATCAGGGACTGCACCAGTGGAACTTCAGCGGCCATAGCCTCGGCCCGTTCGTCCCAGCCTTCGTGATGGCGCCGCATCCTGAGCCCTGCGTCATGGGTCGAACCCCAGCGGGTCATGAAGGCGACGGCGGCCTGCGGATCATAGCCCGCATTGGCGAGCAGCCACGGCGCCAGCCGGTCGGCTTCCCGCTCGACCCGGCGCACGTGCTTGGCCTTGCGTCCGTTGCGCTCAAGCCAGACATTATGGCCGAGCACATTATGTGCCAGCTCATGCGCGACCAGCGCGGCGAATAGTGGTTCTTCCGCATAGCCGAAGGCGGGAAAACCGATCCCGATCACCACCCGCGCACCATCCGCAACCGCCCGCTTGCCGTCGCCCATCAGTTCGAACCGGGTGGCGCAGACCTCGACCGGCTGGAGCCGCGCCTCCGCACCATCCGCAAAGGCAATCGCGATACCGCCGTGTTCGGTCAGCATCGCTTCGATGTGTTCATGCGCGCGCACCAACCGCTGCCATTCCATCGCCGCGCCTGCGGGCCACGCGTTGGGGTCGAACCGTTCGAGCGCGATAACCTCGCGGTTACGGGTGAACGCCCCCGACAGCGCGGCGGGCGATCCGCGCGCGGCGGTCTGCACCGCGAAGTCGCGTTCCAGCCCCAACGCCGTGCGGGCGATAGCGGGCACACCGTAGCTCGCCATATCCTGCAATTGCAGACCGATGCTCGGCACGACACGCGGGCAAAACGCAGCATTCGCGCGGGCGAGGTGCCAACCCACATCCTGCAATCGCCGGTCGGCGTCCTGATAGCGCCCAATCGCCGCACGCTCCGCCGCGTAGTCGATCACCGGCGGCGCCCCCTGCGGCTGCGACGCCAGCGGGGCGGCCAGCAGCAGCGCGGCGAGCGCAATGGCGCGCATCAACGCGCCTCGGTCGAAGCGGTAAGCGCGGCCTTGAGCTTTTCGTAGCCGACCGCCCCGCCAAACGGGGTCTTGCCGGCGATCCATGCCGGGGTGCCGGTGAAGCCCAGCGAGCGGGCGAAATCGAGGTTGCGGGCGATCTCGGTCGAGACGGCATCGGACGCCGCATCACGCTCGGCCCGCGCCATGTCGAGCCCGGCTGCCTTGGCGGCGGCGGTGACATCGCCGGTCGCGAACATGGCATCGTGGAACGCGCGATACTTGCCCTGCAAGCCTGCCGCCAGCGCCATGCGCGAGGCGACATCGCTGCCTTCAAAGATCGGCCATTCGCGGATCACGACCTTCAGGTCCGGGTCTTCGGCAATCAGCCGGTTCACGTCCTTGAGGCTGGCCTCGCAATAGGGGCAGTTATAATCGGTGAACTCGACCAGCACGGTCTTGCCGTTGGGATTGCCGAGCACCACGCCGGGGAAGGGTTCGCGCACTTCGCCGCCCATCTGCGCCAGCCGCTTGGCCGATTCCTGTTCTTCGTAAGCCTGCGCCATTTGCGGCAGCAGGTCGGGATTGGCGAGCAGGAAGGTGCGGGTGCGGTTGTCCGCCAGCCCGGAATAAGACCATGCCGCCGCGCCCAGAAAGCCGAACACCAGCGCCAGCAGCGCGGTCAGCAAGGTCGCGGTCAGCGTGCGGGGCGCGTCTGCGGGGGTGGAGGCAGGCGGTTGGGAGGACATTCGCGAGGGTTCCGTCGGTCAGCGGGTGAATGCGCGTCAGCCTAGCGCCGGTCGCGCAGCCGTTCCAGTTCAGCGCGCGCTTCGAGGGCAACATCCTGTGCGCGGATCCAGTCGGGCGAGCCATAGGGCAGGCTGGCCTCGGCGGCTTGGGCGTTCATCAAAGCCTGTGGGTAGAGCCGGTTCATCACCTGCTGTTCCGCGCTCGCCAGCCGTGCGCGCGGAATATCGCCGCGCGCTTCATAAACCACACCCAGCTGGTACCATGCGAAGGGATTGTAGCGATCCTTCTGCACCGATGCGCGCAGCACCTGTTCGGCCTCGGGGAAATTGGCCTTGTTCTCGGTCGCGATCAGCGCATGGCCGAGCATCCCGGCAATCAGCGGATGGGAACGGGTCAGCTCCGTCGCGCGGCGCAGCGGCACCAGCGCTTCCACCGGTCGGCCGGATTCGAGCAGCACTTGGCCTTTCAGTTCGAGGAACCACGGATTGTCGGGCTCTGCCGCTAGCAGCGCGTCAGCCTCAGCCAGCGCCATGTCGACCCGCGCTTCCTTGTGATAGGCATAGGCGCGGGCATAGCGCGCCGGGATGCTGGTATCGCGCGGGGGATAGGCGTTGAGCGTGCGCTGCGGTTCGGCGAGGTAGCCAAACAGCTTGGCCTTGGCCCGCACGAAGCGTTCTTGCAGCGCCAGATTGGGCGGCGCATCCCACGCCGGGTCCTGTTCCAGCAAGCCGCGCAGCACCTGAATACGGTCGCCCGACAGCGGGTGCGTGCGGGCATAGGCGGCTTCGTCCGCCTGACTATAGCCAGCGCGAATCTCATTGCCGCGCAGCCGCTCGAAGAACTTGATCATTCCCTTGCCAGTGATGCCTGCACCCGAAAGGTAACGCGCGCCGGCCAGATCGGTTGAGGCTTCCTGATCGCGGTTGAAGGAGAGAAAGCTCCCCATCGCGGCCTGTTGCCCGGCGGCGATGATGCCCATCGCGCCTTCGCCAGCCCCGGCCAACGCCGCGCCGACGCCGAGCAGCAGCGACAGGATCGAGATATTGGTCGCCCGCTTGGTGCGCTCGTCAAACCGGACCACGTGGCCAGCCGTGATGTGCCCCAGCTCGTGCGCGAGCACGCCTTGCACTTCGTTGGCGGTTTCCGCCTCGTTGATCAGGCCGGAGTGGACATAGATCGCCTGCCCGCCCGCCACGAAGGCGTTGATCGAACCGTCATTGATCAGGACCAGCTCGACATTGCCGGGTTCAAGCTCGCTCGCCTCGACCAGCGGGGCGACCATGTCCTTGAGCAGTTCCTCGGTCTCGGCATCGCGCAAGATCGCCTGCGCGGCGACCGGCTGGACGGCAACGATCGCGCTCGCCAGCAGGGCGAGCAGGACGGCGAGAGGTTGGGGGCGACGCATCGGGCCGACCCTACTGCCTTTCAGCCTGAACTCAAACTGAAGCGCGCGGCTTCAGCCGAACAGCTTGCGCGCCGCGCGTTCGATCTGGGCGAGGTCTTCGGGCACTTCGGCGAGGATTTCCGCGCAGCCGATTTCGTCGCGGCGGATCAGCACCAGCGCGAATTCCGGCCCGGCCCCGTCGAGATGTTCGAGCGAGATCGCGTCCAGCGCGCGCAATTGCTGCGCCAGCGCCTCGCGCACGGCGGCGGCATCTTCGACCGGCTTGCCCTGCTCTTCGCGGCGCAAGCGGCGCTCGGCCTTGACCACGGCTTTCACCCCGCCTTCGACTTCGGCGAGGAAGCGCGAAAGGCTCCCGCGTTCCAGCTGCAAGCGGTGGGCGTGGGTCAGCACGGCGGCATATTCGGTCAGGCGCGTCTTGTCGTAATCATGCCCGAACACGAGCTTGACCACCGGAGTCATCGGCGCGCGGTCCTGCACGGTGAGGCCACTTTCCGCGATCAGTTCGGCATAGTCCTCGGGCGCAGCCTCCGCAGCGAGGCTGAAGTCATAAGCGCGGCTGACCGCGGCATAAAGCGCGTTGCGGCTGCGATCTTCGGTGCTGTCAGCGGCCCGCGCAAGTTCACGCGCAGCGGCAAGGCAATCATAGAGCCCGGCATCATCGGGCAGATCGTCGGCGAAATCCTCGGCGAAATCATCGTCTTCGGCCACCGGATCGGCGATGGGCGCAACCGGCGTGAACACGGGCGCAGCTTCGATTGCGGGTTCGGGTTCGGCTTCCGCCACAGGCTCCGGGCCGAAATCGGCAGCGCCGAAATCGGGCTCCTCCAACTGCTCGTCTTCCGGCAGCGGTTCGAGGCCAGTGAGGTCGATCGCCTTCTTGGTCGGCGCTTCGATGTAATCGGCGAGGCTGGCGAAGTTGTATCCGGCAAGCTCGCCCTCGCCTTCGTCCTCGTCATATTCCTCGTCGTCATCGCCGAGGCCGAACTGGCTGAAGTCGGGCATCCGGAGACCTTCCTTGGCCCCGCCATCAAGCGCGGTGAGACTGGCGAAATCATCGCCATAGGTATCGGCGGAATCCGCGTCGAAATCGTTGAAGCCTTGCTCGGCCCCGATGCCGTCATCCGCGCTTTCATGCGCAGGCGAATCGGCCCAGTCGGTCACCGGGTCGGCGGGGCGGAGGGCAGGCTCTGCCGCGAGTTCAAGCTCGGCGCCCAGTTCGAGCGCCTGATCGATTTCAAGCAGCAGCTCATCCGCGGTCAGCTGGTCGGCCATTTCCTTCCAGTTGATCACGCCATAAATGAAGTCGATCGTGGAATCGTCGCTGGAATAGGGCAGCAGGATCCCGCGATAGAGGATCGCGACGCCGGCGTGGTTGACGAATTCCGCCTCGAACCCGATCGGCGCCTGATTGGCGAGAATCTGCATATAGTGATCGGTGATGCGGCTCAGCAACGAGCGCGGGGGCACATCCGAAAGCCGGGTGATGACGCCGGTGGCGCCGCATTCCTGCCCGAGCTTCGCGCCGAGGAAGCAGACCGCCGGATTGTCGATCCCGCTCGAGAAATCGAGCAGCACCGAATGCGGGCCGAAATCGGGGAGGGTCTCCGGATCGAGGTCTTCGATATTGGGGAATATGCGCTCGCCCAGCAGGCTGGCCCAGTGGTTGTAGGCGCGCACCTGCATCCGGCGCTCGTCCTGGCCGATCGCATGCGGCGGCAGGTCGCGGCGCTGCGACGAATCAGGGCCGTCGTCGTCGGATGCATCCCAGCCCCGATCCGCAATCGCGTCGGGATCAAAGGTGCCGCGCAGAGTGTCCATGGCTGTAATCCGCCCCTTGGTGAACCTAGTCACCCAGGGTTGTGGCGCAGCGTGGTAAACATCCCGTTAAACGAAGGCGGGATGATTTGATCTTACAGACATTCCCTGCCGCGTTGAGCCAATCAGTTTACAGGAAATACCGCATCTTGATGGTTACGCGGCTGGTGCCCGCACCCAGCGCGAACACGGCGTCCGTGAACTTGGGCGGCGCCATGCGGACCGGCGCATCGCGCGAGAAGCCATAGCCTTCCTTGGGCATCATCCCCATCGCCCGGTCGGCCTTGCCGTTATTGTTCTCGTCATGCAGCAGCGCGATGGCATATTGGCCGGGCTTGACCCCGGTGAAACGGATTTCAACCTTACCATTGGCGGGCACCACGGTGCGATGCGCGGCCGGATCCTTGATACATTTGGGAAAGATATCAGCACGCGTCGTCATGCAGGCGCGCACCACGCCCTTGGCAGAACGGATGTCAGTGACGGTGATGACCACCTCGCCGGTCTGGGCCGGAGCGGCGGCGAGGGCAGCCCCAAAGCTCGCGCCAAGCCCTGCCAGCACCAGCGCGCTCGCCTTCACGGCGTGAGGGCCTGCGCGCCGTGCCCCGCCTCGGTCACGATCCGCCGCGACAGGCCCTTGTCCGTCCCGCACAGCCTGTCCCACACGCGGAAATATAGCCCGAAGTTGCATCTGTATTCCTCGTGATGACGCTCGTGATGGCTGGCGGTTATCAGCCAGTTCCCCAACGGCGAGTGAACGAGCCAGCGCGGGAACATCTCCCAGCCCATGTGATTGGTGACGCCCATCACCGTCGCCACGGTCAACACGAGGCCAAGCATCGCAACGTGGATCGGCACGACAAACACCAGTACCGGCACCACAATCGCGCCCGTTACCGCCTCGATCGGGTGAAAGCTCATCGCGGTCCACGCGGTCGGTGGGCGGCTGTCGTGGTGGACGGCGTGGGCCAGCCGGAACCACTTGGGCCGGTGCATCCAGCGGTGGCTCCAGTAAAAACAGGTGTCCTGCACGAAAAGGTAGATCAGCACCGAAAGCGGGTGATACCACAAGGGCAGGCTCGTCCAGTCGGCGGTCATCTGGGTCCAGCCATGATGCCGCCAGCCCCACAGCACGATCCCTGCCGGTGCGCCATAAATCGCCGCGGACAGCAGCGACCAGCGCACCTCGCGTGCGATCTGTGCGCGCTTGCCGTCATACAAACCGGGCCGCATTTTCGCCGTGGCATAGGCGAACAGCCCGCTGGTCAGCAGATAGCGCAGCGCCACGATCAGCGTGACGGCGAGACTGACGATCAGCAGCGCAATCGGAACGGGCGTGTCAGCGGGGAGCATCGCCCAATGATATGCCGCAAATCCGAACGGCGCGACAGGATTAAGTCAGGGGAGCTAAGTCAGAGGGCCAAATTCATCCGTGCGAATCGAGCGCCGTCGCCAACGGGTCGAGCAGCGCCATGTGGCGCCGCATGGCGATCCGCGCGAGGTGTTCGATCTGCGTCTTGCGCCGCGCTGCCGCCAGCGGTTCAAGCGCCGCGGGGCGCAGAATTTCGGCATCATAGCCATCGGCGACGATCACCCCGCAGGTGCCGGGCCGGTAGGCCTCACTCTCCAGCGGCGCACGGTCGAGCCCCGGCGGCAAGCCCCAGAAGAACCGGTCGCAATAATCGAGATAATCGGGCCACTTGGCATCGCCGAGCAGGTCTGCGCGGGCGACCTTGATCTCGACGATCACCACCAGCCCCTTGGCATCGATCCCCATCAAATCGGCGCGGCGACCGTTCCTCAGCGGCACTTCGGCCAAGCACCAGATGTCGTTGCGCGCAAACAGCCGCCCGATTCCGCGCGCAACATCGCCAGCGGCGAGCGCCGGCGGCGCGGCCAACGGCATGGACGAATCAGGAGAGGAAATCGGCCCGCCGGTCATGGGACACGGTTGGAACGAAAGCGGAACGCAGTCAAGCCGCGTCCGAATGCGATCAGGCAAGCGCCTTTAGTCGGGTCGCGGATTGTCGAGCACGCTCACCATTGCGGCGCGGGCAGCATGAAACTCGCGCCACAGCACCAGCGCCGGAGCCGCCGGGTCCTGCCCCCGGCGGGCCAGGGTACCAAGCGCGGCCAGACCGCTTTCGAGCATCGCCGCGCAATCGGCGACAGTCTGTGCGACCAGCGCGCGCTGCCACGGCGCAGCCCGGGCAATCACCGCGCCAAGCTCGCCGCCAATCTCCACCGGCTCAGGCGCCAGCCGGGCGAGCAGCGCCAATCCGGCCGCCTGCCCGTGAAGCGCCACCAGTGCCTCTGCCAGCGCCTCTGGCGCGGCACTGTCCGCAGGCAGGATCGCGGCCTGCGGGGGAATCATCTCGGGCGGAAGCGTGGCCATGCAAGGAGCCTAGGCGGGCGTCCTTGCCGATTGGTTAAGCCCGATCTTGGCGATTGCGCGACCATCCGCGCCCGCCCCGTCCTCGGAACAATTGTGTGGCATCGCGCCCCACCTCTTGCTAAGCGCCGCGCCGCGCGCAAGAATAGTGTGCACCGCATGGCACCATGCACCCGTAGCTCAGCTGGATAGAGTGCTGCCCTCCGAAGGCAGAGGTCACAGGTTCGAATCCTGTCGGGTGCGCCACCTTCGAACAACCACCCATCGGATCAGCAGGCGGCGCTGCCCGCTGCCGCTCCCTATTTCGCCGGGGCCGGTTTGAGGTAACGTTCGAACCAATCCACTGTGCGCTTGAGCGAATCGAGCTGGTTTTCGCGCTTTCTGAAGCCGTGACCTTCGGCGGGGTAGAACACCGTCTCAACCGTGTTGCCTTTGGCTTTGAGGATGTCGTCCACCTCCTGCGCCTGACCGCGCGGGACACGGATGTCGTTATCCCCCTGGATTGTCAGCAGCGGGGCCTTGGCATTGGCGATATAGGTCAGGGGTGAGGCGCGGTCATAGCCCTCGGAATTCTCTTCTGGCGTGCCCATCAGGCTGCGCAGGTAGGCCTTCAGCACCTCGTCCATGTCGCGGTACATGGTGCGCCAGTTGATGATGCCGAAAAACTGCACTGCGGCGGCGAATTCATCGGGCGCCTTGCCGATCGCCATCAGCGTCATGAACCCGCCGTAAGAACCGCCGAAGATGCCGACGCGCTTGGGATCGACATAGCCACTTTGGACGAGGAACTGCTTGGCCGCGATCACGTCCTTGAGATCGCCGCCGCCCATATCGTCGTAATTGGCCGCCTGAAATGCCTTGCCGTAGCCGGTCGAGCCGCGGAAATTGGGCGCGATGATGATGAACCCACGGCTGGCGAGCGCGGCGGCGATATCATCGAAATAGTCGTCGGTCTTGCCGGTCGGCCCGCCGTGCGGGAAGACGATTGCGGGGTTGCTGCCGTCACGCTTGAGGTTCGCGGGCATCGTCACCAGCGCGCTGATGCGGGTGCCATCGAAGCTGGTGTAGGTCACCATCTGGGAGCCCGCCAGCGCTTCGGGCCGCAGACTGGCGAGGGCAAGCTGCGTGATCGGCGTCACGGTGTTATCGGCCAAATCATAGCGGTTGAGCTCGCCCGCGACGTTCGCGGCCATGTTCACCACCAGCAGCGACTTTCCATCGGGCGAGCGCGGATCGTTGCCGGTCGTGTAATTGATGCCGGTGGGCAGTTTCAGCGCGGTTTCCGCGCCGGTCGCCAGATCGTACCGCACCAAGGTGCTGCGCAAATCGTCAGAGCTTTCGACCAGCAGGGCCTTGCCATCGCGCGTGAAGCGCAGCGCCGACTGGTCCCAGACGATCGGCTTCGGCCACTGCCACTGACTGGTCTTGAGGTTGTAGAGCCCGGCGCGGGGGCGGCCGATTTCGGCATCGGTGGTGACAGCGAGCCATTCGCCATCGGGGCTCACATCCATCACCCGGAAGATCGTGTCGTCCTGCCCGAGCACCTTGGTCGCCTTGCCGCTGGCCACATCGACGCGCCAGATTTCGGTCATGGTCGAATCGATCTTGTCGCGGTTGACGAAAATCGTCTGGCCGCCATCCGCCCAGAGCCGGGGCGACCAGTCGAAGTCGGGATCGGCCTCGGCGGTAAGCACGCGTACCGTGCCATCGGGGCTGAGCACAGCGAGATTGGACTGCGCCTCGCTCTTCTTCTTGACCGACAGCGCAATCCGTCCGTCCGCGCCGCCCGGCACCATCGCCCGCTCACTGAGGTCCGGGGTGGCGGTGACCCGCTCTACCGCGCCGCCACTGGTGGGGACGCGGTAGAGATCGTAATATTCATCCCCGCCCTGATCCTGTGTGAAATAGAGCCACTTGCCATCGCGCGACGCCGTGAGACCGCCTTGTGCGTCGTCCGACTGGGTCATCTGCAGCGGCCAGCTGCCGTCCGCGTCGGTGCGCCAGATGTTGAAGCGACCTGTGAGGTTGGTCGACACGAATACGTGCTTGCCATCCGCGCTCCAGGTCACGCTACCGACGCTGCGCGAGTTGCCGATATCGTCAAGCGGCACCTCGCGTGCCTCGGGGTTGGCGGGCGAAATCAGGCTTTGCGGATCAGTGACCGGCCGCTCAGGCGTGGCAATCTGAGCCGCCAGCGGTGAGGCCGATAACAACAGGATCGTGGTGATAATCGAACGCATGGTGGTTCCCCCCAGTGGCCGCCTGCCCGGCTCCCGCGCTGGCAGACTCGCAAATGTGCACTTTCGTGCATTCCCCGGAGGGACCATACCAAAAGGGCGCGGCGGCGCCAGTGCCGAGAAATCAGCCGAGCGGCGCGGAAGGCCCGCGATCGGGCAGCGCGATCAGCTCTTCGAGGAACAGCGCGATCAGGCCTGACTGGGAGTCGACACCGGCCTTGGCATAAACCCGGGTGAGCTGTGCGCGCACGGTGCCTGCCGCCGAACCGCGCAAGGCTGCGATCTCGGCGATATCGCAGCCTTTCAGAGCGAACAGAGCCACGTCCGCCTCCGCCGCGGTGAGCTGCCATTCCGCGAACCGAAGCGTAATCAGGTCAGACATCGCGCCTTGCGCCGCGGCAACCGCGGCCTCGTCGCGCCGGGCAGCCGCGATCAGGCTGCGCACCTGCAAACTTCCCAGCACCACCGCGACCAGCAGGGCGATAGCCGCCATGCCTTCGACCGCCAGATGCAGGCCGATCCCATCCGCCACAACATCGCCGACCAGATCGGCCAAAAAGAACGCGCAGGCCAAGGCTTGCAACGCCACCAGGATGCTGATCCCGGTAGCCTTGCGTTCAATGCTGCGCGCTCTTGCGTTCATGTCACGTGCCTATCGCCCGAACGGAGCCATCGCCACCAGAACCTGCTTACCGCTCCGCCGGGTCTCGAAGATTACCCCGGCAAGGTGGAGCAGGATGAGCAGGTAGAGCAAGTTGGCGGCAGTTTCGTGGATTTCGCCGAGCAGGCCTTCTTCGCCTTCCTCTTCGCCGTCCCCCTCTTCGCTGGCCTCGTCATGGCTCTCCCCTGAGACAGCGATGCTGCGATGTTCCTCTTCCCGCTCCGCGCCATCCCACGGGGGCGGTCCGGCCATCGTGACCCCGGTGGCGATGATCGTCAGCAGACAGCCCCAGATGGCATAGACCATCAGCGCGCCAAGCGGATTGTGCGAGGCGTGCGGGGTGACGGTGCCAGCCCGGATGTCGCGCAGATGGGCGAATGCTTTGCGCGGGCTCGGCCAGAAGGCGGCAAAGCGCGCTTCGGCCGGGCCGACCAGCCCCCACAACAGGCGCAGTCCGAGGATTGCGGCGAGCCCGTAGCCGACCCAGATGTGCGGGCCGGAGCCTTCTTCGGTGATGAGGGCATTGGCGAGCACGGCCAAGGCGATCGACCAGTGCGTGATCCGGACGATCGGATCCCAGCGGCGACGGGCGGGTGTGGTTGTAGCGGTCATGGCGCATCCTTTGTGAAAGGTGCCAGCGACTGCCCTGGATATTGGGGGGACAAAGCAAGCCGCTGACCCGCGTCATGTGAGCTGGCCTGAACCGCCGCGCGATTGGCGATCTGCTTATCCGGCCCTGCCTAAGCAGGTGCTTATGGCCAGCGCCTCAGACACTGACCCCGAACAGGCGTCCCACCAGAGCCGTGGTCGCCATTGCGAACGCGCCCCAGCCCACCACCCGGAGCGTTGCGGGGATAAGCGGCGCGGCACCGGCTTTGGCGCCGAGCGCGCCGAGGATGGCCAGCGCGATGATCGATACCGCCACCACGGTGAAGGTGATCGCGTCGGCCGGTGCGAGCCACGCCGCCGCCAAGGGCACGGCCGCCGCCGCGCTGAAGGTCAGCCCCGATGCCAGTGCCGCCTGCAACGGGCGGGCCGCAAGCTGGTCCGACAGGCCGAGCTCGTCGCGCACGTGCGCTGCCAAGGGATCGAGCGTGGTCAGCTCGCGTGCCACGGCAGCAGCGGTCTGTTCGCTGAGGCCGCGCGCGCGGTAGATCGCGGCGAGCTCCGCCTCTTCGTCGGCTGGCGTGGCGGCCAGCGCCTCCGCCTCACGGCGAATGTCGGCCTGTTCGGAATCGGCCTGGCTGGAGACCGAGATATACTCGCCCGCCGCCATCGACATGGCACCGGCCATCAGCGCCGCCACCCCGGCAACCATGATCGCGCCCGGTTCAGGCGTCGCCGCCGCCACACCGATGATCAGCGAAGACACCGAGATGATCCCGTCATTGGCTCCCAGTACGGATGCCCGCAGCCAGCCGGTGCGGTGGACATAGTGCGGATCGTCAGGGTGGGCGGTGGCGGTTGTCATCGTTCTGTGGCTCCACCGGGCTTGCTCCCCGGTTCTTGGGCGCGAGTGTCCGCCTATCGGGGCCGGATTGCAACTGCGGGAGCATTTGCGCGCAGAGGAAACGGCGCACCGCTTTCACGCGGATTTAATGTCAGCGCCCCAGATCCCCCTGCGACTTTTCATGGGCGGCGCGCGCATTGGCGGGGCTTCCATTTGAGGAGCCTTAGATGACCTTCGATCTCCTGCTGGCCGCGCTCGTTGCGCTCGGCCTGTTTGCCTATCTGGTGTTCGTGCTGCTCAAGCCGGAGCGGTTCTGATGGCAAGCGCCGGGATGTTCGAGCGCGCGCTGGTGGGGCCTGCCATCCGCGACGCCTTCACCAAGCTCGATCCGCGCACGCTGGCGCGCAATCCGGTGATGTTCGCTACGGCGGTGACCGCGGCGACGGCGACGCTGGTGCTGTTCTACAACCTGTCGATGGGCACGGGCGACGCTCTGTTCGAAGGCCAGCTGGTGTTCTGGCTGTGGTTGACAGTGCTGTTCGGCAATTTCGCCGAGGCGCTGGCTGAGGGGCGCGGCAAGGCGCAGGCGGCGAGCCTGAGAGCGACCAAGGATCAGCTGATCGCCTACCGCATCGGCCGCGATGGCGCGGCGCAGCAAATCCCCGCCACACAGCTCCAGCGCGGCGATGTGGTGCTGGTGGTCGCAGGCCAGCAGATCCCGGCCGATGGCGAAGTCGTGGCCGGGGTCGCTTCGGTCAACGAGGCCGCGATCACCGGCGAAAGCGCGCCCGTGATCCGGGAGGCGGGCGGAGATCGCTCTGCCGTGACGGCGGGGACCACCGTGATCTCGGATGAACTCCGCATCAAGGTGACGGCCGAACCGGGGGCGGGCTTTCTCGACCGGATGATCGCGCTGGTCGAAGGCGCGAGCCGCCAGAAGACCCCCAACGAAATCGCGCTGACGATTCTGCTCACCGGGCTGACGCTGGTGTTCCTGATCGCGGTCGGCACGCTCCCTGCGTTTGCCGCCTATGCCGGGGGCAGCATCGCCGTGCCGGTGCTGATCGCGCTGTTTGTGGCACTGATCCCGACCACGATTTCGGGGTTGCTTTCGGCAATTGGCATCGCGGGCATGGACCGACTGATCCGCTTCAACGTGCTCGCGAAATCCGGCCGCGCGGTCGAGGCGGCGGGGGACATCGGCACGCTGTTGCTCGACAAGACCGGCACCATCACCATCGGCGACCGGCAAGCGAGCGAATTTGTGGCGCTGACCGGGGTGGCCGAGGCTGACCTGATCTCCGCCGCCCGCCTTGCCAGCCTCGCCGACGAGACGCCCGAGGGCCGCTCCATCGTGGTTCTGGCGGGCGAGGGCGAACCGCTCGCATCCGGCGCCGAGGTGGTGGGCTTCACCGCCCAGACCCGGGTCAGCGGCATCGACCAGCAGGGTCGCAGCATCCGCAAGGGTGCGGTCGACGCCGTCCTCAAGCTCGGGGAGTTCCCGGAGAGCGCGGTGATCGAATTGCGCCGGATCACCGACCGGATCGCGCAGGCAGGTGGCACCCCGCTGGCCGTGACCGAGAACGGTCGGCTGCTCGGCGCAGTGCATCTGAAGGACATCGTCAAGGCGGGCATCCGCGAACGGTTTGTCGAGCTGCGCCGGATGGGCATCCGCACCGTGATGATCACCGGCGACAACCCCTTGACCGCCGCCGCCATCGCGGCCGAGGCGGGGGTCGACGATTTCCTCGCCGAGGCGACGCCCGAGGACAAGCTCGCCTACATCCGCAAGGAACAGGCCGAGGGCAAGCTAGTCGCCATGTGCGGCGACGGCACCAATGACGCGCCTGCCCTTGCCCAATCGGATGTCGGCGTCGCCATGAACACCGGCACCCAGGCCGCGCGCGAGGCGGGCAACATGGTCGATCTCGACAGCGATCCGACCAAGCTGATCGAGGTGGTCGGCATCGGCAAGCAATTGCTGATGACGCGCGGGGCGCTCACCACTTTCTCGATCGCCAATGATGTCGCCAAGTATTTCGCGATCCTGCCCGCGATTTTCGTGGTGCTCTATCCCGGGTTAGGCGCGCTCAATGTGATGGGGCTGGCCAGCCCAAGCAGTGCGATTCTGTCCGCGATCATCTTCAACGCGCTGATCATTCCGCTGCTGGTGCCGCTGGCGCTGAAAGGGGTGGCTTACCGCCCGATGCCCGCTGCCAGCCAGCTGCTGCGCAACCTCGCGATCTATGGCGGCGGCGGCGTCATCGCGCCCTTCATCGGCATCAAGCTCATCGATCTTGCTGTTGCCGGCCTCGGCCTGGCCTGAGCCGCAAAGGAATAATCCCATGCTTGCAAGCATCCTTACCATCACTCTTGTCATCGGCGGCACGGCGCTCTTGTCCTGGCCGCTCGGCACATACATGGCCGCGCTGTTTTCGGGCCGTTTCGCCCGCGCTGACCGGCTGTTCACCCGCGCGGTCGGCCATGCGGAGGGGCAGGACTGGAAGGCCTATGCCCTCGCGCTGGCCGCCTTCAACCTGGTCATGTTCGTGTTCGTCTTTGCGCTGCTGGCGACCCATCACCTGCTGCCGCTGAACCCCGACGGACAGGGCGCGACCAGCCTGCACCTGATCTTCAACACCGCTGCATCCTTCGTCACCAACACCAATCTCCAGCACTATTCGGGCGAGAGCACCTTCAGCTACCTCGCACAGCTGGGCGGGCTGATGTGGCTGCAATTCGTCTCGGCCGCGACCGGGATCGCGGCGCTGGCGGCACTGGCGCGGGGGATCGGCGGGCAGGCGAGCATGGGGAACTTCTTCCTCGATGTGCAGCGGGCGACCTTCCTGATCCTGCTGCCGCTGGCGATCATCGTTGCCGGATGGCTCGCGCTTTCGGGTGTGCCGATGACGCTGGACGGCGCTGCGACCGTCACGACGCTGGAAGGCGCGGCGCAGACCATCGCCCGCGGGCCAGTGGCGGCTTTCATCGCGATCAAGCAGCTCGGCACCAATGGTGGCGGGTTCTTCGGCCCCAATTCCACCCACCCGCTCGAAAACCCCAGCTTCTGGGCGAACCTCATCGAGCTGGCCTCGATCATCATCATCCCGATGGCCTGCGTCTGGATGTTCGGGAGGATGATCAACCGCCCCCGCCATGCGATGGTGCTGTTCGGCGTGATGGCTGCGCTGCTGGCAATCAAGCTGACCGCCGCCGTTAGCTTCGAGAGCGCCCCCACCATGGCCTTTGCCGACCTCCCGGTTCAGCAGGACGTTGGCAATCTCGAAGGCAAGGAATTGCGCCTCGGCGCGATCACCGGGCCAGTCTGGGCGGCACTGACCACCGCGACCAGCAATGGTTCGGTCGGCGCGATGCATGACAGCCTCAACCCGCTCACCGGCCTCGTGCCGATGGCCGGGATGTGGCTCAACGAGACCTTCGGCGGCGTCGGTGTCGGCATGATCAATATGTTCCTCTACATCGCGCTCGCCGTGTTCGTGGCAGGGATGATGGTGGGGCGAACGCCGGAGTATCTCGGCCACCGGATCGAGGGGCGCGAGATGCGGCTGGTGGTGCTGGCGCTGATCAGCCACCCGCTGCTGATCCTCGGCGGCACGGCGCTGTTCGCGGCGACCCCGTGGGGGCTGGACACCCTCAACAACACGGGCGCACACGGTTTTTCCGAGATCCTCTATGAGTTCAGCTCTGCCGCCGCCAACAATGGCTCCGGGTTCGAAGGGCTGGGTGACAACACCCCGGCGTGGAACATCGCCACCGGCCTGGTCATGCTGATCGCGCGGTTCCTGCCGATCATCGTCCCGCTCGCCATCGTCGGCTCACTGATGGCCAAGCGCCGCAGCGCCGAAAGCGCGGGCACGCTGAGCGTCGAGGGGCCGACCTTCGGGGTGATGCTGTTCATCACCATCCTGATCTTCGGCGCACTGACCTTCTTCCCCGCCGCCGCGCTCGGCCCGATTGCCGAGCATGTCACCCTGATGCGCTGAGGAGCACCTTCGCGATGCAATACATCTTTCCCTCGATCCGTCTGTGGCTGGTCACCTTCTTCGTCTGCGTGGTGCTCTACACCGCCTTGATCCTTGGCTTTGCGCAAGGGATCACGCCCTACAGCGCCAACGGCTCGATTATCGAGGTTGGCGGCAAGGCGGTGGGCAGCGAGCTTGTCGCGCAGAAGTTCACCAGCCCTCGCTACTTCTGGCCGCGGCCGTCCGCGCCCGATTACAACGCGATGGGTGCGGCGGGCAGCAACAAGTCTCCCACCAGTCCCGATCTTACCGCCCGTGCGCAAGAGACGATCAAGGCGTATGGCGCGACCGCCACCAACCCGATCCCGGCCGACCTTGTGGCGGCATCGGGCGGGGGGCTTGATCCCCACATCAGCCTTGCCGGAGCGCTGTATCAGGTGGACCGCGTCGCCGAAGCGCGCGGCCTGACCCCGGCAGCGATGAAGCAGCTCGTCGAGGGACAGGCGATCAGCGTCGGCGGAATGCTCGCGCCCGAGCGGATCGTCAATGTGCTCGAACTCAATCTGGCGCTCGACCGGTTGGAGCGGTAGGCGAACGCTATGGACGATCCGCGCCCCGCCACTGATGCCGAGCGCTTCCTGCGCCTCGCACAGCGCGAGGCGCGGGGGCGGCTGACGGTCTATCTCGGCGCGGCGCCCGGCGTCGGCAAGACCTACCGGATGCTGCAAGATGCAGAGCGGCGGCAGGGTGAGGGCGTGGATGTGGTCGTCGGCATCGCCGAAAGCCACGGCCGCAGCGAGACCGCAATGCTGCTTGAGCCCTTCGCGGTGTTGCCCCGCACAGCGTTCAACTACGAGGGCCATTCTCTCGACGAGTTCGATATCGACGCCGCGCTGGAACGCCGACCCGGTCTGATCCTGGTCGACGAATTGGCCCACACCAATGCGCCGGGCAGTCGCCACCCCAAGCGCTGGCAGGACGTCGCCGAATTGCTCGTCTCGGGGATCGACGTCGCGACGACGCTCAACATCCAGCACATCGAAAGCCTCAACGACATTGTTGCTGGCTTTACCCATGTCCGGGTGCGCGAGACGGTGCCGGACAGCATCCTCGATTCCGCCGAGATTATCCTCGTTGACCTCCCACCCGAGGCGCTGATCGAGCGGTTGAATGCGGGCAAGATCTACCTGCCCGAAACCGCCGGACAGGCGCTCGCCAATTTCTTCACCCCGGCCAAGCTGGCCGCCTTGCGCGAATTGGCGCTGCGCTTTGCGGCAGGATCGGTCGACCGCCGCCTGCTTGACGATCTCGCTATCAGCCCGGCCGAGGGCGACTTTGCTGTGGGCGAGCGGCTGCTGGTCGCGGTCAGCCCCGGCAAGGGCGGAGCGCGGGTGATCCGCCATGCCAAGCGGCTGGCCGACCTTGCCCATGCGTCCTGGACCGCCGTCGTTGTCGAAAGCGGCGGCGCGCGCGGTGTTGCGGGCAGCCAGCGCGAACAGCTGGCCGAGAATCTCGCGCTGGCGTCTTCGCTGGGCGCAGGACTGATGACAGTCGCCGCAACCGATGTGGCCCAAGCATTGGTCGATCAGGCGCGGGAACTGCGCGCGAGCCAGATTGTGGTCGGCAAAAGCCGCCGCAGCCGGTGGTTCGAATGGCGACACGGCTCGATCGCACAGGATGTGATCCGCAAGGCGCGGGGGATCGCCGTGCAGGTCGTCCCGCTGGACGAGGCAGACGAGAAGCCCGCGCGGGTGCGCGAGGCCAATCCCTATTCTGCCCCGGCGCTGGCGCTGATGCTGGTGGTGGCGATGGTGGTGCCACTGTGGATGACGGAGGCGTGGCTGCCTGCCAGCGCCATCGACATGCTGTTGCTGCTGCCGGTGATTGTCGCAGCCAGCATGATCGGGCTGCAAGCCGGGTTATGGGCGGCGGTGTTCGCGGCGCTGGCGTATAATTTCTTCTTCACCGCGCCGCGCTTCACGCTGTTCATCACCAGCGCGGGCGACATCCTGACCTTTGCCGCGCTGGCTCTGGTGGCGGGCGTGATCGGCGCGCTCGCAGGCAAGGTGCGGCGGCAGGCCGAAACCAGCGCCGGAGTGGCGCGCCTCAACGCCAGCCTCGCAAGGTATGCCGGGCTGCTCGGCGGCGTGTCCGACCGCGAAGCGACCGCGCGCATCGCCTGCCGCGAGATCGGCGCGCTGCTGGGCGTTCAGGCGATTATCGTCGCCGACGAAGCGGGTCACATGGTTGTGCGCGGGAACGATAGCTTTGCGCGGCTTGATCTGGTGGACGAAGCGGCAGCGCGCTGGACGCTGGAGCATGGGCAAGCGACCGGCCGCGATACCGGCACGCTCAACGCTGCCGACTGGCAGTTCCACCCGCTCCAGACCGCGCTCGGGATCATGGGCGCGCTGGGCGTGGCCCGACCTGAACAAGGCCGCGTGATCCGCGCGGACGATGCCACCCTGCTCGCCTCATTGATCGACCAGACGGCGCTCGCCCACGAACGGCTGGTGCTGGAAGAAGATGCGCGGCAGGTCGATGGCTTGCGCGAACGTGACCGGCTGCGCGGCGCCTTGCTCGGCAGCATCGCACATGATCTGCGCACGCCGCTGACGGCTGTGATCGCCGCCACCGAAACGATCCCGGCCGCCGGCGGTTATGCCGCAGAAGTCCGGATCGCGCGGACCGAAGCCCGGCGGCTCGAACGGTTTCTGGGCGACCTGCTCGAAGCCTCGCGGATCGAACATGGCGCGATCGAGCCGCGGCTTGAAAGTCTTGACCTGACCGATGTGGTCGCAGCCGTCCTGCGCGATCTCAGACAAGACCGCGAAGGCGGCCGGGTCGACACTCGCATCGCACCGGATTGCCCGCTGATCATGAGCGACCCGGTCTTGCTGCGCCATGTGCTGATCAACCTGATCGACAATGCGCTGAAGTTTGCGCCTGAGGACACCCGCATTGACGTTGCGGTCGACACAGCGCCCGATGGCGTCACCTGCGCCGTCAGGGATCGCGGCCCCGGCCTGCCGCCCGATCACGCCAGCCTGTTTGAACGCTTTGAACGCCTCGAAGGGAGCGACCGGGTGGGCGGCTCTGGCCTCGGCCTGTGGATCGCGCGCAATTTCACCGAGGCGCTGGGCGGAAGCATAATTGCCAGCAATCGCGAAGGCGGCGGAGCGGCGTTTGTGGTGACCTTGCCAGTTGCGGCAAGCGGCAGCGAAGCGCTACGTCCTACTGATGATGCGTAAGGACGTTCTCATCATTGATGACGAGCCTTCGATCCGCAGGCTCCTGACCAGCGCGCTTGACCGCGCGGGAATCACCCATGCCGAAGCCGCCAATGCGGGCGAAGCGCTGCGATATGCCGGGGCGACCCCTGCACCCTTGGTGGCGCTGCTCGATCTCGGCCTGCCGGACCGCGATGGGCTGGAGATCGTGCCGCAGCTGGCGGCGCTGGGTCTCTCGGTGATCATCCTGACCGCGCGCGATGCGACACAGGAGAAGGTCGCCGCGCTCGACCTTGGGGCAGATGATTTCGTCACCAAGCCGTTCGACAGCGAGGAATTGCTCGCCCGCATCCGCTCTGCGCTCAGGCGCAAGGCGGGGCCGCTCATCAATGTCCACCGGCGCGAGTTTGCGGGCGGCCACATCGACCGCGATACGCATGAGGTCATCGTCCGCGGAGAGCGGGCCGACTTGACCCCGCGTGAGTTCAACCTGCTGTGGGCGCTGGCCGACCGGCCTGGGCGCGTGGTGACGCATGAGAGCCTGCTTGAACAGGTATGGGGCCCGGCGCACCGGCACGATCTCGACTACCTGCGGGTTGCGATCCGGTCCCTGCGGCGCAAGCTGGAACTGGCACCGGCCACCCCTCGGCTGCTGATCAACGAGCCGGGGGTGGGTTACCGGGTGGCGGAGACCTGACGCTCAACCACTACTCTAAAGTCGTTTAGGGTGCCCGATCCTGTTTACCGGTAGTCCTTGGGCTTCCCCATTGACGTGAACCGGAGGAATTCCCCGATGCCCCGCAGCAAAGCCCCCGGTGAAGCTTCACCCGCAACCAGCAACGCCCTGCGCGAACACCAGCCGGGCCGCGGCTCTGCGGCCTTCGCGCAAATCGAAGGCAATGCCGGTGAACTGCATCAGGATATTCCGTCCGATGGCGATCACGGTGCGAGCCAGGCTCATCTGACCGACAATCACGGCCACCGCATCGCGGACAACCAGAACTCGCTGCGGGCTGGCGAGCGGGGGCCGACCCTGCTCGAAGACTTTGTGCTGCGCGAAAAGATCTTCCACTTCGATCACGAACGCATCCCCGAACGGATCGTCCATGCGCGCGGTTCCGGTGCGCATGGCACCTTCGAAGTGACCCGCGCGATCCCGGAATGGACCCGCGCTGGCCTGTTCCAGAAGAAGGGCAACACCTGCCCGGTGTTCGTGCGGTTCTCAACCGTCGCAGGCGGCGCGGGCAGCGTGGATACGCCGCGCGATGTGCGGGGCTTTGCGGTCAAGCTCTACACCGACGAAGGCAATTGGGATCTGGTCGGCAACAACATCCCGGTGTTCTTCATTCAGGATGCGATCAAGTTCCCCGATCTCGTCCATAGCGTGAAGATGGAGGCCGACCGCGGCTATCCGCAGGCCGCCAGTGCGCATGATACCTTCTGGGATTTCGTGAGCCTGATGCCCGAAAGCATGCACATGATCATGTGGGCGATGTCGGACCGGGGCATCCCGCGCTCGCTCCGGATGATCGAGGGCTTCGGCGTCCACACCTTCCGCTTGATCAATGCGACAGGCGAAGGCCGCTTCGTCAAGTTTCACTGGAAGCCCGTGCTCGGTCTGCAAAGCACCACCTGGGACGAGGCGGTCAAGATCGCTGGCGCCGATCCCGATTTCCACCGCCGCGACCTGTGGGAAGCGATCAATGGCGGCGACTTCCCGCAGTGGGAACTGGGCGTGCAGGTGTTCGACGAGGAGTGGGCCGCCAAGCAGCCCTATGACGTGCTCGACGCGACCAAGCTGATTCCGGAAGAGGAAATCCCGGTCGAAGTGATCGGGCGCATGACGCTCAATCGCAATGTCGACAATTTCTTTGCCGAGACCGAACAGGTCGCCTTCATGCCGACCAATATCCTGCCCGGCATGGATTTCTCGAACGATCCGCTGCTGCAAGGCCGCTTGTTCAGCTATCTCGACACGCAGAAGTCGCGGCTGGGCACCACCAATTTCCACCAGATCCCGATCAACGCGCCCAAGTGCCCGTTCCACAACATGCAGCGCGACGGGATGATGCAGACGCTGGTTCCCACCGGGCGCGCCAATTACGAGCCCAATTCGCTGGCCGAAGCGGGCGAGGATGGCGGCCCGCGCGCTTGCCCGGACACCGGGTTCACCTCATTCCGGGAGAACGCCGAGCGCAACGACCCCACCGAGAAACTGCGCGTGCGGGCCGAGAGCTTTGCCGATCACTACAGTCAGGCGCAGATGTTCTATCGCTCGCAGACCGAGAACGAGCAGGCGCACATCGCCTCGGCGCTGGTGTTCGAGCTGTCGAAGGTGTTGATCCCGCACGTGCCTCCGGCGGTGATTGCCCGCCTGCGCAATATTGACGAGGATCTCGCCCAGCGCGTGGCAGACGGCCTTGGGATCGACCTTCCCGAAAAGGCGCCGGCGGCCAAGGAACCAGTTGATCTGGGAACCTCCGATGCCCTGTCGATCCAGAAGCGCGCCAAGCCCACCTTCAAGGGCCGCAAGATCGGCATCCTGTTCGACGAAGGCTCAAACAAGGCCATGATCGACACGCTGGTGGCCGATATCGCCAAGGAAGGCGGCACGTCGTTCCTCGTCGCACCGAAGATCGGGCCGCTCAAGGTCAAGGGCGGAACACTGAAGGCCGACGGCCAGCTTGCGGGATCACCTTCGGTGCTGTTCGATGCGGTCGTGGCAATCCTGATGCCCGAGCGTGCCGAGAAGCTCGCAGGTGATGTCGGCGCGGTCGCGTGGTTTGCCGATGCCTGGTATCACTGCAAGACCATCGGTGCCTGCGGGGGAACGCGCCAGCACCTGCTGCCCAAGGCCAATATCGAGCCTGACGACGGGATCGTCGATCCGGAGGACTTCATGGGCGTTGGCCCCATCCGGCACTGGCACCGCGAGCCCAAGGTCCGCGATCTGGCGTGATCCGGGGCGCTACAGTCCGATAGCGAGTGGCTGGCCGTTGTAAGTCAACGTCCGGCCCTCGCGCTGGTCGAACACCTCGCCCTGCCCTGCTCCATCGTGGAGGATCACGGTAACCGGGCGTGTCTCAGCCATGCCGGGGAAGCTGCCTTCGCGCGCGCCCAGCGTGAGGGTGCGGGCAGCACCGTCCCACGTGACCGGGATGCGGGCGAACTCGGCACGGGCATAGCCCATGTCGGAGCCCGCATCCTCGTAGAGCGTGAAGCGGCCATCGGCCCCGGCGAAGATGTGAAGCGTCAGCGGGCCTTGCGGGTTCTCACCGGACCATTGCACGTCAGGGCCCGCGGGAATGATCGCCCCGGCGCGGACGAACAGCGGCATCCGCTCCCGCGGCGCGGCGGCGGTGATGGTCTGCCCGCCCTTGAGTGGCTTGCCCGTCAGCGCGTCGAACCAGTTGGACCCTTCCGGCAGATAGACCGGCCGCGCGCGCGCTTCGAACGCGGTTACGGGCGCGGCCATGATCGAAGGGCCGAACAGATATTGGTCGTCGATTCCCCAAGCCTTCCGGTCGCCCTCGAAATCCATCACCAGCGGGCGCAGGATTGTTGCGTCGTCAAAATGCGTCGCGGCGGCCAGCGTGTAGATATAGGGCAGCAGCCGGTAGCGCAGACGGTGATAATGCGTGAGCCCGTCCAGCATCGCGGGGTCGCCTTCGCTCACGATATAGGTCTCGCGGCTCGGGAACTCGCCATGACTGCGGAACAGGGGGGAGAACGCGCCGAACTGGAACCAGCGCAGGTAGAGCTCGCGCCATTCGGGCAGGTGGGCGGGGTCCTGTTTGCTGAAGCGATCCTCGACCGCAAAGCCGCCGATGTCGTGCGTCCAATTGGGCACCCCGGCGAGGCTCAGGTTGAGGCCCGCGCTGATCTGGTCGCGCAAGTCGTCCCACCGCGCCGCGACATCGCCCGACCACAGCGCGGATGACGCGCGCTGAATCCCGCCAAAGCCGCTGCGGGTCAGGATAAAGGGGCGCGTGTCTGGCTGGGCCTGCCGCAGCCCTTCGGCCACGCCCTCGGCATGAACCAGCGGGTAGGAATTGAAAATCGCCGCCCCCGGAACGCCGGTGGTGGGCGAGGTCATCTGGTAGGCGCGCTCTGCGACCGAGAGGTTCGAGTGCCAGTCCGGCTCGGTCGCATCCATCCACCAGGCATCGAAGCCCAGTGGCAAGAGCGTGTCCTGCATCTGCTTCCAGTAAAGCGCGCGCGCCTCCGGCACGTAAGGGTCGTAGAAGGTGTTGGCATAGCCCTTCCCCACCCAGTCGCGCTGACCCGCGTCGAGCGGGCGTTCGTAGAGGAACCCGCGCTCACGCAGGGCCTTGCCATGCGCAGTATCGGGATAGAACTTGGGCCAGACCGATATCATCACCCGGCCGTTCAGCGCCTTGACCGCATCGACCATCGCGGCTGGATCAGGGAAGCGGGCGGGATCGAAGCAGTGGCAGCCCCAGCTGTCTTCGGGCCAGTAGAACCAGTCCTGCACGATCGCATCGATGGGAATCTTCCGGTCGCGATACGCCTGCATCACGCCGACCACTTCGGCTTGGGTGTTGTAACGCTGGCGCGATTGCCAGAAGCCATAGGCCCAGCGGCCCATCATCGGCGCCTTGCCGGTGAGGCGGCGGTAGCCGGCGATCGCATCGTCCATCCTTGGGGCGGGAACCACATAGTAATCGATCGCCTTGCCCGCATCGCTCGCAAAACTGACCGAGTGGCGGTCTTCGCGCGGCAAGGGGTCTGCGTGGTCGAGCGCGATGTAGCCCTGGTTCGGCTCCCACTCGATGCGCAGCTCCACAGGCTCTCCCGCCGCAAGGTCGAGCTGGAAATTATGGTACCACGGGTTCCAGTTCTGCCGCCAGCGGGAGAGCACCTCCTTCCCGTCCGCGAACACCGTGACATAGGACGAGGAATAGAGCCGGAACTTGTGCGTGCCCGCCGTGTCCGGGGTGAAGGTGCCGGTCCACACCACGCGCTGGGTTTCGACCGCATTGCCCTGCGTGTTCTGGCCGGTCGTCGCGGCCACGGTCGCCGCCTTCGCCTCGGCGGGCCAGCGGGACTGATCCTTGAGGTACTGATAGTCGACCGTGCTCTCGGCCCGCTCCAGCACCTTGCGGCTGCCGAGGAAGTATTCCGCCCGCCAGTCCAGCGCCAGCTTGGCATAAGGTACAGGATCACCGACGCGGGTAATCGCGGCGTTGTCCCAGAGGATGCCGTAGCCTTTGGTCGAAACGAGGTAGGGAATGGCAATCGCCATGTTGTGCTGGGCGAGCTCCACATCCTCGCCGTTGTAATTCATCTGGCGGTTCTGGTGCTGGCCGAGGCCGTAGAGCCCCTCGTCCGTCCCCCGGTTGAACTGGACGCGGGTGGCGAGCCACGGCTGGCCTTCGATACTGACGGGGGAAAGGCGGCGCGCGGGGGCATATTCATCCAGCAATGTCGCGCCTTGCGGGTCGCGGATCGCGATGTGGCCATCGGCGTGGCTTACTGTTGCTGAGGCTTGGGGCATGACGAGCGTGGCAACTTCGCCCTCGCGCCGAAACTCAGGCGTGCCGTCCGCGTCGGCGATCACCATTGCGGTCGGGCGGCCATCGGGCAGGGTCTCGGCCACCGTCACGCGGAACGTGCCATCGGCATAGGCCAGCACGCGCACCTGCTCGCCCGCATCGGTGGTGACGATCATGCCATGCGCCACCTGCTGCACCTCGCCAGCCGAAGCTTGGGCCGCAAGCATTCCCGCCAGTGCCGCAAAACCCGCGAGGGCCCTCAATGTTACCGCTACCAATTTTGGTCCCTGCACAAGCGCATCCCCGTCCTTTCACCGCAGCTTTTGCGGCGAACTCCCGGGATGCAGGCTAGTGGCGGGGGAGCGGCGGTGCAACCCCGGGCGCAACCGCTTAGCCCAGCGGCAGGCCCAGCGCTTCGGCCACGGCGGGAATGTGCAGCTTGCCGCCCGACACGTTGAGCCCGTCTGCCAGGTGCGGATCGGCCGCCATCGCTGCTTCGGCGCCCATGTTCGCCAGCTTCAGCACGAACGGCAGCGTCGCGTTGCCCAGCGCCATGGTCGAGGTGCGTGCCACCGCGCCCGGCATATTGGCGACGCAGTAATGGATCACGCCGTCCACCACGAACACCGGGTCTTCGTGGGTCGTGGCATGGCTTGTCTCAAAGCAACCGCCCTGATCGATCGCGATATCGACCACCACCGTGCCGGGGCGCATACTGGCGATCATCGCGCGTGTCACCAGCTTGGGCGCGGCGGCACCCGGCACCAGCACCGCGCCGATCACCAGGTCAGCGCCCGCCACCGCTTCGGCAATCGCGGCGGTGGAGGCAAAGGCGGTGCGGATCTGGTTGCCGAACACCATGTCGAGTTCCGCGAGGCGGCGGTTGGAGATATCGAAGATCGTCACATCGGCGCGCAGGCCGACCGCCATCTGCGCCGCGTTCACACCCGCAACCCCGCCGCCAAGGATCACGACCTTGCCCGGCTCCACCCCCGGAACGCCGCCGAGCAGCACGCCGCGCCCGCCCTGATGCTTTTCGAGGTAATGCGCACCGCACTGGACGCTCATCCGCCCGGCGACTTCGGACATCGGCTTCAGCAGCGGCAGGGTGCCGTCTGGCGCTGTCACGGTCTCGTAGGCGATACAGGTCGCGCCGCTCGCCATCAGGCCTTCGGTCTGCGGCTTGTCGGCGGCGAGGTGGAGGTAGGTGAACAGCACGTGGTCGGGACGCAGCATCGCCACTTCGACGGCCTGGGGCTCCTTGACCTTGACGATCATCTCGGCCGCTTCAAACACCGCCGCCGCATCGGGCAGGATCGTCGCGCCTGCCGCGACATAGGCGCTGTCAGTGAAGTCCACGCCAAGACCCGCGCCGCTCTGCACCACGACCTCATGGCCTGCGCGCGTCAGTTCAGCGACCGCTGCCGGGGTCAGGCCGACGCGGTATTCGTTGTTCTTGATCTCGGTGGGAACGCCGACGCGCATGGTATTTCTCCTGCTGTATCTCTCTGCGCCGCCTTTAGCAGAAGGGGCTTGCGCGTTCTTCGCAATGATCGGCACCGCACGGCGGATAGGTGAGAAAATCTTGCACAACTTTCCTGATTAGCGCAGAAATCTCGCGCATGGACGGCATCGACCGGAAAATTCTTGATCTGCTGGCGGAAGACTCGCGCCTAACTGGCGAGCAGCTGGGCGAGCGGGTTGGCCTCTCGCCCTCTGCCGCGCATCGGCGGGTCAAGGCGCTTGAGGAAAGCGGCGCGATCCTTGGCTACCGCGCGCGGCTGTCGGCGGCGGCGCGCGGGAACCCTTCGACGGTGTTCGTGCAGGTCACGCTCACCGATCAGCGGCAAGCCACCATGCTCGCCTTCGAGAGCGCGATGGCAAATACGCCGCAGATCGTCGAAGCCTATCTGATGAGCGGGCAATCCGACTATCTGATCAAGGTGCTGGTGCGCGAACAGGACAGCTATGAGCGCATCCACCGCGAGATCCTGTCAGCGCTGCCGGGCGTGCAGCGGCTGGTGAGCCAATTCACCATTCGTACATTGGAAGGCGGCGATTAGGCTGCGCTGTTCGGACGGCCCCGGCCCTCCGGCGCAGCCATTACCCGCAAGACACCCGTCGCAAACCGTCTGGCTTCCGTCGCCGGCCCCCTTGTTTTTCAGGGCGGATCGCCGATCTCGCAAGGCTGCTGTTACAGTTCCGGGTCAAGATTGCGGTAGAAAGTTAGTTTTCCGACAAGTATAGGACGAACATGGCCACGCCGATCTACGAATTTGCGCAAATCCCGCGGGTTGACCCTGCGGCCAAGCCGCGCGGCCGCGCGCGGCGGGTGCGTGATGTGGGTCAGGCGCCCACCGTCGGCGTTATCTACAATCCGCGCAGCCACCGCAATCTCGGCGCCGATTTCGATTGCGGCGTGTGTCCACACGTCCACATCGCCCAGCCGCGCGAGCGGGGGCAGTTGCCGCTGGCGCTGGCGGAATTCGCCGCCAAGGGCATCGACCTGTTGGTCATCAACGGCGGCGATGGCACCGTGCGCGACGTGCTGACCTGCGGGCAAACGATCTTTGGCGATGAATGGCCCGCGATTGCCGTGCTCCCCAAGGGCAAGACCAACGCGCTCACCGTCGATCTCGGCGTGCCGGACGATTGGACGCTGCAAGACGCGATTGACGCGCTGGATCATGGCTCCCGCGTGTGGCGCCGCCCGATGGCGGTGTCGCGGATGGAAGAGCCCGGTTCGCGTGTCGCTGGCTTCATCCTTGGCGCAGGGGCCTTCAGCAAGGCGACCCAGGCCGGGCAAAGCGCGCACAAGCTGGGCGCGTTCGACAGCATGGTCGTGGCGGTCACCGGCCTCTGGGCGCTGGCACAATCGCTGTTCGCCGGGCGGAGCAATCCGTGGCGCAAGGGCGCGCGGATGCAGATCGGGCTCGGCACATCGGATGCACCGATGGAGCATAGCGGCCAGGGTGATCCCGAGATGCGGCAGTTGCTGTTCGCCTCGACGCTGGAGCGCCTGCCTGCCGGGATCAAGCCCTTCGGCGCGCTCAAGAGCGGGCTGAAACTCGTCGCGGTCGACCAGATTTCGCGCCGTACCACCGCGCTGGTGCCGCTGATCCTGCTAGGCAAGGTGCGCGGCTCCCTGCGTGACCGCGGCATCCACCAACTCGCCGCGACCCAGTTCAGCCTGTCAATCGACGATCAGTTCATCCTTGATGGTGAGGCGTTCCCGGCAGGCGATTACCTGATCGAGCAGGGGCCGGAGCTCGCCTTCATCGCGCCATGAGCGGTGCACAATGAGCGTGGGGCCTTCGGCGCTCGCCGAGCGGATCGCCACGCGTCTTACAGTCCCGATTGATCCTACTGTTGCGGAGTTCGCGCGCGCGCTGGGCGATGCGGCGGGTGCGCGGGCCGTGCTGTTTTACGGATCGAACCTGCGCACCGGATCGCTTGAGGGCGTGCTCGATTTCTACATCCTGCTGCCGGGCACCACTGAAAGCGCGATCTGGCCGACCGTCTCTTACCATGAGCGCGACCATCACGGCGTGACCCTGCGTGCCAAGGTAGCGACCATGCGGCTGGCGACCTTCGCCCGCGCGGCCAGCGGAGAACTGACCGACACCACGATCTGGGCGCGGTTCGTCCAGCCGAGCGCGCTGATCTGGGCGGTGGATGATACAGCGCGCGGCGAAGTGATCACTGCCATCGCCTCAGCCGCCACCACCGCCGCGCGGCTGGCCGCAGCGCTTGGCCCCGAAAGCGGCACGGCGGAGGATTACTGGCGCGCGCTGTTCCGCGCCACATACAGTGCGGAATTCCGGGTCGAGAAATCAGGCCGTGAGAACGACATCCTCAGCGTCAATGCCGAGCATTTTGCCGGGTTGCTACCGCAGGCGCTGGAGGCAGGCGGCATCCCGCCGGGCCAGAATAGCGCCGCCCTCACGCCGCAGCTTCCTCCTGCCGAGCGTGCGCGCATCCTTGGCTGGTGGAACCGCCGCCGCCGGATGGGCAAGCCGCTCAATCTGCTGCGGCTGGTCAAGGCCAGCACCACCTTCGAAGGTGCGGCGCGCTATGCCGCGTGGAAGATCGAGCGGCACACGGGGATGCCCGTGGCCGTCACGCCGTTCCGCGAACGCTTCCCATTGCTGGCCGCGCCGCAAGTGCTGCTGGACCTGCGCCGCCACCGTCGCCGGCAGCGGGCGGGATAACCAGCCTCACATATACTGCATCGAAATCGCCATCCGGGTGACACCCGAACCGGCGTTGAAGCGCACCTTGTCGACCGAGGGCGGACGCGGGACGAGGCCGAGGATCTTTTTAATCCCGGGGTTGTTCGACATCCCCGCCCCATCGGACAGATCGGACTTGCGGTTGCCGTTCACGTCATGATGGACGGCGATCGCAAAATCGCCCGTCGCGGGCAGCGGCACGCACACGGTCACGCTGCCAGCTTGCGGCTTGACATCGACCCGCATGATATAGCGCTTACTCTCCAGCCAATCGCGGCTGTTGGCGGGATAGGCGCGCACGAACAGGTTGCCTGCGGATGATTTCAGCCCGCTCACCACAACGCGCACCGCCGGACCCTTGCCCGGCGCACATTGGCCGAGATCGTTCGGGGCGGTGCGGGCATAGGCAAAGGGCTGCGCAGCAAGCGGTGCAGCGACCAGTCCGGCGAGCGCCAGACCCGTCACCACCACCGGCAAAAGCGCGGGCGACTTGCGTTCAGGCAAGCGGGCAGAGGGCAAAAAACCGGTCATGGACATCTCATGGTTAAGGGGAGAGGGGCGTGCGCGCAAGCAAGGACGCGTCGTCAAAGCCATCGTGGCATGAAAGCCTTATGACGAGCCGTGCCTGAATTACGGCTTAATTGGCACAAATAGGGATGTTGGCGGTGGAAAAGGTTCGTTCCGTGCCTTGTGGCGCGATTCGCGGCACTCCTATGACTGGTCCTGCGTCCCAGAAAGGCCTTAAGCCCGCGCCATGCCATCACCTTTGATTTCTCCCTCGATCCTGTCTGCCGATTTCGCTCGGCTGGGCGAGGAAGTGCGCGCCATTGATGCGGCTGGGGCAGACTGGATTCATATCGACGTGATGGACGGGCATTTCGTGCCCAATATCACCATCGGCCCGGATGTGGTGAAGGCGCTGCGACCGCACACCAAGAAGCCGTTCGACGTCCACCTGATGATCGCGCCGGTCGACCCATACCTTCAGGCCTTTGCCGATGCCGGAGCCGATATCATCACGGTCCATCCCGAAGCGGGGCCGCATATCCACCGCACGCTGCAAGCGATCAAGGCGCTCGGCAAGAAGGCGGGCGTGGTGATCAATCCGGGCACCCCGGTCGAAGTGCTCGACAATCTGATGGACCTTGCCGACCTGATCCTGGTGATGAGCGTCAACCCCGGCTTCGGCGGGCAGAGCTTCATCGCTTCGCAGCTTGGCAAGATCGCGCGCATCCGTTCGATGATCACGCGCTCGGGCCGGGCGATCCATCTGGAGGTCGATGGCGGGGTCAACGCGGAAACCGCGCGGATGTGCGTGGAGGCCGGGGCCGATGTGCTGGTAGCCGGCTCGGCGACGTTCAAGGGCGGGCCGGATGCTTACGCTGTCAATATCGCAGGCCTGAAAGGCGCGCGCTGATGGCGACGCTGCTGCGCACCTCGGCCTCCATCCGTGCCGATGCGCTGGTGGAGCGGGTTGCCGATAATCCGGTGCTGGCGCTGGCCAGCGAGGCGGAACCGGGCGCAACCCCTGCCGCTTCGCCCGAACAGCCACAACTGGCCGAACCTTCGCGCGCGCTAGCGCTGTCCGATGTGATTGCGGTCAAGGCCGGGCCGGGTGAAGCGCTGATGCGGCTCGCCTATCGTTTGGGCGTTCCGGGCCATGCGCTCGCAGCCCCGTTCCGCCGACCGCAGCCGCTGCGGGTGCTGGCGACGGTCGAGAGCCCCAATCGCGGGGACCGGGCCGCCGGGACCGCGCTGCGCGCCGGTCACTTCCTGATCCACGGCGCGCGCCTCCCGATCGCGAGCTTCGATTTCTCCGCCGCCGCGCGCCATGCGCCGGGCGTGGAGCGGGTGCTGCATTCCTTCAGCTGGCTCGCCGATCTCGCCGCCAGCGCCGCGCGTGCCGATGGCGCCGCGGTGGCGGAACGGATCGCGACGCAATGGCTTCATGCTCACCGCGAACTGGGCAAGGGTCCGGCGTGGGAACCGGAGCACGCGGGTCTCAGGCTGGTGGCATGGCTGGTCTACGCGCCGCTGATGCTGGGAGGGCAAGACAAGCAGCTGAAGTCGCGCCTGCTTGCCGCCATTGCGGAAACCGCAGGCTGGCTCGACAAGCGCGCGCCGCGGGAAGCCGCAGGGTTCGGGCAGGTCGCGGCATGGGCGGGCGTCGTGGCGGCAGGCCTGCTGCTCCCGCACGGCAAGCCGCGCCGCTTGTTCGGCGAGGCGGGCCTCGTCAAAGCGCTCGGCGACATGGTGGGCGAGGATGGCGGCCTGCTGTCGCGCTGTCCTGCCGCACAATTGGATGCGATCCGCCTGCTGACCGATCTCATCGCCTGTTACGAAGCCGCCGACATCACCCCGCCCGCCGCGCTCGAAGTGATGCGCGAACTGCTGGTGCCGCCCGTGCTGGCGCTGCGGCACGGTGACGGGATGCTGGGCAGCTGGCAGGGCCAAGGCGCGATTTCCGCTGACCGGATCAACGCCGTCATCGAAGCGAGCGGCGTGCGCACCCGGCCGCTGTCGGTGGTGCAGGGCTGGGGCTATCAACGGGCCAAGGCGGGTGAGACCCTGCTGCAATTCGACACCGCCCCGCCGCCCCGCGCCAAACACGCGCGCACCGGCTGCGCATCGACCCTGGCGTTCGAATTGTCCGATGGGCCGCAGCGGGTCATCGTCAATTGCGGCGGCGCGGCGCTGGCGGGCGGACAGGTTCCCGCGCGCATCGGGCAAGGCCTGCGCGCCACGGCCGCGTTTTCGACGCTGGTGCTCGATAATGCCAATTCCACTGCGGTGTTGCTCAATGGCCAGCTCGGCAAGGGGGTCGAGACGGTCGATTTCGACCGCCGCACCGTTCCGTCACGCGGGCGTGAGGCGACCCGGATTGACGCGGCGCATGATGGTTACGCCAGCCGCTTCGGCCTCACCCACCAGCGCATCCTGACGCTGTCGGGCGATGGCACCGAATTGGCGGGTGAGGATCTCCTGATCCCGACGTCCAAGAACGGCAAGCGCGGCAAGATCGCCTTTGCACTGCGGTTCCATCTCGGGCGCGGGGTCGAGGTGCAGCTTTCGGGCGACAAGCGCGGCGCGAGCCTGCTGCTCCCCGACGGTCGGCTCTGGCAATTCCGGCTCGGCGGCGATAGGGCGGGCGCCGACGCAATCACTCTCACTGCCGAGGATAGCCTGTGGGTCGACGGCGATGGCCGCCCCCATGCCACCGAGCAGCTGGTGATCGAAGGACTGGCATTGCGCAGCGGGGGGCAATTCTCCTGGCTGTTTAGGAAAACAGGGTAGATTTCCACCATGAGCGAGAAGGCGATAACGCGGGCGCTGCTGTCAGTGTCCGACAAGGCGGGTTTGGCTGAACTGGGTGCGGCGCTGGCCGCGCGGGGTGTCGAACTGGTCAGCACCGGCGGCACCGCCAAGGCTTTGCGCGATGCGGGGCTGACGGTGAAGGACGTGTCCGAGCTCACCGGCTTTCCCGAGATGATGGACGGGCGGGTGAAGACCCTCCACCCCACCGTCCACGGCGGTCTACTTGCCCTGCGCGACAATCCCGAACACGTCGCCGCGATGGAGGCCCACGGGATCGGCGCGATCGATCTGGTCGTGGTGAATCTCTACCCGTTTGAGGCGACTGTGGCGAAGGGCGCCTCGCGCGGCGAGATCATCGAGAATATCGACATCGGCGGGCCTTCGATGGTGAGATCAGCCGCGAAGAACCACGGTTTCGTGACGATCCTCACCGATCCGGCGGATTACCCGGCATTGCTGGAGGAACTGGAGGCCCATGACGGCGCGACGTCACAAGCCTTCCGCATCCGCATGGCCGGCAAGGCCTATGCCCGCACCGCCGCCTATGACGCCGCTATCGCCAGCTGGTTCGCCTTCTCGCCCGCCGCCAGCGACGAACCCACGCTGTTCCCCGACACGCTCCCCATCGCCCTCAAGCGGGCCGACACCCTGCGTTATGGCGAAAACCCGCATCAGGCCGCAGCGATCTATGTCCCGCAGGTGGTTGGCGCGCGCGGGGTGCCGCAGGCGGTGCAGTTGCAGGGCAAGGAACTGAGCTACAATAACCTCAACGACGCCGATGCCGCACTGGAACTGGCGGCGGAGTTTGCCGGACAGTCGCCTGCGGTGGTGATCGTCAAGCACGCCAACCCTTGCGGCGTCGCACAATCGGGCTCGCTGCTGGAAGCGTGGGAAGCGGCGCTGACTTGCGATTCGGTCTCGGCCTTTGGCGGGATCGTGGCGGTGAACACCGAGCTTGATGCCGCAACGGCTGAGGCGATCAGCGCAATCTTCACCGAGGTCGTCATCGCCCCCAGCGTCAGCGCCGAGGCGCGCGCAATCTTTGCGAAGAAAAAGAACCTGCGCCTGCTGGAATGCGGGGTGCTGCCGAACCCGCGTCGGGGTGGGTTTGCGATGAAGACGATCGCGGGCGGGATGCTGATCCAGTCGCGCGATGCGGGGGCGGTGAGCCTCGATGACCTCAAGGTCGTCACCAAGCGCGCGCCGACGGATCAGGAACTCAAGGACTGCCTGTTCGCTTGGACCGTGGCCCGCCACGTCAAGTCCAACGCGATCGTCTATGCCAAGGATGGTGCGACCGCCGGGATCGGCGCAGGCCAAATGAACCGCCGCGATTCGGCGCGCATCGCCGCGATCAAGGCTAAGGAAGCCGCCGAAACCCACGGCTGGGCCGCGCCGCGCACGCAAGGCAGCGCGGTCGCCTCGGACGCGTTCTTCCCCTTCGCAGACGGGCTGATCTCGGCGGCTGAAGCCGGCGCGACGGCCGTGATCCAGCCGGGCGGATCGATCCGCGACGATGAAGTGATCGCCGCTGCCGACGCAGCGGGCCTCGCGATGGTGTTCACCGGGATGCGGCACTTCAGGCATTGATTTGGTTGCGAGGGCGCCTCCGCGCCCTCGTCCTCGGCGCGTTTCGATCCCTGCGGGATCGAGCGCCTGCGGGCGGCCGGTCGGCCTTGCGGCCCAAGCGGGCCGGCTTGGTTGCGAAGGCGCCTCCGCGCTCGCGGGCCGGCGGCCCGTTTATCCTCCTCGAGCTTGCTCGGGGAGGGGGACCACCCGCAGGGTGGTGGAGGGGCGAGCGCGCGTGCCACCTTACGCATTCCCCCGCATTCGTCGCACCGCGCGCACGGCTCGGCACGAACCGCGCTTCATCTCAACTTTTTCTCAGCCGCTCCGTAACTAAGTTAAGGTCGCGACCTAATCGGGCCTGACCGCCATGTTCATCCCGCTGCAATTCGGCATCGGGCAGAGGCATTGGCGGCAACCACACGAATCACGAGTTCCCATGCGTCTGTTTTCTCCTGACCTGTTCCGCAATTTCGGCATCGGCTTCGTCTTCGGAGCCCTGTTGATCGCGGGCGCCAAGGCGGAGAGCTGGGTGGACGAGCTGGCTCCGGCTGCGCAGGCTGCCGAACGCCATGAGACACCCGGCCCATCGGCGGAGTTCGTGATCGCGCCCGAAGGACGCTGATCCCATGCACAAGATTGCTGCCCTGCTCGCCGCCACGTCGCTGGCCCTGAGCGCCTGCGCCGAACCCGCAGTGGCCGAAGAAGCCGTCAATGCCCCCGCCGCGACCCGCACTGCCAAAGAAGCCAAAGGCCTGAAAACCGCCGTTTTCGCTGGTGGCTGTTTCTGGGGCGTGGAAGGCGTGTTCAGCCATGTGAAGGGCGTGACTTCCGCCGTCTCGGGCTATCACGGCGGCAACGCAGCCAGCGCCAAGTATGACCTCGTCTCCAGCGGCGTGACCGATCATGCCGAAGCCGTGCGGATCACCTATGACCCGGCCGTTGTGCGCTATGACCAATTGCTGCGGATCTTCTTCTCGGTGGTCGCCGATCCGACGCTGAAGAACCGTCAGGGCCCGGACACGGGCGCGCATTATCGCAGCGCGATCGTGCCTTTGAACGCCGAACAGGCCGCCGTCGCTAAGGCCTATATCGCCCAGCTCGGCAAGGCGGGGATCTGGAAGAACCCGATCGTCACCCGGATCGAAGCCTATAAGGCATTCTATCCGGCTGAGGCCTATCACCAGGACTACATGGCGATCAATCCGACCAGCCGCTACATCGTGCGCTGGGACGCGCCTAAGGTGGCGGCATTGAAGGCGATGTTCCCGAACATCTACCGGGCAAGCTTCCTGCGCGACGCGGGCTGAAGATCTCTTAGGCACAACCGTCATCCCAGCGACGAGGGGTTGGGCCAACTTACAGTGCTCGCTCCCCACTGGCGCTCACCCGCCTGTCTCATTATATCGGCAGGCATGGGACAGCACGCGCACAGCCATCAGGAACACACCGGACAGGATCTTGTCGCCGAAGCGGCGCGTGCGCTGGTGGCTGCGGGTGAGCAGTGGACCACCATGCGTGAAGCGGTATTCGCGGAACTCGCCCGGCACGAACGCCCGGTCTCAGCCTATGACATTGCCGACAATCTCTCGGCGGCGCGCGGCAAGCGGGTGGCGCCGAACAGTGTTTATCGCATCCTCGATGTATTCGTGGCCAACAACCTCGCCTTGCGGGTCGAAAGCGCCAACGCCTATCTCGCCAACACCCATCCGGGTTGCGCGCATGATTGCATTTTCCTCGTCTGCGACGAATGCGGCGAGGCTGCCCATGTCGATGACGAGGATGTGAGCCGCGCCGTCCGCGCCATCGCCGCCGCGCGCCATTTCAAAGCCGAGCGCCCGGTGCTGGAGATTCGCGGGTTGTGCAAGGCCTGCACCTGACGCTGCCAGCTGTTTCCTACTGCTGACGCTACGGACATAAGCGCCGGATGACCGAACCCTCCCGCCTTTCCGCTTGTGCTGCGCTGCCGCACCGTGCGGCGACAGGCTTTTCGTTTCTGGACCGTGTCTCATGTGTCTCCAACAGGCGCGGGCCAAAGCCTGCGACGGGTGACGGGCGCGCCATGCTTGATCTCGATCAACCCTGCATCGACAGGCCGGTTTTCCCTGTGTAAAGCTGGGCGCTATGACACAATCGCCTTACACGCCTTTGCTCGATCAGGTTGACACCCCTGACGACCTGCGCCGCCTCAAGCCCGAACAGCTCCGCCAACTCGCCGACGAACTGCGCACCGAGATGATCGATGCGGTCAGCACGTCGGGCGGGCATCTGGGATCGGGACTCGGCGTGGTCGAACTGACCGTGGCGATCCACTACGTGTTCAACACACCCACCGACAAGCTGGTGTGGGACGTGGGCCACCAGTGCTATCCGCACAAGATCATCACCGGTCGGCGTGACCGCATCCGCACCTTGCGGCAGGGCGGGGGCCTTTCGGGCTTCACCAAGCGGTCGGAGAGCGAATACGACCCCTTCGGCGCGGCGCACTCGTCCACCTCGATCTCGGCGGCGCTGGGCTTTGCGATGGCAAACAAGATGCAGGGCAAGGCCGGGCGCGGGATTGCCGTGATCGGCGACGGCTCGATGAGCGCAGGCATGGCCTACGAGGCGATGAACAACGCAGCGCAAGCGGGCAACCGGCTGATCGTGATCCTCAATGATAACGACATGTCGATTGCGCCCCCGGTGGGAGGCCTGTCGGCCTATCTGGCGCGCATGGTGTCGTCGAGCGAGTACCTCGGCATCCGCAGCCTCGCGAGCCGCGTGATCCAGAAGATGAGCCGCCGGATGCACGACGCGGTCGGCAAGGCCGAGGAATTCACCCGCGGCATGGTGACCGGCGGGACGCTGTTTGAAGAACTGGGCTTCTACTATGTCGGCCCGATTGACGGGCACAATCTCGACCACCTGCTCCCAGTGCTGGAGAACGTGCGCGACACCAGCGAAGGCCCGGTGCTGATCCATGTCGTGACCGAAAAGGGCAAGGGCTATGCCCCGGCGGAGAACTCTGCCGACAAGTATCACGGCGTGCCCAAGTTCAACGTCATCACCGGCGAGAAAGCCAAAAGTGCCCCCAGCGCGCCTGCCTATCAGGACGTGTTCGGCCTGACGCTGGCGAAGCTCGCCGAGACGGATGACCGCATCTGCGCCATCACCGCCGCCATGCCGAGCGGCACGGGCGTCGACAAGTTCGCCAAGGCGCACCCCACCCGCACCTTCGACGTCGGGATTGCCGAACAGCACGCGGTGACCTTTGCAGCAGGCCTCGCTGCTGAGGGTATGCGGCCGTTTGCGGCGATTTACTCCACCTTCCTCCAGCGCGCTTACGATCAGGTGGTGCACGATGTGTGCATCCAGAACCTGCCCGTGCGCTTCGCCATCGACCGCGCCGGTCTGGTCGGCGCGGACGGGGCGACGCACGCGGGCAGCTTCGACATCACCTACCTCGCCACCCTGCCCAACATGGTGGTGATGGCTGCGGCGGACGAGGCCGAGCTGGTCCACATGACCTATACCGCCGCCGAGTATGACGCCGGCCCGATCGCCTTCCGCTACCCGCGCGGCAATGGCACCGGCGTGCCGCTGCCCGAAGTTCCGGTGAAGCTCGAAATCGGCAAGGGCCGGTTGGTGCGTGAAGGCACCAAGGTTGCGATCCTCTCGCTCGGTTCACGCCTGACCGAAGCGCTCAAGGCCGCCGACACGCTGGAGGCCAAGGGGCTCTCCACCACTGTCGCCGACCTGCGTTTTGCCAAGCCGCTGGACGAAGACCTGATCGCCAAGCTGATGCGCACCCACGAGGTGATCGTGACGGTCGAGGAAGGCTCGATCGGTGGCCTCGGCGCGCACGTGCTGACCTTCGCCAGCGATGAGGGCCTGACCGATAACGGGCTGAAGGTCCGCACCCTGCGCCTGCCCGATACCTTCATCGATCACGACGATCCGATGAAGCAGTATGACGAGGCTGGCCTCAACGCGCCGCAGATCGTCGACACGGTGCTGAAGGCGCTAAAGCACAACAGCACCGGGATCACGGGCGAAGAGGCGCGGGCGTAGTAGCAGCACGCCGGTGGGCGAATTGCTTGGCATTCCTGAATGGCTGGCTCAGCGCGGCTGAGTGATCGCGATAGCCTCGGGATTGGCGGGGGCCTCAACCGGGGCGACATTCTCTGACTGGGGAGCTGCGGCGGGAGTATCCGCTGAAGGCGTCCCCTCCAGCTCCTCCAGCCGCATCTGGTCAAGTTCCGAAATCGGTTCGCCCTTCAGCAGCGCGATATCGCGGCGGCGCTTGGCGAGATAGGTTTCGCGCCGCATCAGGTAGGGGTCGTCCGAGTTGCGGATCGCGGCAATCTCCGCGTCGAACTCGAGCCGCTGGTCGAGCGAGTTCACCACGAAATACGGCACCGTATAGGTCGGCTTGTTGAACGGCTTGCCGAACGCGAAGGGCAGGAGCGCCTGATCCAGCGTGAGACCGATAATATCGCGCACGCTTGTCGGCCCGGTCACTGGCACAAACATATACGGCCCCGGCCCGATGCCGTAATAGCCCATCGTGTTGCCAAAGCCGTTGCGGCGATAGGGAAGATCGGCCTTCTTGCCCGCCACGTCGAACAGGCCGCCCACGCCGATGGTGGAATTGATCGCCAGCCGCCCCAACGTCTCGAACGCCTTGCCGACCTTGCCTTGCAGCAGGAAATTCAGCGCATTGGTCGGCTCGGCCAGATTGCGCACGACATTGCCCAGCCCGTCGCGGATCGGTTCGGGCAGGCCATCGCGATAGGCATTGGCCATCGGCTCGACCAGCGTTTGATCGACCGCCTGGGTCAGGCGATAGCTCTCTTCATTGACGCGTTCGAGCGGATCGCTCTTGGGCGGGCCATATTCGCCCTCGACCACGATTTCGTTGGCCAACTCACCATCCGCCGGCTCACTTTCGGGCGGCGGGGGTGCGGCGTCATCGGGCGCGCCTTCTGTCGGTGGCGGCGCGCTGTCCTGCACCGCGGCCAAGTTCCATTCGAGCGGAACGACCTGCGGCGGCGGCGGTGGGGGTGCCTGAGGCTGCGGCGCTGCCAGCGCGAGCGCTGTGCTCAGCAGCTGAGGCGAGGTCGCAAGCAGGGTGAGGCTGGGCAATCGAGTTCTCCGCATCAACCCCTATCATTAGCACGGGCCGCGGGGCGCCAGCCTTGCCCTTGCCATCCCCCGCCTATACGCAAGGTGAATTATCTGTCGCAAACGTGCAAGGTTGCTGATGTCACTGATCCAGATCGCCAAAGAGGGCCCTGTCACCATTCTCACGCTCGATCGGGCGGAGTCCATGAACCCGCTGGGCGCGCCGGGCGACGGGGATGAGTTTGTCCGGGTCGCTAATGCGATCAACCGCGACATGGAATGCCGGGTGGTGATCCTGACCGGCGCTGGTCGGGCCTTCAGCGCGGGCGGCGATGTGAAAGCGATGCGGGACAAGACCGGCACGTTCGGCGGCACCACCCCCGCGATTTCGGACGGCTACCGCGACAATATCCACCTAATGCTGCGCGCGCTCTATGGGTTGCGGGTGCCGGTGATCGCGGCGGTCAATGGCCCGGCGATCGGACTGGGCTGCGATGTCGCCTGCCTCGCCGATATCCGCATTGCCAGCGAGAGCGCGAAGTTCGGCGTGACCTTCCTCAAGCTCGGGATCATTCCCGGCGATGGCGGCACGTGGATCCTCCCCCGCGTGATCGGGATGAGCCGCGCGGCCGAGCTGTTCTACACCGGCGATGTAATCGACGCCGCCACCGCAAAGGACTGGGGCCTCGTCAGCCGCGTGGTCGCACCCGAGGCACTGATGGACGAAGCGCGGGCGCTGGCAGGCCGGATCGCGCTGCTCCCCCCGCATTCGCTGCGCCACACCAAGAACCTGCTGCGGCAGGGGCAGCAGACCAGCTACGATACCGCGCTGGAACTCGCCGCGAACACGCAGGCGATGATGCACACCACCGCCGATCATGCCGAGGGGGTGGCCGCGCTGATCGAGAAGCGGGGCGCGGTGTTTACGGGCGAGTAGTGCAGGGGTTTAGGCCAGCCACTTGAACACCCCCGCCGGGATGCCCGCGCGCCACAGGTGGATATAGCTGCCCGCCAGCCACAACAAGGTCCCCGCGATCAGCGGCACAGCGCCGACGCTGAAAAGTGCCCCCCAGCGCGGCCAGTAGCTGGTCTTGCTTTCCCACTCGGCCCAGCTTGCGCCCATCAGGACTTCCTTCTTGGCGTCCTGAAACTTCGCGCCGACCAATGCGAGGATGCCCATCGCCAGCGCGGTGACCATCGTCCGGGTGCTCCAGAACAGGATGACGTGCGAGGCGGCCCACAGCCCGATCGCCCACATCATCGGGTGGCGGGTGACCTTGAACACGCCCTTCGGTTCGGCGCGCGCCTGCGCTTCAGCCATCGGGGTCGGCAGCGCTGGGTTGCCGATGAACGAGCCCGCCAACAAGATCATCGCCGGCAGCGTGATGATCGTCGCGGCGATCCAGCCCACATCGCCTGACCCCGAAAGGTCAGCCGGCGGCGCGGCAGTAAAGGCGAAATAGACCCAAGCCAGCGTGGCGAAACTGACGACGGTATAGGCCCCCTGGAACCCGCCTGCCCCCAAGGCCTTGACCATCGGTGCCCGCAAGGGGTGCGACATGGCGAAATGCGTGCCGACGAATGCGGCATTGGCCGCGATGAGTGTGATGATTGCCCCGTCCATAGCGGCGAACCTAACATGGGTGAGGAGACACGCCTAGCGGACTTGGATCAGGCCGCGATCCCGGTCGGCACGATGCCAGTGGGAACGATGCCAGTGGGAACTATGGTCGCCTGCGCCACTGCGACATGGACCGGCGCCTCGCCGTCGCTTTCGGCCCACACATCTGCGCGCACCACCACCTGCCGCTTGCCCGCCTTGACCACAGTTCCACGCGCGCGCAGCCGCTCGCCCTTGGCGGGGCGCAGGAAATCGATGGTGTAGCCCCCCGTAACCACATCGCCTGCAACCGATGCTCCAGCCCAGGCGCAGGCATTGTCGGCCATCAGCCCGACAATCGCGCCGTGGGCATAGCCGTGGTGCTGGGTCATTTCGGGCCGCATCACCAGCAACAACTCGCTCTCACCCTCCCACACTGTCACCGGCTCGACATCGAGCCAGGAGGAGAAGCCCGAACGCGCGACGGCGACCTTCTTCATGTATTCGACGGCGGCTTCGGGCGAGGGGAAACGGGGTGAGGACATGGGGCGGGCTTCCTTTAAGTCTGCTATACAGATGTTATGCCGCTTGCCTTGTCTGCACGCAAGTCTGATAATCAGACGATGAAGACCTACACCCCCTCACGCGCGCCTTGCCCGATTGGCCGCGCCGCCCGCCTGCTCGGCGACCGCTGGGTGTTGCTGATCTTGCGCGATGCATTTCTGGGGGCGGAGCGGTTCGAGGAGTTCGTGGACCGCCTCGGCATCAACCGGGCGGCGCTCACCTCGCGATTGGCGATCCTGCAAGAGGCGGGGCTGATGCGACGCGACCCGCCCGACGGCAAGCGCGCGCGCTACATCCTCACGGACAAGGCCCGCGCGCTCGTGCCGATGTTCGAACAGATGGCCGGGTGGAGCAGCGCGCACCTATTCGCGGACGGCGAGCCAGTGCCGCAATGGCCGCCGCGCGCTGGCTAGGTCTGGCCTTCGATCCCGACCAGCTCGACCTTGAACACCAGTGTCGCATTCGCCGGAATTGGTCCTCGCCCGACCGGGCCGTAAGCGAGGTCTGCGGGAATGGCGATTTCTATCACCTCGCCCACGCCCATCTGCGGAACCGCCAGCTGCCAGCCCTTGACCAGCCGGCCCAGCGGGAAGGTTGCAGGCTCACCGCGGGCATAGGAACTGTCGAACACGGTCCCATCAAGCAACCGCCCCTCGTAATGGACGGTAATTCTATCATCGACAGTCGGCTTGCGGTCTGACGCGAGGTATTTGATCCAGCGCCAGCGCACCCCGCCATCGACAAAATGCCAGCCGTCTTCGGGCGTGAGGCCCAGCAGATAGATCTGCTGCGCCGCGTGCCACGCGGAGTCTTGCGCCCTTGGATCGGCGACGGCCTCGCCCGCCCCCTCCTGCGCGTGCGCGGGCTGTAGGGCGAGCAGAAGCGAAGCCACCAAGGCGGCAGCCACCAGCTTTGACAGCGACGCCATTACCAGTCGTAAGCCTTGGGCCGGTCGCTTTCATCAAGGTCGATATAGCGGTCACGCAGGCGGGTCTGGTGGTTGGTGAGGTCCTGTTCGACCCCGGCGATGAACACCTTGGTCGGCACCGAGCCGACCTCGAGCGGATCGCCGGTCCACATCACCACATCGCCCAGCGCGCCGGGTTTGAGCACGCCCGCCTTGCCGCCCATGCCGCTGATTTCGGCGGGGACGGAGCTGATTGCGGCAAAGGCCTTGCCCCATTCCATCCCGCTCGCACCCGGCATCCGGGTCAGCGCGACGAGGTTGCCCGCCACCTGCTGCAAGCGGCGCGGGTTTTGGAGGCTTTCGGCATTGATCGCGACCTTGACGCCCGCCTTGGCCATCCGCCCGGCATTGGACTGGGTCGCACCCAGTTGCTCAAAGGTTTCGGGCAGATCGTTCAACCCGTTGGCAATCACCGGAACCCCGGCGGCAGCGATTTCATTCGCCACCAACCAGCCTTCGGTCACGCCGACCAGCACCAGATCGAGCTTGGGATACTCCGCCTTCAGCGCCAGCACAGCGCGGATATCGGCCATCCGTTCGACCGCGACGTAGAGCTTCTGCTTGCCCGTCACCACCGGCACCAGCGCCTCGGCATCGAAGCGGCTGAGGAACACCTCGTCATCCTTGCCGATTTCGGTCGTTTCGGGGATGCCGGACTTGCCGACCAGCGCCTGCGCCTCGCGCAGCGCCGAACGCAGCAGCGCATGGGCCGCGGCGCGGCTGCCGCCCGCGCGGTCTGCTCCGCCTTCGCCCAGATTGATCATCTGGAAGGCGCGCGCCTGCATCACCGGCTTCGCATCGCCATCAAGGTCGATGATCGCGCCTTGCCCTGCAAAGATCGAGCCGGACGGCATCATCGACGTTGCCGCGCGGGTGATCCCGGCGGCCTTGTGGACGAGGATATGCTGCGAGGTGGGATTGATCGCCGTCGCCGCATCCAGAGCAGCGCTGAACGGCGTTTCGCGCGCGGTGATGTCGTTGCTTTCATCCACCGCCGACACGTCGGCTAGGCCAAGCGTGGTGACGGTCGCGAACAAGCCGGGGGTGACCCATGCGCCGCCCGCGTCGATGACAACATCGGTCGAGAAGGTCTGGCCTGGGGTAGGCGCTCCCGCGAACACCACCTTGCCATCGTCCACGATCACGACGCCGCCCTCAATCGGGGCGCCGCCGTCACCGACCACCAGTTTGGCGTTGGTGACGACCATGTCCTGGGCGAAGGCAGGCGATGCGGTAAGGGCCAGAACGCTGGCCGCTGTGATGAGGAGGCGCTTCACTTCACATCTCCTTCGCCGGGCTGGCCAAGCTCGAAATCGCTGACGGGCCGTGTCTTGGGGTTCATCGCATCGAACATCAGCGCGCCGTCGATCCAGACCTTCTCGGGCCGCGAATAGACGCTCAGCGGATCGCCGTTCCACAGCACCACATCGGCCATCTTGCCGGTCTCAAGGCTGCCGGTCATGTCGGAAATGCCCATCGCCTTGGCCGCGTTGTAAGTGAGCCACTGGATCACGGTCGCATCGGGGATGTCGATCCCGACCCGCGCACCGGCGGCTTGCGCCTTGGCGGCTTCCTGATTGAGGCGTTGGATATCGTTCTGGTCATCCGAGTGGATCACCACGCAGGCGCCCTCGCGCTGGAGGAAGGCCGCGTTTTCCAGAATGCCGTCGTAGCTTTCCATCTTGAAGCCGTACCAGTCGGCCCAGATCGCGCTGCACACGTCGTTTTCGCGCAGCAGATCGCCGATCTTGTAAGCCTCGACCGCGTGGTGGAAGGCGGCGACCTTGTAGCCCATCTCCTTGGCCATATCGAGCACCAGCGCCATTTCGTCCGCGCGGTAGCAGTGGTTCTGGATCAGGATTTCGCCCTTGAGCACGCCTACCAGCGTCTCCTTGCCGAGATCGCGCTTGGCTTTCGGGTCGTTGGCATAGTCAATCGCGCCGAGCCACGTTTCGCGGTTGACCGCAAGGTTGCCCATCCGGGTCGAAGGCATCCGGCCACGGCTGCCATAGACCCGCTTGGGGTTCTCTCCGCAGGCCATCTTCATCGAATAGGGCGCGCCGGGGAACTTCATCCCCTGCATGGTGCGCGCGGGCACGTTCTTGAGCGTCACCGACCGCCCACCCATCAGGTTGGCCGAGCCGGGGAGGATTTGCAGAGCAGTGATCCCGCCATTCGCCAGCGCGCGGCTGAAGCCGGGGTCTTGAGGCCAGACGGAATGTTCGGCCCAGACTTCGGGCGTGGTCGGCGCGGTGGCTTCGTTGCCGTCGGAATGGGCTTCCACGCCGGGCGAGGGATAGTCGCCCAAGTGCGAGTGGATGTCGATGATGCCGGGGGTGACGAACTTGCCGGTGCCGTCGAACACCGCAATGTCGGCCGGGATCGGCGTATCGGGGCCGCCGACCGAGGTGATCTTGCCGCCCGACATGAACACCACGCCGTTCTCGATCTTGCCGCCCTTGCCATCATAGATCGTCGCGCCGCGGATCGCGGTGGCGATGTTGGGGTAGGGCTTGTAGGTCGACGCGAAGACCGGATCGCCTGCCGGCGCGGCGGCGAATTCCTTGTCATCGGACTTGTCCGATGCGCTGGCGGTATCGCCGCTACCGCCGGTGGTCGCGCAGGCAGACAGCGCCAACGCGCTTGCCAAAGTGGCCAGCGCGCCTGTGCGCGCTCGCAATTTGAAGTGTGAAAGCATCGAAAACCTTTCCCGTTTCCCTGTCACATTGTGTGACGGGAAACGGGCAGGTTGTCTATGCAGCTCGACGATTAAAGTGTCAGGCCAGCGTTACTCGGCGGGACGAGTAGCGGGATAGCCCTCGTCCGCACCTTCAAACGTGGGGGCGACCTTTTCGTCCGCAAGCGTATCGAGGTGCATCCACTTCTTCACAATCGGGCTGACCAGCAGCACGGCCACAGCCGCACCGATCGCGATCCAGCCGAACACTTCGTAGATGTCGAGCAGGCCCTGCTTGGTCATCACCCCGTCATGGCCGCCGGTCGCTTCGCCGATCTTGCCAGCGACGAAATTGCCGACCGCGGTCATGTAGAACCAGGCGCCCATGATGAGGCTGGCAAGGTGCTTGGGCGCGAGCCGGTTCATGGCTGACAGGCCGACAGGCGAAAGGCACAGCTCGGCGGTGGTGGCGAAGAAGTAATAGGCAAAGACCAGCAGAACCGGGGTCATCGCGGCAATGCCATAGGCTTCCGCCCCCCACACCAGCACGAGATTGGCAAGGCCCATCTGCGCCAGCGCCAGCCCGAACTTGGCGGGAGCTGAAGGCTCTTTGCCCTTGCGCCCCAGCCACTGCCACAGCCCGGCAAACAGCGGGGCAAGCAGGATGATGTAGATCGGGTTGATCGACTGGAAGATACCCGCAGGCACCCCGCTGCGATCGACAAACTTGTCGGTGAACTGGTTCATCGACCCGCCCGCCTGTTCAAACAGGCCCCAGAACAGCGGGTTGAGGCTGATCAGGAACAAGATCGCGAACATCCGTTCACGCGGCTCTTTTTCGAGCTTGAAGCTTTCGAACAGCACATAGCCCAGCAGCGACAGGCCTGAGACGATCAGCAGCGTCTGGATGACGTCCTGATACTGCACCAGCGCCCAGATCACGGCGACTGCAGCGACACCGATACCATAGAGGCTGTATTCCGTCCCCTTGGCGAGCGGCCGGGGAGCTTCACCCGCGCCGCCCAGCGTTGACTTGCCGAGGACGAAGACAACGAGGCCCAGCAGCATCCCGATCCCGGCAAGGCCGAAGCCGAAGCCCCAGCCAACCGTCTGGCCGAGATAGGCGACCAAGATCGTCCCGATCGCCGCGCCGACGTTGATGCCCATGTAGAAGATCGTGTAAGCGCCGTCGCGGCGGATATCGGTCATCGGGTAAAGTTGGCCGACCATCACCGAGATGTTGGCCTTCAGGAAGCCCGAGCCGACGATGATGAAGGCCAGCGCCGCCCAGAATATGTTGATCGTGGGATCGTCCTGCCCGCCAGTGCCTTCCACCGCCATCAGCGAGTGGCCCACCGCCAGCAGCAAGCCGCCGAACAGAACCGCCTTGCGCTGGCCGAGATAGCGGTCAGCCAACCAGCCGCCGAGCACCGGAGTGATGTAGACGAGGCTGGCATAAGCACCGAGGATCAGGTTCGACTTGCCCTCGGTGAAGTCCCAATGCTGGGCCAGATAGAACACCAGAATCGCACGCATGCCGTAGTAGGAAAAGCGTTCCCACATCTCGGCGAAGAACAGCATGTAGAGGCCCTTGGGGTGCCCGGCGAACTCGGGCTCCTTCTGCACCGCGATCTTGCTGCCAATCGCAAGAAACACGATCAGCACGACCACGGCGATGGCCGCAATCCAATCGGCCTCCGCCCACAGCGAAATATCTTTCATGAATTCGATCCCCATCGAATGGTTAAGCGGTGCCTCACCACACCGCCGCAATGGGACGGCACCCTAGCGCCTGTTGCGCCCGTGTGAAGCTTTTGTTGCGCGGGCACGTAACGCTTCATGCATCGCTGCGCACAAGCCTCCTCGCCTTGACCGCATGGCTGTATTATGGCACTGATGCACCTCGCAAGGGACACTGCTGCTATGAACCCCAACCGCCCAAGCTCCAACCGGCCCGTCTATCTCAAGCTGCGCGATCAGATCGCCGCTGCCATCATTGATGGCGTTTATCCGGAAGGCGCGATGCTTCCCTCGGTGCGGGCGCTGGCGGCGGAGCAGGGGGCGAACCCGCTCACAGTCGCCAAAGCCTATCAGCAATTCCAGAACGACGGCTTCGTCGAAGTGCAGCGCGGCGTCGGCATGTATGTCGTGCGCGGCGCGGCCGAGCGGCTGCGCGCCACTGAACGCGAGACGTTTCTGCGCGAGGAATGGCCTGAAATCCGCAGTCGGATGCGACGCCTTGGCCTTGATCCAGCAAATCTCGCGATCGTTTTGTAAGGTTCTGGCTTACTGACATTAATGCAGGTTGCGGGCTTTCCCGATTTCTGACAGTTTGCCCATACTCTTCAGCAACGGGTTGCATATCTTGCAAAGCTGAGAGTAAAGGGGGCCGCTCCTCGGGTCGGGGGCGCGTAAACGAAACGACGGGGTAACCCGCATTTGCGACGTGATATGGCGGCGAGACCGTCCGTGGGCGTCGGGAGATCGCGATGATCAGATCCGAATTGCTGCAGGAACTGCACAAGGATAATCCAGAGCTTCGCGCGGATGAAATCGAACAGGTGGTCGACATCTTCTTCGATGAAATCGCGCAACGGCTGGCCGAAGGCGGCCGGGTCGAACTGCGTGGCTTTGGTGCCTTTTCGACGCGAGAGCGTGAAGCGCGGAGCGGACGCAATCCGCGCACCGGCGAAACAGTGGACGTGCCTTCCAAGCGCGTGCCCTATTTCAAGGCCGGCAAGGAAATCCGCGAGCGGCTGAACAAGTAAGCGGCCCTGCGCTTCGCCAAGAGCGGTTATCGGGACCGCCTCTGGACGAAGCGCAAGGAACAGCTGCACCGCTGCCGTCGCGATGATCGGCCAACACGGCCGTAAGGAGCCGTGTGTCCGCCGAGTGCAACCGCACCGATAACTGCCAGCACCACCCAAACCGGCCCAAAGGGCCGCGAGGGCACGCGCCCGACCCGCAGGCGCTCAAGCCCGCAGGGCTTGAAACAGCGCCGAGGACGCGCCCGCGGAGGCGGGTGCGCAACACAGATCACGCCACCTTGCGCGGCCGCACTTCGTCATGAGCGAGGCTCGGCACCGGCAGCGCGCGTTGTTCGCCCAGGGCGGCGAAGACCAGTTCGATCATCCGCTCTCCCCCGCCGCTCAGGCTCATATCGACTGGCAGCATACCGAGCGCAGCGATCTCGTCGATCTCGTCCGACCCCGGCACCGCGATGATCCGCGCCAATCCGGGCATCCGTTGCTGCGCTAAGGGCGTGACCTCACGCGAGACCGAGGTATCGCCGGTCGCCACCACCAGCACCTGCCGCCGGTCGATCCCGATCGCGTCCCAGCTGCGCGGGTCGGCCGGGTTGGCGCGGTGGACGTGGTAGCCATCGGCCAGCGCCAGCTGGAAGCGGTCATGATCCGCTTCGAGTGCGAGGTAGCCAATTTCATTGAATGCCAGCGCATCGGCTAGCGTACGACCCGCCGACGTCATGCCGATGATCAGCACCGGCGCGTCATCACCCGCCAGCTTCATGTCCGGCGGCCCGGCGCGCAGGCGTCCGGCCAGCTTGCGCCCGATGTTCGACACCAGCGGCGTGACCGCTAGGCTGATCGCGATCGCGGTGACCATCGCCGAAACCAGCCGTGGCTCAGCCAGTCCCGCCACCGCAGGCAGCGCCAGCAGCACCAGCGTGAACTCGCTCCCCTGCCCGAGCAGGAAGCCCAATTGGATCGAGCCGGGCACCGACCAGCGGTTGAGCAGCGCGGCCACCACGTTGAAGGCGCATTTGAGCACAATCATTCCGAGCGTCACCGCCACCACCAGCATCCAGTCCGCCACCAGCAGCGCCGGATCGATGCTGAGCCCGACCGAGATGAAGAAGAAGCTGAGGAACAGCCCGCGAAACGCGTCGATTTCGGTCTGCACCAAGATGCGATAGCGCGAATCCGCCACGGCCATCCCGCCGAGGAACGCCCCCAGCGTCAGCGATAGCCCCGCCATCCCCGTCGCCCACCCAGCGGCGAGCGCGATGAACAGCGCGGTTGCGGTATAGACCTCGGTCGTTCCGGCGCGGGCGATCAGGTTGAACAACGGCTCGGTCAGGTAACGCGCGAACAGCACCGCGATTCCGAATGCGGCGAGCGCCTTGGCCCCCGCCAACCCCAGCGCAGGCGCCAGCGCCCCACCGCTCGCCAATGCACCGGCGGTCACCAGTAGCAGAATCGCGGCAATGTCCTGAAAGATGAGGATCGATTGCGCGGCGCGGCCGACCGGGCAATCCTCCTGCCCACGCTCACGCACCAGTCCGATCACGACGGCGGTGGAGGACAGGCCCATGCCGAACCCGGCAATGATCGCAAACGCCACCGGCAGGCCGAACGCGATGAACAGCGCCGCAAAGGCCCCGCCCGCCACCACCATCTGCAAGCTGCCAAAGCCGAAGATATTGCCCGCCTCAGCGCGGATCCGCCCCAGCGAGAAGTGCAGGCCGAGATTGAACAGCAGGAACATCACCCCCGCCTCGGCCATCGCGGCCACCACCGGCCCGCGAAAATCGGACGCCATGCCGAGGCTCGCCAGCCCGAGCCCCAGCCCGAGATAGCCGACGATTGGGTTCAGCCGCAGCGCCCGGCTCGCCAGCGCCGCGCCGATCCCGAGGCCCAGCAGCGAAATCGCCGGCTGGATGGTCGCCACCACCGAATGCGCGTCAGATGCTTCGCCCGCCATGCTGCGCCCCTGTTGTGTGAATATCCTCGCCGAAATGGGCGATGATGCGCCGACTGGCAAGCTTTCGGGCAAGCTCTGGCATTGGAACGGTATTCTGTGGCAAGGGCCTGATCATGCGGGCGTGGCGGAATGGTAGACGCCGGGGACTTAAAATCCCCTGAGCTTTGCTCGTGCGGGTTCGAGTCCCGCCGCCCGTACCAGATAAGTGATTCAGCCTAAGTAATGCAGTTTGATGTCTAGGCAGTCATTATCTCCCCCTTAACGTCTTCTACCTATTTCCGTTCTGGGAACATGGGACAGGCGCGTCCCATACATGTCTCGCCAGTGCCAGGACCAGGGGCTGTCGGGTTGGGACAACAGGGCATGGACATAGCGACGAATACCGCACGTCTCGAAGAAGCACCCGATACGCTCGGCGCGGAACAGCGCGCCGCGCCGCGTTTCACATTACTGATCCGCGCAGCCAAACTGGTCTCGGCGCAGGGGGAGTTCGTGTGCGTGATCCGCGACGTTTCGGAAACCGGGGTAAGCGTTCGCCTGTTCCATGCCCTGCCCAGCTGCAAAGATTACGCGCTGCACATGCCCGCCGGAGCGACCTACGAAGTCACCTGTGTGTGGCAGCGGGAGAACGAAGCCGGCTTCACCTTTGCGCACAGCGTTGAGGTCGGCCAACTGGTCAATGAAGCGAGCGATTATCCCAAGCGCGGGCTCAGGCTCGGCGTGTGTTTCCCGGTGATGGTCCACACCTTGTCGGGCAGTTTCGATGCGGTGGTCGAAAACCTCTCACAGCAGGGTGCGCGGATCACCTGCGACCAGCTGCTGGCGATCGACCAGAATGTGCGGATCGCTGCGCCGGGCCTGGCGGACAAGACCCGCGAAGTCCGCGCCAAGGTGCGCTGGCGGCGTGAACATCAGTATGGAGTGGTGTTCGACGACACCTTCACCTTAGGCGAATTCGCGCGGCTGGCGGCCCAGCTTCAGGCACCGGCACTGCTCGGCGAGTAGCTTGCCCGAAATCAGGCCGGCACGAACTTCATCGCGACCCCGTTGATGCAGTGGCGCTTGCCGGTAGGCTTAGGGCCGTCGTCGAAGATGTGCCCCAGATGCCCGCCGCAATCGGCGCAGTGCACTTCGGTGCGGGGGTAGCCGATCACGTAATCGGTCGACGTGCCGACCGCGCCCTTGTCGATCGCCTGCCAGAAACTCGGCCAGCCGGTGCGGCTGTCATACTTGTGCGCCGAGGCATAGAGCGGGTTCGCGCAGCCTGCGCACGCGAAGGTGCCCTTGCGCTTTTCCTTGTCGAGCGGCGAGGTGAAGGCGCGTTCCGTCCCTGCCTGCCTCAGCACATAGAACTGATCCTTGGTCAGCGCCTTGCGCCATTCGGCCTCGGTTCTGCCCTTGGGATAGTTCTTGGCTTCCGCGGGCGCGGCGGAGCAGGCGCCGATAAACGGCAGCGCAGCGCCAATGGCGAGCAGGCGGCGGCGATCAATCACAGGCAGGCGCATCGGGTGGTGTTCCATCTAGGGGGCTTGAACGTCCTGTCCTTAATACGCCCGGAACACGCCTGAGGTTTCACCTGCCCATCCCGCGATTAGAAAGTTGTGATCTCAACCTCGAGCTTGCGGAAGCCGTGGACGAAGTTGGCGCGCACCCGCTCGACATCACCGGCGACGTGCACCCGCATCCGGCGCTTGTGCATTTCCTCCAGCAGCACCCGCAATTGCAGTTCGGCCAGCCGCGCGCCGACGCAGCGGTGGATGCCATAGCCGAAGGCGAGGTGACGGCGGGCGTTATCGCGGGTGATGTCGAGCTTGTCAGGGTTCTCGAACACGTCCCCATCGCGATTGGCGCTGATGTACCACAGCACCACCTTGTCGCCCGCCTTGATGGTCTGGCCGAACACCTCGGTGTCCTCGGTACAGGTGCGGCGCATATGGGCCAGCGGCACCTGCATCCGCAGGATTTCCTGCACGGCATTGGGGATCAGTTCGGGGCGTTCCTCGTAGAGTTTGCGCTGATCGGGGAACTTGTCGAGCGCGTGGATGATGCCGCTCATGGTGTTGCGGGTGGTGTCGTTCCCGCCCACGATCAGCAGCACCAGATTGCCCATGAATTCTTCCGGGCTCATCTGGTTCATCGCGGGCGAGTGGATCATCATCGAGATGAGATCATTGCCCGGTTCCTTGTCCATCGTCCGCTCGATCCAGAGCGACTGGAAATAGCCCGCCATTTCCTGAAGGATCCCCCAGCGCACCTCGTCGAGCGATCGCACCGCACCCAGTTCGGTATCGCCCGCCCAGTCGGACCAGAAGGTCAGCAAGCGGCGGTCCTCCCACGGGAAGCCGAACAGGATTGCCAGCATCCCGGTGGTGAGTTCGATCGAGACGGTGTCGACCCAATCGAACACTTCGCCGCGCGGCAGGCGGTCAAGCACTTCGCCCGTGCGTTGGCGGATTTCGGCTTCCATCTCGGTGATAGCGGTAGGGGTGAACTTGGGCGCGACGGTGCGGCGCTGCCCGGTGTGCTGCGGGCGGTCCATCGCAATGAACATCGGCAGCTCGCGGCGCTGGGCGCCCATTTCGGCCAGCTGCGCATCATCGGGCCGTTCGAGGATGGTGATACCGCCATGCTCCCAGCTCGACGAGAAGGTTTCGGGCAGGGCCTCGATATGCTGGATCGCCTTATGGCCGACCACTGCCCAATAGGGGCCGAATGGGCTTTCGGGGATCCAGTGGAGCTGGCCCGCCGCGCGCATTTCGGCGAAAACCGGCTGCCAGGTATCCTCGGCATAGATTTCCGAGCGGCTCACATCCCACGGGTGCGAATGGCGGAGACGTTCTTCGGGATGGGCGGCGAAGTGCGCTTTGAGCGCGTCGTAAGAACTCGGCTCGCGGCGCACTTGCGGGCGCTGAACAGGGGGCGGGGTGGGGGCGATGGTGGCCATGTCTGTCTCCCGTCAGGCAGCCTCGTGCATGGGCCGCTCCGATCCGAGTCGCATCCTCAGACTAACTGACAGCAATGTCAATAGTCGGTTGCGAATGGAGACTTATTCGGCAGGTTCAACCGGGGCAGGCGCACGGCGGGCGAACCAGCTCTTCTTGGCGCGCCCGGCCCCGCCCGACTTCATCACCCGCTTGCGGAACAATAGCGATCCGCCCTTCACCAGCAGAAGCACCGCAATCCCCTGCCACAAGACCGCAAGCGCATGGGGCCACAGCGTCTCCTCCAGCGCGGCGCGGGCCAGCATGGCGAAGGGCGAAGACAGCGGGAAGGCGATCGCCCCCAGCTCCAGCGGGGTGCCGGTCTGGCCGATATTGGCCGCCGACAGGAAGAACACCATCAGTTGCAACATCGTCACCGGCATCGACAGGGTCTGCACCTCGCGCACCGAGGCGGCCATCGCCCCAATCGTCAGGAACAACGAGCCGAGCAGCAGATAGGCCATCGTGAAATAGATCAGCCCCAGCACCATGAACATCGGCCAGCCGACCGCCGGGCCGGGCAGTTCGCGGAAATTGGTCTGGGTGACGGTGACAATCGCGTCTTCGGCAATCGCCCAGAACGCCCAGCCGACCGTGCCCCACACCGCAATCCCGACGAAGGACACGCCTAGCATCGCGAACAGCTTACCCATGAACACCGCATCCATCGGCAAGGCCGCGGCGAGGATTTCAATGATCTTGTTGCCCTTTTCCTCGGCGAGGTTGGACAACACCATGCCGCCCAGCAGCATCGTCAGCAGGAACAATACCATCTGCGCTGCCTGAGCGGTGCGCACCCGGTTGGTGCGTTCGGACGCGGCGCTGGTGGCGACCACTTCGCTGGTGGCCGTGGGGAACCGCGAGGGCGAAGCGCCGCTCGCTGTCGCTGCGATCAATTCAATCGGCCCCGACCAACGATCAATCTGACCCTTCGTGCCGACCAGTTGCGGCGCGGCCAGCGATCCGGTCAGGATCGCGGCGTAATTGCCCCGGCGCTGATCCAGAAAGGCGCGCGCATCGAAATTGCTGTCCTGCGCAGCCTCTTTGATCACCCGCAATTCGGGCACCTGACCGCCGAGCTGCGGGCGCAGGACATTGGCAGCCGCAATCATCGCCGCGTTGTCGTCAGGCGAAAGGGCCAGGCCGACTTCGATGCTGACAGCACTGCGTTGCACCTGCCCGCCGATACTGCCCGCCAATCCGCCGATCAGCACCGGGAAGAGCGGGCCGAGCAGGAAAAACAGGAAGGCGCGGCTGAACAGCACCGCGACGAAATCGCGCCGGGCGATGACCCAGGCGGCTTCCAGCGTGGTGAGGCGCGGGCGAAGCATTTCGGTATCGCTCATGCGCGGTTCCCCTGATTATCGGCTTCCAGCTGACGCGCAGCGGCCTCGCCCGCGATGGCGACGAAGGCATCGTGCAGGCCAGCGCGCTCGATGGAGAGCGAGAGAATCCCCGCCTCGCCTTCGATCAAGCCCTTGAGCAGCGGTTCGATCCCGCTTTCGGGCAGCGGGAACTGGAAGAAATCGCCATTGCGGCGGGTGTCGGTAGGCAGGGCCGAAAGCCATGCGCCTTCGCGCGCCCGCGTCTCCAGCCGCACCTGCGCTGGGATGCGGTCGCGCGCGGCCTCGACAGACCCTGCGTAAGGCACCTTGCCGCCTGCAATGATCGCCACGCCTTCGCACAGGCGCTCGGCATGGTGGATCACATGGGTCGAGAAGATCACGGTCACGCCATCCTCGGCCAGCGCGCGGATCATCAGTTCCAGCTTGCCCTGATTGATCGCGTCGAGGCCGGAGAATGGCTCGTCCAGCACCACCAATCGCGGACGGTGCACCAGCGTGCCGAGCAGCTGGACGGTCTGCGCCATGCCCTTCGACAGTTGGCGGATCTGGCGGTCAGCCGCATAGCCGAGATCGTGGCGTTCCAGCAGTTCGGCAGCGCGTTTGCGGCCCTCCTTAAGCGGAAGCCCGCGCAGCGCGCCCATGAAGGCAATCGCCTCGATGCACTTCATCGCCGGATAGAGCCCGCGCTCCTCCGGCAAGTAGCCGATCAACCGGCCGATATCATGCGGGCGATCATGCCCGAACACGCGGCGCACGCCTTCGTCCGGGTCGATGATGCCTAGCAGCATCCGCAGCGTCGTGGTCTTGCCCGCGCCGTTCGGCCCGAGAATCCCGTAAATCGCGCCTTCGGGGACAAAAATGTCCACCCCATCAACCGCGCGGGTGCCGTCAAAGCTTTTGACCAGCCCGCGGGCTTCGATTGCGAGGGGGCGCGCATCGGCCGGGATGGCACTGAAGCCGTCCGCCCGATTGCCCGATGCTGTGTGATCGCTTACCGCCATATCCATAGCCTACGCGGTTAGCGGGAAGGATTAAACGGGAGCCTCTCCGAATATGGTTAATGCTCCGGTAGCATCTGACCTTGCAGACAGGATTGCGGGGGAGGCGGCCGCCTTGGGCTTTGCCGTGTGCGGCTTTGCCAGCGCAGGCGAAGACCCGCTGCGCGCCGCCCGGCTGGAACAATGGCTGGGCGAAGGGCAGCACGGTTCGATGGAGTGGATGGCCGCGCGGCTCGACCACCGCCGCTCGCCCCAAGGACTGTGGCCTGAGGCGCGCAGCGTGATCGCGCTGGGGATGAGCTACGCCCCGGCCCATGACCCACTGGCGCTGGAGGGGTCAGACACCCACGCGCGGATTTCGGTTTACGCGCAGGGCAAGGATTACCACGATGTGGTGAAGAAGCGCCTGAAAGCCCTCGCCCGCTGGCTGGTGGGGGTCGAACCGGGGGCCGAGGTCAAGGTCTTCGTCGACACCGCCCCGGTGATGGAAAAGCCGCTGGGTGAGGCGGCGGGGATCGGGTGGCAGGGCAAGCACACCAACCTCGTCAGCCCCACGCACGGCAGCTGGCTGTTTCTGGGCGCAATCTACACGACGCTCGACCTGGCCCCCGCTGAGCCGCACCGTGACCAATGCGGCAGCTGCCATGCGTGCCTTGACGCCTGCCCAACGGACGCCTTCCCCGCCCCCTATCAGCTCGATGCGCGGCGCTGCATTTCCTACCTCACCATCGAACACAAAGGCCCGATTGCAGAGGAATTCCGCGTTGCCTTGGGCAACCGCATCTATGGCTGCGACGATTGCCTTGCGGTCTGCCCGTGGAACAAGTTCGCGAGCGCCGCGCAGGCCATCCGCGAATTCCTCCCCCGCGCCGAACTGGTCGCCCCGCGCTTGGGCGAGTTGCTGGCGCTGGATGATGCGGGCTTCCGTGCGCTGTTTTCCGGCTCGCCGATCAAGCGCATCGGGCGCGACCGGTTCGTGAGGAACTGCCTCTATGCAGCGGGCAATAGCGGCAATCGGGCGCTAACCGCGCAGGTCAGCGCGTTAACGAGCGACCCCGATCCGGTGGTGGCAGAGGCGGCCGAGTGGGCTTTGGCGAGGCTCGGCGCCTGACCTCCCCCTCCCCTTGCGGGAGGGGGTCGGGGGGAGGGGGCTCCACGCCAGCGGCTAGGCAAACGAGGCCTGCGGCCTCGACCCCTCCCCCAGCCCCTCCCGCAAGGGGAGGGGAGATTCAGATCAAATCCTTGATCGCCACCTCAGGGTCAGCCAACAGCGCCGGATCGATCCGGCCCGCCCCGCTCTCCAGCAGCTTCCGCGCCTGGACATAGTCCTTCATCGTCCCCACGCAGTCGAAGGCGATCGGCTTGCCATCCTTGAGGTAGACCACCGTGAACTTGCGGGTCTCGGGATCGCCGCGCAGCACCGTCTGATCAAAGCCGAGGCTCAGCCCTGCGGTTTGCAGCTTCAGATCATACTGGTTCGACCAGAACCACGGCAGCGCGTGGTAAGGCTCCTTCTCGCCCATGATCGCGCGTGCCACGGTGTTCGCCATGTCATGCGCGTTCTGGACCGATTCCAAGCGGATCACCGCGCCATCGGCAAAATCGTTGGAGTGAGCGGCGCAGTCCCCGATGGCGTAGATGTCATCAAGCGTGGTGCGACAGCAGAAATCCACATCGACCCCGTTGCTCCCCGCCGCGCCCGCTGCAATCAGCGGCGCGACCGCAGGCACCACCCCGATGCCGACGATCACCATGTCGCAGGCGACCTCCTCGCCATTGTCGAGCCGCACGCCCGTCACCCGGCCCGCTTCCTCGCCCAGCACGGCGTGGACGCCGGTGCTCAGCCGCACGTCGACGCCCTGACGGCGGTGCTCCTCGGCATAGAAGGTCGACAATTCTTCACCCGCCACGCGTGCCAGCAAGCGGGGGAGCATCTCGACCAGCACCACCTCGCAGCCGAGCTTGCGTAGCACAGCCGCCGCCTCCAGCCCGATATAGCCGCCGCCGATCACCACCGCACGCTTCGCCCCATCGGCGAGGGACTGCATCATCGCATCGGCATCGGACTTGTCGCGCACGTAGAACACGCCCGGCAGCACCGCACCCGGCACCGGCAAGCGCCGCGGGTCGCCCCCGCCTGACCAGATCAGCTTGCGATAGGTCACCTGCGCACCATCGCTGAGAGTGAGCGTGTGCGAGGCCGGGTCAATCCCCGTCACCGCCGCACCGAGGCGCAGGGTGATGTTCTTCTCCGCCCAGAACTTCTCGGGCCGGATCATGATCCGCTCGAACCCCTTGTCCCCGGCGAGATACTCCTTGGAGAGCGGCGGGCGTTCATAGGGCGGCGCATTGTCGCGCCCGATCATCAGGATCGAACCTTCGTGGCCGTGCTGGCGCAAGGCAATCGCCGCCTGCGCCCCGCCGTGGCCGGTGCCAACGATCACGACATCTGCGTGTTGCGTGGTTGTGGTCATGTGCTTGCTATGCCCCTCCGGCGTCTTGCGGCCCTTGATGTGGCGCAAACAGCCGGAGGGTCAACCCGCCATAACGACGAGTGCTACCGTTCGAGCAAATTGCGGGCCTGGCTGGCGATCTGGGCGAGCATTGCCGCACCCACCGGCGGGCGGGCCTGTGCACGGGCGATCATGGCGCGGAACTGCGCCACGCCTTGCGCATTGCGCTCGGCCCATTCGGCGACAGCACCGCGCGGGTCATCTGCACCCGACTTGGCCTGCATCAGCCGCCGCAGGAACTCGATCCGCATCTGCTGGAAATCCCGCGCGAGGCCGGACACCAACAGCCGCTCCCACACATCAGACGGTGACATATAGGCCGCCGTTCCCTGCGCCCAGTCGAGCCCCAAGCGGGTGCCGATATCGGTGAAGGCGTGGGTGAGCAGCTTGGTCTCGATCCCGGCGACGAGCGCGCCTTGCGCGAGGCCCACCGCCCCGTCAAAATCGAACAGGTTGGCGACCTTGGCAGCCAGCGCCTGGGGCGCTCCGGCGGCGACAAAGCGGTCCCGCAGGGCCCGCGAGCGGGCACGCGGCTCGTCGGTGAGCAATTCGTCACGGCCTGAAACCAGCGCTGCAACGCCGCTCTGCAATTCGCCGATCATCGCCCCGGCAGCAACCTTGCCCGACGCGGTGCGCAGCACGTCCGACATCAGGTTGCCGACCGCCGCCGCCAGTCGGTCGAACAGCACCAGGCGCGCCGCTTCGGGGATGTCGGCCCCATCAAGCTCGCGCCACAGCGGGTCGAGCCCGAACAATCGCTCGGCCACCACAAAGGCGGCGGCAACTTCCGCAAGGCCCACGCCCTCTTCCTCGGCCAGTTCGAAGGGGTGAACCATGCCGAGCCGGTTGACGATGCGGTTGGACAGGCTGGTGGCGATCATCTCGGACCGCAGCCGGTGGCCGCGAATCTCGGCGGCATAGGTCTTGCGCATGGCCGAAGGGAAGCGCGCCAGCAGCACAGGCTCAAGCACCGGATCGTCGGGCAGCGTGCTCGCTTCAATCGCCGATTGCAGCGCCAGCTTGGCCGAAGACAGCAGCACCGCGAGTTCGGGACGGGTCAGCCCCTGCCCGTCCGCCGCGCGGCGGCTCAGGGTCTCGCCATCGGCGAGCCCTTCAGTGCGGCGGTCGAAATCGCTGACTTCCTCCAGCTGCTCGATCAGGCGGATATAGGACGCCGTGGCGCCAGCCCCGCCGCTCGATGCGACCGAAAGCGCAAGCGCCTGCAAGCGGTTGTCTTCGAGCACCAGCGCGGCGACTTCGTCCGTCATCGCGGCCAGCAGCGTATTGCGCTTCTTCGGGGCGAGCTTGCCCGAAGCGGTTGCCGCCGCCAGCGCGATCTTGATATTGACCTCGTTGTCCGAGCAATCGACGCCGGCCGAATTGTCGATGAAGTCGGTGTTGATGCGGCCCCCATTGAGCGAAAACGCGATGCGCCCGGCCTGCGTCACGCCGAGGTTCGCGCCCTCACCGATCACGCGGGCGCGCACTTCGGTGGCATCGACGCGCAGGCCATCATTGGCCGGATCGCCGACCGCGATGTTGTTTTCCTGCGGCGCCTTCACATAGGTGCCGATCCCGCCGAACCACATCAGGTCGACGGGCGCGCGCAAGATCGCGCTGATCAAGGCTTCGGGCTCGATTTCCTTCGCCTCGATCCCCAGCACTTCACGCGCCTGCTTGGGCAGCTTGATCACCTTGGCCGAGCGCGGGAACACGCCGCCGCCCTTGGAGATCAGCGACGCGTCGTAATCCTCCCAGCTCGACCGGGGGAGTTCGAACATCCGCTTGCGCTCTTTCCAGCTCGCAAGCGGATCGGGCGAGGGGTCGATGAAGATGTGGCGATGATCGAAGGCGGCAACCAGCTTCAGCGCCTTGGACAACAGCATTCCGTTGCCGAACACATCGCCCGACATATCGCCGCAGCCTGCTACGGTGACGGACTGGGTCTGCACGTCGATGCCCATTTCGCGGAAGTGGCGCTGGACCGAAACCCACGCGCCGCGCGCGGTGATGCCCATCGCCTTGTGGTCGTACCCGTTCGAACCGCCGCTGGCGAAAGCGTCATCCAGCCAGAAATCACGACTTTGCGCGATCCCGTTGGCGATGTCGGAGAAGGTCGCGGTGCCCTTGTCGGCGGCGACGACGAAATAGGGGTCTTCGCCGTCGAGCACTTGCACGCAGTCGGGGTGAACAACTGTCCCGCCAATGATGTTGTCGGTTACCGACAGCAGGGTGCGGATGAAGATTTCATATGCGGCGCGGCCCTCTGCCGCCCAGCCTTCGCGGTCGATCGCAGGAGAGGGGAGCTGCTTGGGATAGAACCCGCCCTTCGCGCCGGTGGGCACGATCACGGCGTTCTTCACGCGCTGCGCTTTCATCAGGCCGAGGATTTCCGTGCGGAAGTCGTCGCGCCGGTCAGACCATCTGAGGCCCCCACGCGCCACCGCGCCCGAGCGTAGGTGAATGCCCTCGACCCGGCGCGAATAGACGAAGATTTCGCGCCACGGCACCGGCTTGGGCAGGCCGGGGACGAGCGCGGAGTCGATCTTGAACGCCAGCGCCTCAGCCGCCGCCGGGGCGAAGGCATTGGTGCGCAGCACTGCGTCGATCACCGCGCGGTAGAGCCGCAGCAACCGGTCGTCATTGATCGCCGTGACCTTGGCGAGGCCGCGGGTGAAGGCGCTTTGCGCAGCGGCAATCGCCTCGTTCCGATCACCGGCGAAGGTCGGATCGTGGCGCGCGGCGAACAGGTCGATCATCGCCCGCGTCACCTGCGGCGCGGCGACCAGCGCATCGACCACGGTGTAGATCGTGTAACTCACTCCGGTCTGGCGCAGATAGCGATAGACCGCGCGCAGCCAGTTGGCGCTGCTCGGGGCGAGACCGGCGGCGGGGATGAGGCGGTTGAAGGGATCATCCTCCGCCGTGCCATTCAGCACTTCGGCCAGCGCGCCTTCGATCAGGCCTGCACGCTCCAGCAGCGCGCCCGCATCCCGCCCGGCGGGCACGGTGAGGATGAAATCGTGGATCGAACCGAGGCTCGCATCGGTCAGGAAGGTCGGCACTTCGGCAGCGACCCGGAAGCCGAAGTTCTCCAGCGCCGGGACCGCATCAGACAGCGCCAGCGTGCCGGTCATCACATAGACCTTCAGCCGCAGCGTATCGGCCCCGTCACCATCGAGCCGGTAGAGCCGCACCGTGCGGGTGGCGCGGGTCACTTCGCCTTCGGCCACCACCAGCGTGCGCAGCTTGGCGATGTCGCGCGCGGCTTCCTGCGGGCCATAGGTCAGGCGGTAACCGGTCGGGAATGCAGGCGCATAACGCGCGGCGAGCGCAGCGGCGCGGCCTTCTTCCTCGCTGGCCGCAAGATGGCCTGCCACCGCCTCGTTCCAGCCGCGCAGCAGATCGACCAATTGCGCTTCAATCGCGGCATCATCGGGCAGATCGGCGCAGGCGCGCACATCGACCAGGAAGCGCAGCAGGGCGAGCGAGGAGCTTTCGACCTCAAGGCTCCAGTCAAGCAGCGCCGCACCGGGCGTGCCGAGCAGCATCGCCTGAATCTGCAAGCGCACATCGGTCGACAGCTGATCGCGCGGCAACCACACGAAGGCGAAGACGTGCCGCTCCAGCGTGGCGCGCACCATGATGAGGCGCGGGCGTGGACGGTCGATCAGGGCCATCTTGGCGGTCACCAGATCGGCGACCCGCGCAGGCTCAAAGGCGGTCAAAAGGTCATTGGGCAGCGAGGTGAAGGCGTGCACCAGCGCCTTGCCATTATGCCCCGCCGGATCGAAGCCGAGCTGCTGGGTCATGCCTGCAACGATCGCGCGCAGCACCGGCACTTCGCTCGGCCGCGCGTTCAGCGCCGCGCTGGTCCACAACCCGGCATGGATCGACAGCGCGGTAATCGCGCCACTTTCGCGCACCGGCACGATGAACAGATCGAGCGGGCTGAAGCGGTGCACCCGCGCCTGCACATTGGACTTGATCGCCAGCAGCGCCTTGGGCGTGCCAGCCGTCTCGTGCCGGTCGAACCATTCGAACGCGCGGGCAAAGCTGACTTCGGCGAGCAACTCGCCCGCCGAAGCGCGGCAGATGCCGAGCTGCTGGGCGGTCGTCCCGTCACGGTGGCGGGTGAGGTGGCCGAGCTGGGTCAGCATCCCGCCGCCCAGCCAGCCGAGCAGCGCGCTCGCTTCGGGGTCAATCGCCCCGGCCAGTACCGCATCGGCGTTGATCGCGGTCTGCATCGCGGGCCAATCGCTGACAGCGGCATGGACATCGGCGAGGGTGGATTGCAACGCTTCGAGCAGGTCGCGCCGTTGGCGGGCATCGACGCGCGGGGTTTCGATATAGATCAGCGATTCGCGCGTGCCGTCCTTGCCCAGCCCGGTGATCCCACCTGCGCCATCGCGCTCGACCGGGATGACGGGGTGCAGCAGCCGATCAATCGCGAGCCCCTGCGCGGCAATCGCCGCCGCAATCGAATCGACCAGAAACGGCATGTCATCATTGATGATGGCGATGCGCAGGTGGCGCCGGTCGCCGGTTGCGGATTCGATCTGGACCAGCGATTGGCCGGGCGCGCGGGTGGCCGCAGCGGCGAGCAGCCAGGTGGCGGCTTCTTCCAGCGCAGGCTTCTCTACCGGCGCGTCACCGGGAAGCAGCGAAGCTTCAAGCTGAAGGCGCAAGGCCTTGATCAACGCGCGTTGTGGCGCTTGGCCCGTGGATTTGGGCGCCGCGGCGGCAACGGTCTTGGACCCCATTTTTGGCTCCTGCTCATCCTGCGTTCCGGCTGCGCTTTGCGCGCAATATTGTTGTTCCGGATTGTTGTTATCGTGTCTGGCGCGATACCCGCTTTCGTGCGTCTGGCGCAAGCGTGATGATTGCGCAGTGTTACGCCGCGAGGACGGTTTCGCAGGCTTCCACAGTGAGTTCGAGGCTGCGGATACGTGCCGCTGCGTCATAGGTCGCACCGCAGAGCAGGATCTCGTCCGCGCCGGTGCGGGCGACGAAAGCCGCGATCCCTTCGCGCACCTGCGTAGGCGTGCCCACGGCTGCGGCTTGCCCCAGATGGGCGAGCATCGCCTGCGCCTGGGCGGGCAGCGTGTCGGTATATCCCTCAATCGGCGGCGGCAGCTTGCCGGGCGAGCCGCTGCGCAGGCGCACGAAGCTTTGTTGCTGGCTCGTCGCAAGCAAGCGGGCTTCGGCCTCGGTCTCGGCGGCGAACACGTTCATCGCCACCATCACCTGCGGCTTGGCGAGCGCTTCAGACGGCTGGAAATCGCGGCGATAGACGGCGAGCCCGGCGTCGAGGTGGTCGGGCGCGAAATGGGCGGCAAAGGCATAGGGCAGGCCCAGTTTTGCCGCGAGGCTCGCGCCAAACAGGCTCGAGCCCAGCATCCACAGCTCCACCTGCGCGCCAAGGCCCGGCGTGGCGTGGATCGGTAGGTCGTAATCCCCCGTCAGCAGCGCGCGCAGTTCGACCACGTCCTGCGGAAAATATTCGGCGGCCTGATGGAGGTTCTTGCGCAAGGCCCGCTGCAATTCCGGCCCAGCACCCGGCGCGCGGCCCAACCCGAGGTCAATCCGGCCGGGGAACAGCGCGTCTAAGGTGCCGAATTGCTCGGCGATCTGGAACGGGGTGTGGTTGGGCAGCATGATCCCGCCCGATCCGATCCGGATGCGGCTGGTGGCATTGCCGATATGGGCGAGCACCACTGAGGTCGCCCCGCCCGCGATCCCGTCCATCGCGTGATGTTCGGCGACCCAGAAGCGGTCACACCCCAAGGCTTCGGCGGCGCGGGCGAGATCGGTGGTGTCGGCGAAGGCCTCTGAAAGCGTGCCGCCTTCGCGCACCGGCACCAGATCGAGCACGGAAAATCGGGTCATGATTGGGGAGCCTCCTTGGACGCAGTCTCGCCTGCCGGACCAAGCTGCGCAAGGTAATCCTTGGCTGTCACGGCGGCAGGACTTTCGGGCGCGAGAGCGAGCACGGATTGCCAGCTCGCCCGCGCAGCATCATCACGCCCGGCGAGGATCGCGATCACGCCTGCCTCAAGCCCGATATCCGGATCGCCCGGGGTGAGCAGGGCGGCGCGTTCGATGGCGGTCTGCGCGTCGGAGAGCCGGTCGAGCCGCCGGAGCAGGGTGGCTTTCAGAAGCCAGCCCTCGGCCCGTTCGGGCGCGAGCGTAGTTGCCGCTTCCAATGCGCCAAGCGCGTCCTCGCCGCGCGACAGGGCCACCAGCGCGCGGGCGCGGTCGATGGCAGCGATCGCTTCGAGCGGGGAGGAACGGGCGGCGCGGGCATCGTTCTGCGCCTGAGTCAGCAGATCGAGCGCGCCTTCGGCATCCCCGCCCGCCAGCGCGGCATTTCCGGCGAGCGCGGCAAAGCGCGCGCGGGTGCGGGTCTCGTCCGAAGGCGTTTCATCGCGTGCGGCGAGGAAGGCGGTGCGCGCATCCTGCCACAGCCCCAGCTCGCTCGCAGCGGTGCCGAGACAGTGATTGGCGAGCACGCGGTCGGCGCCCTTGGTCTCGCTCCGGCGGATCTGCGCCATCGTGTGGGCGCGCGCCGGGTCTTCCGCCAGCTGATCGAGGCATCTCTGGAGCCAAGCGCTGGTGGCATTCATATCGCCCTTCACCCCATCGGCACGGGGCGGACGATCACGCACCAATTCGTCTCCCGGCATCCCTCCGACCAGAGGATTGGGGCCAACCTGAAGCAGCAATGCGAGGAGCAGGGACAAATGATCTATCCGTAGAATTCGGCCACGATGGCCTTGAGGGCGGCAATGTCGGCGGAGCGCGACAGGCGGTGGTCGCCGTCTTCTATCAGTGTCACCTGAACATCGTCCGACCGCAGCGCCGCTTTCAGTTTGAGGCTGATCTCCCACGGCACATCGGCATCCGCCTTGCCGTGCAGCAGCCGCACGGGGCAGGTGATATCAATGCCGCTCTCCAGCCGGAGGTGGCATTCGGCGTCAGCGAAGAACTTGGCATAAGTCGGCGTGGGTTCGGGGCCATAGGGGTTGGGCTCGAAGATCGTCTCGCCCGCTGCCAGCGCTGCGCGTTGTTCTTCGCTATAGCTCCAGCGGGTGAAATCGGGCGCAGGGGCGATGCCGATTAGCCCGGCGAGGCGGTGCTTCAGGTGCTCCGCCACCAGCAGCATCAGCCACCCGCCCATCGACGATCCGACCAGCAGCACCGGACCACTGACGTAGGAAGCGACCAACGCCAGCACCTCATCGCGCCAGCCGCTCAGCATCCCCTCAGCAAATTCGCCGTCACTCAGCCCGCAGCCGGAATAGTCGAGTAGCAGGCAGGCGCGGCCCTTTTCCTGCGCTTCGGCAAACAGCGCGGTCGCCTTGCTGCCGCTCATGTCGGACATATAGCCGGGCAGGAATACGAGGCACGGGCCCCCGGAACCTTGGGCGCCATCCGTGTAGCGGAAGGCCACGCGGCGGCCATCATAAAGGGTGTGGTGCAGATGATCGGTCATGCGCGCAACCATGCCTTGCTAGGCTGCGCAAAGGCAACCATTGTCGGCGCGCGACTGTCACAGCAGCGCAACGGGAGAGGATTACGCGACACGCCATGTTCAAAACCGACTCTGCCGCTCAGCCGGCCCCCTCGCACACGGCTCTTACCCGCCGCAACCTGTTCACGCTTGCGGGAGCCTCCGCCGCCTTGGCAGCGACTCCGCTCGCCGCGCGGAGCTTCGGTTCGGGTTTCACCCATAATGTCGCCAGTGGGGAGCCTTCGGCCACCAGCGTCTTGCTGTGGACCCGTTATGTCGCCGAAGCGGAAACCGCGCTGACGTGGCAGGTGAGCGAAACCGAGTCCTTCACCAAGCCGATTGCCGAGGGCAGCGTGGCTGCCTCCCCGGCGCGCGATTGGTGCGCCAAGGGCGTGGTGACGGGCCTGTCGCCGGATCGCTGGTATTTCTACCGCTTCCTCGCGCCCGATGGCGCCGCTTCGCCCGTGGGCCGCACCCGCACCTTGCCTGAGGGGCCTTCCGCGACGTTCCGCCTCGCAGTGTTCTCCTGCTCCAACTTCGGGTTCGGCTGGTTCAACGCCTATGGCCACGCCGCCGAAGCGAATGACGCTGACTTGGCGGTGCATCTGGGCGATTACATCTACGAATATGGCGCGGGCACCTATCCCGACACCGAGCAAGGCGTGGCCGAGCGGGTGCTGGCGCCCACCACAGAAATCGTGGCGCTCACCGATTACCGCCTGCGCTACGCCACCTACCGCGCCGATCCCGATTGCCAGCGCCTGCATCAGGTGCTGCCGATGATCGCGGTATGGGACGACCACGAAAGCGCCAACGACAGTTACGAAACCGGCGCGCAGAACCATCAGAGCGAGACCGAGGGCGATTGGGCCGCGCGCAAGGCCGCCGCCAAGCAGGCCTACCGCGAATGGATGCCGGTGTCGGATGCGCCCTATGCCGCCTATCAGGTCGGCGATCTGGCGACGCTGTTCCGGCTCGATACCCGGCTGGAGGGACGCGAGAAGCAGTTCAGCCTTGAAACCGTGCTGGCGGGCAAGACCGATCCGCAAGCCGCCATCGCCGCCCTCGACGCGTTCCGGACGGGCGACTGGGCCAATCCCGATCGCCAGTTGCTCGGGCAGGCGCAGGATGCGTGGCTAGCAGAAGGCCTCGCCGCCTCCACCGCCAAAGGCACCGCATGGCAGGTGCTGGTGCAGCAGGTGCTGATCGGCAATCTCAAAAGCCCGCAATCGCTGTACGCCCAGATCGGCGGCGACTTGCCCGATTACGTCCGCCAGCGCCTCACCGCCTCGGCCATGGCGAGCAAGGCGGGACTGCCGCTCAACATGGATGCATGGGACGGCTATCCCGCCGCGCGCGAACGGGTGTTCAAGGCCGCGCTGGCGGCGGATGCGAACCTGATCGTGCTGGCGGGCGACACGCACAACGGCTGGGCGTTCGACCTGACGCAGGACGGCGCGAAGGTCGGCGTGGAGCTGGGGGTCTGCTCGGTCAGTTCGCCCGGATTCGAAACCTACCTGTCCTCCATCTCGCCCGACACGCTGGCCGCCGCGCTGGTGGCGGAGAACGAACAGCTCAAATGGGCCGATACCGCGCAGCGCGGTTACATGATGGTGGAACTGACCCCCGCCCGCGCGACGACCGAATATCGCTTCAGCACCGGCGTGAAGCAGCGTTCGACAAAGCTCGCAGGCACGAAGCGGATCACGACCAAGAAGGGTTCGGGCACGCTGGCGGTTTAATCCGCCAGTCCCTCCCGCAGCGCCGCTTCGAAGGCCGCGGGCTGATCGAACATGATGAAGTGGAAACTGTCCTCGATATAGGTCAGCGTCACGCCCGGCAGCCCGGCATAGGCCGGGGCGAACAGCGCCTCGACCCGGTCGCGCGGGGCGTAGGCGTTGGCGGCGGCAAGCACATTGACGGGCACGGTGATTTCGCCGAGGCGCGGGCGCAGGTCGGTGGTCATCAAGGTGTGAAATGCGCCTGCAAAGCTCGCACGGTCGCTGGCGAGTGACCACCCGACCACCTGCTCGTGAAAGCGCGTCTCGCGAACAAGCGATTGCACGCCCATGCGCTGGTTGGCGGCGAAGCTCGGCTCGTCCATCGCCAACATCGAATCGCGGATGACGCCCGCTTGCCCGGCGGTGCGCTCAGGCGTGAGCCTGGCATCGAAAATCAGCGGATAGAACGGCAGCGAATCGACCACGACAACGCGGGAAATCCGGTCGGGATGGTCAGCGGCCAGCATCAGGCCGAGAAACCCGCCGAGCGAATGGCCGACATAGGCGGCGCGAGTCACCTTCTGGCAATCAAGATGGCGGATCACCTCCGCCTCGGTGCGGGCGACCAGCGTGGCCGGATCGCCTTCCGGCGCGCGTCCGGCAAAGCCTGCGACATGGACCAGATGGACGCGGTAATCCTTAGCGAGACTGTCCTTTACCCCGTCCCACACGGCGGGGGACGAACCAAGGCCGGGGACCAGCACCAGATCGGGGCCGCTGCCCGTCACCTCGAACGGCGGGCAAGCATCCTCGGCGAAAGCAGCAGCGGGTAGGCACAGCGCGGCAAGCGCAGCGAACATGGCGCGGGTCATTCGGGAGCTCCGTTTCTCAGGAAAATCGCCTCGATCGGCAGGCCGAACACATCGGCAATCGTAAAGGCGAGCGGGAGTGAGGGATCATAGCGGCCGGTCTCGATGGCGTTGACGCTTTGGCGGGAGACGCCCAGCCGGTCGGCCAGATCCTGCTGGCTCCAGCCGTGTTCGGCGCGCAGCACCTTGAGGCGGTTGTTCATTCGCCGCGCACCTTCATCCACAATTGCGCCAAGCCAAGGCCCCCGGCCCACACCGGCAGCACCCACCACGCCCAGACGTGCGGGACGAGCTCGAACATCTCGAGGAAGCCCCAGAAGATGCCGATTGTCAGCACCAGCCCGAGGCTCATGATCGCCGCGCGCACGGTGCGGTAGCGCAGATATTCGTCGGTTTCCTCGACCAGATAACGGCCCATCGCCCAGATCATTGCGAAGGTCGGCAGGGTCGGTAGCAGGGCGATGGCGAAAACCATCGCGCCGGTGAGCTTGTAGCTGTTCCACACAGCAATCGCGATGCCGAGGCCGAGGACATAGCCGAAGGATGCGATCAGAAACCGCCGGTTGTAACGGATGATGACGGGGTTGGCGCAGTTCCGGCGCTCACCCGCCAGGACCAGCGGGATCAGCAGCCCCATCGCGCCCAGGAACAAGATCATGGCGATGGGGGCTGTGATGGCGTCAGTCAGCTTGAGCACAACGATGATGGCTGACGAAGCCAGATAGTTTCCGGCCCAGAACCACGGGCTGCGCCCTGAAGGAGTTGTTGCCTTTTCCATGGTCAGCACGCCCTACCGGCGCAGGCGTTGCGGCGGCGCAGGACTAGCGGCACCACCGCCAGCGGGGCGTGTTGGGCGACAGCCTCGGGGATCACATCAAACACGGCCAGCAGCGCGACGGCGATCAGGGCGGCACCGAGCAGCAAGGCTTCTTGTATAGGCGACATGGAAAGCTCCTTTTGCATAATGGCAAGGGTCCTTTACATGTGAGTCGTCGAACGTGTCAAGGATGCTTTCCATTGATACGCCCAAAACCCCGGTTCACGGTGTGTTTCATCAACTTGCGCGTGACTTATCGCAGTGGGAGGCCTATTTTCCGGCAATGGCTATGCTGCTGACCACCACCCGCACCACCACGACCCGGACGACTATCCGGGGGCGGCGGCGCGCGGGTTAGACCCAAGCAGCTCGCCGCCCGGTTCGGGGCGGCGCGGTGTTCTCCCTGATCCGGTTACTCGCTCAACACCGCTCTTCCGGTGCGCCTGCCTTTGCCCTAAGGCGCGCCCAAACGAGACGGAACTGCGACGATGACCGAACTGCTCAAGATCAGCCTGCCCGATGGATCGGTGCGTGAAGTGCCCGCCGGATCGACACCGGCGGATATCGCCGCCGCCATCGGCCCCGGCCTCGCCAAGGCGGCGCTGGCCGCGCGCGTCGATGGCGAACTGCGCGATCTCACCCGACCATTTGATGGCGACGCCGAACTGGCGCTGATCACCGCGCGGGACGAGGCTGATGCTCTCGAACTTGCCCGCCATGATTACGCCCACGTCCTCGCCGAAGCGGTGCAGGCGCTGTTCCCCGGCACGCAGATCACCTTCGGCCCTTCGACCGACGATGGCTTTTATTACGACGTGAAGGCGCCCGACAGCCGCGAGCCGTTCAGCATGGACGATCTCCCCGCGATCGAGGAGGAAATGCGCCGCATCATCCGCGCCGACAAGCCGCTGCGCCGCGAAGTGTGGAGCCGCGAGGCGCTGATCGCCAAGTGGGCGGGTGAAGGTGAGACCTTCAAGGCCGAATGGGCCAAGGAACTGCCCGAAGGCGAGGAACTGACGGTCTATTGGTCAGGCTCCGACTGGCTCGATATGTGCCGCGGCCCGCACCTGCCCTCGACCGGCAAGCTCGACCCGGAAGCCTTCAAGCTGATGCGCGTCGCGGGCGCTTACTGGCGCGGCGACCAGAACAATGCGCAGCTGACGCGCATCTACGGCACCGGCTGGCTCAACAAGAAGCAGCTTCAGGCGCACCTGACGCGCCTTGAAGAGGCCGCCAAGCGCGACCACCGCAAGCTGGGCCGCGAGATGGACTTGTTCCACTTGCAGGAAGAAGCCCACGGCAGCGTCTTCTGGCACCCCAAGGGCTACCGCATCTGGCGCGAGCTCGAAGCCTATATGCGCCGCAAGATGGACGGTTCTGGCTACCGCGAGATCAAGACCCCGCAGCTGATGGATGTGCGCCAATGGACCCAGTCGGGCCACTGGGGCAAATATGCGCAGAACATGTTCGCCGTCCCCGACATGGTGCCCGAGGTCGATGAGGACAGCGGCGCTGCGTCTCCCAAGGTCGCCGATGATGCCGAGTGGCTGGCGATCAAGCCGATGAATTGCCCGGCGCACGTGATGGTGTTCAAGCAGGGCATCACCTCCTACCGCGATCTGCCGATCCGGCTGGGCGAAATGGGCTGCTGCCACCGCAACGAGCCGCACGGGGCGCTCCACGGGCTGATGCGCGTGCGCCAGTTCACGCAGGACGATGCGCATATCTTCTGCACCGAGGCGCAAGTCGTGGCCGAAGTGCAGAGCTTCCTCGCGCTGGCGGATTCGGTCTATCGCGACTTCGGTTTCACCTATGACATCAAGCTCGCCCTGCGCCCCGAAAAGCGCTTCGGCAGCGAGGCGGATTGGGACAAGGCCGAGCAGGAATTGCGCGATGCTTTGACGGCGAATGGCCTCGCATGGGAAGAACTCCCCGGCGAGGGCGCGTTCTATGCGCCCAAGCTGGAATGGCACCTCACCGATGCGATCGGGCGCACCTGGCAGGTCGGCACGATTCAGTCCGACCGGGTTTTGCCCGAGCGGCTCGATGCCAATTACATCGGCGAGGATGGCGAGAAGCACCGCCCGGTGATGCTCCACCGCGCGATCTTCGGCTCCTATGAGCGCTTCATCGGCATCCTGATCGAACACTTCGCCGGACGCCTGCCTGCGTGGCTCGCTCCGGTGCAGGCTGTGGTGGCGACCATCGTTTCAGATGCGGATGGCTATGCCCAAGACGTCGAGGCACAGCTGAAGGCGGCAGGCATCCGGGTCGAAACCGACACCCGCAACGAGAAGATCAACTACAAGGTGCGCGAACATTCCTTGGCGAAAGTCCCGCACCTGCTGGTGGTCGGCAAGCGCGAGGCTGAGGAAGGCACCGTGGCGGTCCGCACGCTGGGGGCTGAGCACCAGAAGGTGATGCCGCTCAGCGAGGCCATTGCGATGCTGAAGGGCGAAGGCACGCCGCCCGATCTGCGCGGATGATATGCGCGCGCTGATTGTCGCCTCGCTCGGGCTCAACATCGCGGTGTTGGTGCCGGTGTGCTTCGGCCTGATCACCCGCGCGGGCTGGACGCTCGCGGCCTATGGCCCTGAAACCCCAGCGCGCGGCATTCTGCTGTCGGTCTATCTGGCGATCCTCGTCGGGTCGGCTGGGCTGCTGCTCAAGCCCGTGCCGGCGATGGTGGCCGCGCTGCTGCTGGTGCAGATCGCGTACAAGCTGACGACGCCCTTCACCGTGGGAACGCTGGCCAATCCGGTGGTCATGAGCAACCTCGCGATTGCCGCGTTCCACACGGTGACGGTTGCGGTGATCCTCAAGAGCGCCGGACAGTAGTGGAGGTTTTCGGGGGCTTTACCGCGCTGCAAATCGCCGTTGCGCTGGCTGCGGCGCTGGGGTCTGCCTTCGTGCGCGGCCTCACCGGGTTTGGCATGGCGATCTTGCTGGTGCCGGTGCTGGCCTTGGCGCTCCCTCCGGTCGAGGCGGTGGTACTCGCCAATGCGCTGTCGCTGATGATCGGCGCGACCGAGATCCGCAGCCTCGTCCGCGATGCCGAGCCGACCGCCTGGGCGATTGGCGGGTTGGTGGTGCTAACCGCGCCGCTCGGGCTCTATGCCCTGTCGCTGACCGGCAAGGATGTCGCGCGGCTGGCGATTGCGCTGATCGCCCTCAGCGCCTTTGTCGCGATCCTGCTGCCGAAGCGCGGGGCGGCCGTGCCGGGGCGCTTGGTGACGGGCGGCGTCGGCGTCCTGAGCGGTTTGATGACAGGCTTTGCCGGGATGCCCGGGCCGCCGGTGGTGCCTTACTATGCCGGGCGCGACCTGCCGCGCCCGACCATCAAGGCATCGATGCAGCTGATCTTCACCATCGCGGCCTGCGCGGGCCTGGCCAGCGCAACCTGGCTCGGCATCCTGCGACCGGAATTGCTGCTGTTCGCGCTGCTGATGCTGCCGATGATCATTGCGGGCAATCGGCTGGGCGCGCGGGTATCGGGGCGGATCAGCGATCCGCTGTGGCGGGTGACGGTGGGCCTGATCCTTGGCGGGGCAGCAGTGGCGGCGTTCGCCCGCCTGATTTAGGTGAGCCAGCGCGCCGCGAACACCTTGCCGCCGCCCGGTGCGCGCAGCACCAGCGCATAGGCATCGGCGCCCGCCACCTTGAGCTGATCGGCACGAACGACCATCTGCGCTGTGCCGCCCTGCCAGTCGGCGATATTGCGTTCGGCGCGCAGGACGTTGGTGTAGCCGACCTTGCGCCCGCCATTCTCGCCGCTGCCGATCCCGACCATCACCTTGCGCGTCACAGCGACCAGCACCAGCTCGCCCTTAGCCTCCCCCGTGCCGGAGAGGCTGACCGCGTAGCCGCCTGCGCCGCGCTTCGCGACCCGGATCGTCGCATCGCCCGCGCTGCCATAGCGCTTGACCCCGGCGGCGATATCCTCGGACCGCGATCCGACCGCGCCGAAGCGGCCGTCCACCACCAGCTGCGGGGTGTAGACCCCGTTGCGCCCGGCCAGCCCGCGACGGGCGTAATCCTGTTGCAGCGTCGTGTTATCCTCGCGCGCCAAGGTGTCCTTCCAGCCGAGCCGGTCCCAATAGGTCACCGGCCGGGCGATCAAGACCAGATTGGGATTGGTCGCCAGCTTCTCCGCTAACCGGTCCGCCGGGGGGCAGGAAGAACAGCCCTGACTGGTGAACAGTTCGAGCAGCACCGGCTCGCCTGAAGCGGCAATGGCGGGCGCATCAGGCTGGGCCCCGGCCACAGCGGGCGCGCTCTGCGGCCAAACAAGGGCGGCCGCGCCGAGCATGACAAGGCTGCCGAGCACAGCGGTAAGGGTGTGTTGGCGGGTCATGTGGTCATCCTCGTCACATTGCGAGGATGGTTCGCGGCAAACCGTGATCCGGTTACGCGAAAGGTGTCAGAACGGCAGCGCCTGCCCTGCAAGGATGAGAGCCGCCGCGCAGCCCAGCACGATCACGCGCCGCGCCAGATCGAGCGAATCGATGCGGGTCGCAACGGAGAGCGGCAAAGCAAGGGCGAGTGCGCGGGTCATGACCTGCACCTTCGCCCCAATGTGCTAACGAAGCGTTAATTTGGCCCCGGCAGCGACGGCATCTGTTGGCTGGCGCAGTGGAATCCGCCCCCGCCGGCCAGCACCGCCTCGCCCGGCAGGCCGATGGTGTCACGGTCAGGGAACAGCGCAGCAATGGCGGCGACGCCCTCCGCATCATGGGGCGAGCCGAAGGTCGGCACCACCACCAGATGGCTGGTGATCGCGAAGTTCACATAGCTGGCGGGCTCGATCACCCCGTCGCGGGTCAGCAGGCCGGGAGAGGGGATGCGGACGACCTCGACCCCGGCAGCTTGGGCGCGGGCAGCGGCATCGGCATAGATCGCGGCGTTGGGATCGTCCGTGCCGGTCGCTTCCGGCACCACCAGCCGGTTCGGGCCGACGAACCGCGCCAGGTTATCGACATGGCCATCGGTGTGGTCGTTGATGAGACCATCGCCCAGCCACAGCACGCGGGTGAAGCCGAGCTGCTGGCTAAGTTCCGCTTCGATCTTCTCGCGGCTCAGGTGCGGGTTGCGGTTGGGGTTGAGCAGGCATTGCTCCGTCGTCGCGACAAGGCCCGTGCCATCGCCATCCACCGCTCCGCCCTCGAGGATCATCGACGTGTGCGTGACCGCCAGCCCTGCATCCCGCGCCAGCTCCGTGCCGATCTCCTGATCGCCCGGCATCAGATACTTGCCGCCCCAGCCGTTGAAGCCGAACCGGCGCGCGGTGCGCTTGGCCCCGTCCGACACCACCAGCGGACCGGTGTCACGCAGCCAGACATCGCCATAGACGCGGCGCTCCAGCGTCACCTTTGCGCTCACCAGCCAGCGGGCGCGGGCTTCGTTGGCTTCGTCGCGGACCAATAGGCGTACCGCTTGGCCGCTTTCCGCCACGGCAGAGGCGAAAGCCGCCATCTGCACCTGCGCGGGTTCGAGCCAGCCGGGCCATTCCTCGGCCAAGTGCGGGAAGCCGATCCACAGCCAGTCCTGCGGGGCCCATTCGGGGGGCATGATCATGGTCATGCCGCGCCCCATCGCAGAGCCTCAGTGGACACGCAAGCGCAGCGGGGCCAGAGAGGCAGGCGATGGGAGAGAACCGAAACCTCGACTGGGAAAGCGCGCTCCACCGCGCCCGCAATCACGCGCCGTTTCTGGCGCGGGCGCTGGATCGCCAGCCGGAGTTGGCCGCCTTGCTCGCCAAAGGAGAGGGCGAAGCAGCGTTGGCATGGGCCCGGGTGCAGGGCGATGGGGGCGACGCCGAAGTCGCGCTGCGGCGTGAGCGGCTGGCGCTGGCGGCGGCGCTCGCGGTGGGCGATCTCGCCGGGGCCTTCCCGCTGGCGCAGGTCGTGGGCGAACTCACGGCCTTCGCCGACCGCGCTCTGGACCGGGCGATCCGCACCGCGATTGCCGAGCGCACCGATTCCGACACGGCCGATGGCTTCATCGCATTGGCCCTCGGCAAGCAGGGCGCGGGCGAGCTGAACTACTCCTCCGACATTGACCCGATCCTGCTGTTCGACCGCGAGCGCCTCGCCCGCCGCGCCACTGACGATCCGGGTGACGCGGCGCAGCGTTACGCGCGCCGGATCGTGGCGTTGCTCTCCTCCAGCACCGCCGATGGCTACGCGCTGCGGGTCGATCTGCGGCTGCGGCCCAATAGCGAGGTCAGCCCGCTATGCGTCCCCGTCGGCTCGGCCATGACCCATTATCAGGGGCACGCGCTGGCATGGGAGCGGGCCGCCTTCACCCGCGCCCGTGCGGCGGCGGGGGACATCGCGGCGGGCGAGGATTTCCTCAGCCAGATCCGCCCCTTCGTCTGGCGCGCCCAGCTCGATTTCGGCGCGATCGAGGAAATCCGCGCGCTTACCCACCGCATCCGCCACAGCCACGAAGGCCCGCCCGCGCCCGGCCCCGGCTTCGACGTGAAGCGCGGGCGCGGCGGTATTCGCGAGATCGAGTTCTACGCGCAGACCCACCAGCTGATCCACGGCGGGCGCGACACATCGCTCAGGGTGCGCGGCACCCGCGCCGCGCTGGATGCGCTGGCAAGCGCTGGGTGGATCACATCCGAAAACGCTGCGACCTTGGGCGAGGCCTATGACCGGCTGCGGCAGGTCGAACACCGGCTCCAGATGGTCAATGACCGCCAGACCCACGCGCTGCCCGAAGCCGCGGCGCTCGACAATGTCGCGCAGCTTGACGGGCTGGCAGACGGTGCGGCGCTGGTGGCGGAACTGACCGCAATCACCGCCCGCACCGCGCGCATTTATGAAGAACTGATCGGCCAGCCCGAAACCGTGGCGGTGCCGGTCGCCATGCCGGTTAGCGCGCTGACCCACCAGCTCGGGCAATGGGGCTATCCCGAGCCTGATACCCTCGCCGAACGGATCGAGACGTGGCGTGACGGGCGCCACGCGGCGATCCGCAGCCCGCAGGCGGTGGCGGCATGGGACCGGCTTGCCCCCGCGCTGCTCCAAGCGATGGCGGCGAGCGACGATCCAATGCGCGCAATCACCCGGTGGGAACGGATCATCGAAAGCGTGCCGTCTGCGATCACGACCTTCCGCCTGCTCGACGCGCGGCCCGATCTCACCCGGCGGCTGGTCGCGGCACTCACCCTCGCCCCGGTGCTGTCGGACGAATTGGCGCGCAAGCCCGAACTGCTCGACACACTGATCGATCGCGACGCGCTCGACCTGCCGGGGGATGTGCCGCAGATCATGGCGCGGATGCGCGGCGCGGCGATCCGCGCGGATTACGAGGCGCTGCTCGATGCCATCCGCATCATCACCGGGGAGATCCGTTTCGCGCTCGGCATCCAGCTGATCGAGGGGCTGGCCGATCCGCTCGATATCGCCCGCGCCTTGTCACGCACCGCCGAAGCGGCGATGCAACTCGCGGCGCAGGCGACGGTGCAGGAATTCGCGGCCAAGCATGGGCGCGTGCCGGATAGCGAGCTGCTGATCCTCGGCCTCGGGCGGCTGGGCGGCGGGGCGCTGACCCATGCTTCCGACCTCGACATCGTTTACCTGTTCACCGGCGATTTCGCCGCGCAATCGGACGGCGCGCGGCCCTTGGGCGCAACAGTCTATTACAACCGCCTCGCCAGCCGGGTCAGCGCTGCACTCTCGGTGCCGACCGCGCAAGGAGCCCTCTACGAGGTCGATACCCGGCTCAGGCCGCAGGGCAACCAAGGGCCACTGGCGGTCAGCTGCGCAGCGTTCGGCAAGTATCAGCGCGAAGCGGCGTGGACGTGGGAGCACATGGCGCTCGCCCGTGCGCGGGTGCTCTATGGTTCGCCGCAAGCGCGCGCCGAGCTGGAGGATGTGCTCGCCGAAGTGCTCCACGCGCCGCGTGACCGGGCGGCCCTGCGCGATGCCGTGCTCGAGATGCGCGCCGAGATGGCGAAGCACAAACCCGCCAGCGGCCCGGTGGATGCCAAGCTGGCGCGCGGCGGCCTCGTCGATATCGAATTCCTCGTCCACTATCTGCAATTGAAAGGCGAAGCGGCCGACGGCACCCCGCTGGCCGAGACCGCGCGCCGCGCGCTCGATCCTGATCTTGCTACGGCGCTCGACGGACTGATCGCGGCCGGCCTGCTCCCCGCCAGCCTCGCCGCGCCCCATGCACTGATGAGCCGAATGCTGGTCGCCGGACGCCTGCTTGCCCCCGATGGCCGCGAACCTCCGCCGAGCGGCGCGCGGGCGTTGGCGCGGGCCTGCGGCTATGAAAGCTATGAAGCCTTGCTCGATGCCTTCGCCGCCGCGCGCCACGAGGTCGCACAGGCATGGAAACAAATCTTGGGCACAGACATTCTCGCTACCGAACAGGAGAACCCCGCATGACCACTTTCCCCGGCGTCGGCGACGCCATCCCCGACATCGCCATGGAAACCCCCGAGGGCGGCCACGTGAAGCCGTCCGACTTTGCCGGATCGAAGCTGGTGATCTTCTTCTATCCCAAGGACGACACCCCCGGCTGCACCACCGAGAACAAGGATTTCTCCGCGCTGAAAGCTGAGTTCGAGGCGGCGGGCACCAAGCTGCTCGGCGTCAGCAAGGACCCGGCCAAGAAGCACGCCAAGTTCATCGCCAAGCACGGCCTTACCGCCCCGCTGGCAACCGACGCCGAAGAAGGCGGGCTGTCCGACGCGCTCGGCGTGTGGGCGGAAAAGCAGATGTACGGCAAGACCTACATGGGCATGGTCCGCTCGACCTATCTGGTGGGCACCGACGGGAAAATCGCGCGCATCTGGGACAAGGTGAAGGTCGCGGGCCACGCCGAAGAGGTTCTGGCGGTAGCTAAAGCGCTCTAACGCACCATCATGACAACGATAGCCCGCGCCATCCGTTCAGCCCTGCTGACCGCCGACCCGCGCGCCAAGTGCTTCGCCACCCGGCAGGTGGCGCGGGACTGGCGCAAGGGCGCGCTGGCGTGGGAGTTCGACGTGGCGATGCCGGACCAGCCCGCTTGGCCCGCTTCGCCCGAATTGCTGGCGCCCGGCCAGATGCCCAAGCGCCGCAAGGGCGGCTCCGAGCGCGGACGAATCGCGCTGTGGCACAGCCTTGCCCATATCGAATTCGTCGCGATTGATCTGGCGCTCGATATGGCGGGGCGGTTCGGGGCCGAGATGGGGCGCGAATTCGTCACCGATTTCATGGATGTGGCAGCGGATGAGGCGATGCATTTCGCCCTGCTGGCGCGGAAACTCGAACAGCTCGGCAGCCATTACGGCGCGCTCCCGGCGCACGCGGGGCTGTGGGAAGCGGCCCATGCCACCCGCGACGATGTCGCCGCGCGGCTCGCCGTGGTGCCGATGGTGCTCGAAGCGCGGGGGCTGGATGTGACGCCCGCCACGCTCGACCGGGTCCGCGCGAGCGGCGATGAAGGCGGCGCCAAAATCCTGACGCGCATACTTGACGACGAAATTCGCCACGTCGCGGCAGGCACCAAACACTTTTTGCGATGCGCCGCGTTGGCGCTGTCTAAGCCCGAATCCCTTTGGCAAGACCTCGTAAAGCAGCACTTCAAAGGTCACGTTAAGCCACCGTTCAACGACTCAGCGCGTCTTGCAGCCGGTTTGTCGCGTGGTTTCTATGCAGAGATTGCGCATTAACGACTCACCCGGATAACAACGCTTCAACAAAGGCGCGCAACAGACGTGCTGGGGCATCCAACGGCGAAAGCCGCTATCGGGAACCGGGTCAGTATGAAATTTGCCGTGCGCCACATGTTGAAGCTTGCTGTGTCAGCTGCTTCAGCAATTCTGGTTTCCGCTGCCGCTCCGGCGCTTGCCAACACCGCCAATTCCGCCGCCACTACAACCAGCGCTGACGTGACCCAGCCGCTCCGCGAAGGTCAGCCCGAAGTGGTCGACACGGGCGATGCGCGCTTCAAGTCGATCTTCTCCAGCTGGACCGCGATGGAGCGTACCAGCCCCACCTTCGGCAGTAGCGCAGAGGTGACCGCCTATTCCTCCCCGATCCCGCAGCGCGCCGTTTCGGTGCCGTCGCGGATGCCGCTTGAAGGCGCATCGTTGACCAGCGGCTTCGGGATGCGCACGCACCCGGTGCTCGGTGGACGCCGCGCTCACGCCGGAATCGATCTCGCTGCGCCGACCGGCACCCCGGTCTATGCCACCGCCGACGGCGTGATCGGCCGCGCGGACTGGTATTCGAGCTACGGCCTCTACATCAGCATCAATCACGGCGCTGCGATGGAAACGCGCTACGCCCACCTCTCGCGTCTCGCCGTGGCTGCGGGCGACAATGTGAAGAAGGGCGACCTCATCGGCTACGTCGGTTCGACCGGCCGTTCGACGGGTCCGCACCTGCATTACGAAGTCCGCGTCGAGGGTCTTGCAGTCAATCCGATTCCGTATATGGTAGAGAGCGAAGCACAGCTGGCTTATGCCCGCGATGCGCGTCTGACCGGCCAGGGTGGCGAATAAGCGACCCTCGCTATAGGCTCCGGCGAGTAGGCTTCACGAGATTGCCCGCTGTAAGTGGGCCGGACATTGGAGAGGGTGTCCGATCATTGGCGGCGGGTTTACCCGCCGCCTTTTTTTGTGCCCCTCATCAGCGCCAGCATTGCGCCTCGCTCCCCACACGATGAGTAGCATTTTCCGTACCGATTTTGCTTGCGGGGCAGCGCGCCTCGCGTAATTTCCTCTCCAAGCCATGCAAATGGCAAGGGAGAGAGAAACCATGTCGATGCATCCGATCGCGCACGCCGCGACCCGCCCTGATCATCCCGCTGTCATCATGACCGGGTCGGGCCAGCAGATCACCTATGGCGAAATGGAAGCGGAATCGAACCGCTTCGCCCACCTGCTGCGCGCCCGGGGGATCAAGCAGGGCGATGCCTTTGCGGTGCTGCTGGAAAACCGGATCGAGTATTTCACGATCATCTGGGGCTCGCAGCGCGCGGGCACGATGCTGGTGCCAATCTCCTCGCGCCTGACCGCGCCCGAGGCTGCCTATATCATCCGTGATGCGCAGGCGACGGTGCTGATTACCAGCGGCTATTTCAGCAGCATTCTCGGCGACATCCGCAAGGAGTGTCCGGGGCTTGAGGTGCTGATGATGGACAGCAGCGACGCGGAAGATTTCGCCGCTGCACTGGCCGCGCAGCCAACCACCCCGATCCCCGATCAGCGCGCCGGGATGGTGATGCTCTATTCCTCAGGCACCACCGGCCGTCCCAAGGGCATCCGCCCCGCCCCGCCCGAGGATCCCGATCCGATGGCGCCCGTCCCGCTGCTCGGCCTCGCGACCATGGGCGCGGGGATGCCGGCGGATGGCACGATGGTCTATCTCTCCCCCGCCCCGCTCTACCACGCGGCCCCGATCGGTTGGTGCTCGATCGTCCACCGTCTCGGCGGGACCGTGGTCATGATGGAGAAGTTCGACCCGGAAGAGGCTTTGAAGGCCATCGAGCGCTACAAGGTGACCGACAGCCAGTGGGTGCCGACCCATTTCGTGCGCTTCCTCAAGCTCGATCCGGCGGTGCGCACCCGCTACGACCTCTCGAGCCACCAACGCGCGCTCCATGCCGCTGCGCCCTGCCCCGTGCCGATCAAGCGCGAGATGATCGAGTGGTGGGGCCCGATCGTGAACGAATACTACGCCGGCTCCGAGATGATCGGGATGACGCTGGTGAAGTCGCAGCATTGGCTCGCCAAGCCCGGCACGGTCGGCATCGCGGTGCATGGCAAGGTCCACGTCTGCGGGCCGGAGGGCGAGGAGCTGCCTGCGGGGCAGGATGGCCTCATCTTCTTCGAGAACATCAATCTGCCCACCTACCACAACGACTCGGCCAAGACCGCCGAGGCGATGCATCCCAGCGGGTGGATGACGCTGGGCGACATCGGCCATCTCGACAGCGACGGCTTCCTGTTCCTGACCGACCGCAAGAGCCACATGATCATCTCCGGCGGAGTGAACATCTACCCGCAGGAGATCGAGAACCTGCTCGTCACCCACCCCAAGGTGATGGACGCCGCCGTGATTGGCGCGCCTTGCCCTGACCTGGGCGAGAAGGTGGTGGCGGTGGTGCAGCCCAAGGATATGGAGCAAGCCGGACCGGGACTGGAGGCGGAACTGCGCGACTTCCTCTCCGCCAGCCTCTCCAAGATCAAGATGCCCAAGCTGTTCGACTTCCGCCCCGAACTGCCGCGCGAAGCCAACGGCAAGCTCTACAAGCGCGAATTGCGGGATGAATACGCGGCCAAGGCGAAAGAAACCGCAGCATGAGCGGCGAGGCGGTTCTCTCCGGTGAGTTCGCCCGCAAGGTCATCGATCCGCACGCCTATGCCGAATGGGACGGGCTGCTCGACACCTTTGATCACATCCGCGCCGCCACCCCGGTGGCCAAGGTGCAGCCCGACACGCCGGGGCTGTTCGATCCGTTCTGGCTGGTCACCGCCTATGACGATGTGATGCGCATCTCGAAGGACAACGCCGCCTTCCTCAACAACCCGCGCCCGGTCGTCTTCAGCTTCAACCAGGCCATCGAGTTCAGCCGCGCCGCCACCGGATCGAACATGTTGGTCGATTCGCTGGTGGTGTTCGACGCGCCGATCCACCCCAAGTACCGCAAGCTGACCCAAGAATGGTTCATGCCGAGGAACCTCGCCCGGCTAGAGGGTGAACTGCGCGCACTGGCCGCGCGGACGGTCGACCGGATGCTCGAACGCTCGCAGGACCTGGGAGGCGAAGTCGACTTCGTGAAGGAGGTCTCCGGCCCCTACCCCTTGCGCGTCGTCATGCAGATCCTCGGCGTCCCGCCCGAGGATGAATTCCGGATGCAGATGCTCACCCAGCAATTGTTCGGCGGGCAGGACAAGGACCTGTCGGGCTCCGGCATGGACCAGATGACGCCGGAGCAAGTGGTGCAGATTGTCGCCGGCGCGGTGAAGACCTTCGAGGATTACTTCGCCGGGATAGCCGAGGATCGCCGCAAGCACCCGACCGAGGATGTCGCCAGCGTCATCGCCAATGCGCTGGTTGACGGCCAGCCGCTCCCGCCGCGCGACATGGCGGGATACTACATCATCGTCGCCACCGCCGGGCACGACACCACCTCGGCCAGCACGGCGGGCGCAATGCAGGCGCTGGCCAATGACCCGGAGCAATGGGCGCGGGTCAAGGCCGACCGTTCGCTCCTGCCCGGCATCGTCGAGGAAGCGATCCGCTGGACCTCCCCCGTCCAGCACTTCATGCGCACCGCCGCCGAGGATGTGGAGCTGGGCGGGCAGCAGGTGAAGCAGGGCGACTGGCTGATGATCAACTACGTCGCCGCCAATCACGACCCCGCGCAATTCCCCAACCCCCGCCGCTTCGACGCCGCCCGCTCCCCCAACCGACACTTGGCGTTCGGCGCAGGCGCGCACCAGTGCCTCGGCCTGCATCTGGCGCGGCTGGAGATGCGGATTCTGTTCGAAGCCCTGCTCGATAAGGTGGCCAGCGTGGAACCGGCAGGCGAGGCCAAGCGCGCCAGCAGCACCTTTGTGGGCGGGCTGAAGACTCTGCCGCTGCGGGTGACGGCGGCCTAGCTAACCCACGCCAACGCCTTGCCATTCCGCCAGTAATTGACCAAGCAGGCACAGGAGGGGTTGATCCGTGTCACTGCTTGAAGAACTTGCGCGCGCCCGCACCGAAGAGGACGTCAAGGACGCCTATATCAAGGCGCTTGGTCTGAAAGGCGTGTTCAAGGGGCTGGTCGATATCCAGACCCCGGAAATCTGGTTCGAGGCCAAGGAGTCGTCCACCCCGCCGCTGCTGATGTTCGCGCAGCTGCTCACCTATGTCCGCGCCGCCCGCAAGCGCGGCGAGGCGATCCCCGGCTTCCTGTGCGTGATCGACCGCGAGAAAGCCGCGCTGATGGCGACCGAGCACGCCCTGCCGCTGCTGGATGACAAGACCATCATCTGGCCCAAATCCGGTTCAGCCGCAGACAAAGCTCTGGCGGCCCAGATCGCGCCGACCATCGAAACCCATTTCATCCTCTACCAGATCGATGGATACGAGGCGGAGTTCATCAAAGCCGCCAAGGATGCGGTGCGTGAAGGCCGGATCATCCGCACTCCCATCACGCCGAACAACCTGCGGCAGGTGTTCGACAAGTGGGTGGCGATGATCGGCGTCGAGCTTGGCGTGAAGAAACAGGCCGATTACGCCGTGCTGTTCTTTGCCGACATCATGCACGATGGCACCAACGAAGCGATGCGCAATCTGCCCGCCCGCCTGCTGTTCAGCGGCGACAAGCCGGTGTTCATCATCGGGGCCGATCAGTACGAATTGGCGAGCGAGCGCGGCTATCGCAATTTCTGGAACATCTACCACCGACCGCCCGAACAGAAGCATCGGCACTATCTGCTGGAACGGCGCGACAGCCTGCTGCCGATGGACGATCAGAAGTTCAAAGGCGCGTTCTACACCCCCCTGCATATCGTCGACAAAGCCTATGACCAGCTCAACGCCACGCTGGGCGAGGACTGGCAGCAGAAATACATCGTCTGGGATATGTGCGCGGGCGTCGGCAATCTGGAGGCCAAGCATTCCAACCTGCGCAACGTCTATATGTCCACGCTCGACGCCGAGGACGTGACGATCATGCGCAGCAACCCGGCCTTCGCCGGGGCAGAGATTTTCCAGTATGACTACCTCAACGACGATGTGACCGACTTCGGCGAGATTGATTACGAGTTGTCGGGCAAGGTGCCGCAGGCGCTGCGACAGGCGATTGCTGATGCGCGGGAAGGCAAGAAGGGCGCGAAGCCGATCTTGGTGCTGATTAATCCGCCTTATGCGGAAAGCGGATCGGGGATTGCGCGAGGCGACGAAAACAAGATTGGGGTCGAGAAAACTCGCATCAATGGCTGGATGCGCGAGATGAACTTTGGCTACGCCAGCAAAGAGCTTTTCACGCAATTTCTCGTTCGCATTCGCCAAGAATTGCCAAAAGCTAAGCTGGCCATGTTCAGCACGCTCAAATACCTAAACGCACCGAATTTTGAGAAATTTCGACGGGTTTGGCAGGCGAAATTTATCGACGGTTTTGTCGTTCATAGCCGTGCATTCGATGGCTTGGATGGTGATTTCCCGATTGGCTTTCTTGTCTGGGATACAAGCCAAAGGGTGCCTGTTGCCGAGGTGGCCGTTGGAGCAGTTGACCGGTTTGGATATCTCGTTGGCGAAAAGCTCTACGTCGCTCGACCTACTGAAACGCTTCTCAACACTTGGTTGGCAAAGACACCTCCAAACGGTGGGCCAGCGTTGCCGCTATCAAACGCTTTGAAAGTCTCGAAAAATCCGAGACCGAAGCGCGAATTGGTCGGGGCGTTAGGTTACCTTTACGCTAGCAATAACGACCTGCAACATTCGGCCATCGAAACCCTGATTACCTCATCAATCTACACGGGTGGCAATGGCGGCGGGGTCTATCTGACCCCCGAAAACCTCTGGCAAGCCGCCATCGTCTTTTCCGTCCGCCGCCTCATCAAGCCGACATGGCTCAACGACCGCGACCAATTCCTGCAACCCTCGCAACCGCTCTCTGACACCTTCAAATCCGATTGCCTCGTCTGGATGCTGTTCAACGGCAGCAACCTCACGGCAGGCGCGGACGGGCTGCGCTGGAATGATCGCGACTGGAGCCTCACCAATCACTTCATCCCCTTCACCGAAGCCGAAGTCGGGGCGAAGGCGCGGTTCGCAAGCGACTTCATGGTGCGCTATATGGCGGGCATGACCTTCTCGCCCGAGGCGAAGGCGGTGCTCGACGAAGGGCGCAAGCTGTTCCAGCGCTTCCACGCCACGCAATTCCCCAACAAGATCAGGCAGGAATACAAGCTGGGACGGGCGGACGCCGGCTGGTATCAGGTGCGCCGCGCGCTCGAGGCTTACGGCGATATCGAACTCACCGACTTCGACCCCTTCAAGAAAGCCTACGCCGCGCTCACCGAAAAGCTGCGCCCGATGGTGTACCAGCTCGGGTTCCTGCCGGAATAGCAATCACCCGCGCACCCCGCTTTCCTACTCGGCCTGTCGGTGGCAAGTTCGCGGGCGATGGTCCCCGTTCGCTGCCTTGATCTACCGCTTGTTCGTCGCCGCGCCGCCGCGTGCGGGCGGGGGGTTTTCCTGTTCTGGACAGTGTCTCATGTGTCTCAAGGGCCTGCGAACCTGAACGAAACGGCAGGCAGGCAGGGCTACTTCAGCAAGTCCAGCGCAATCGCCCGCACTGCGGCGCCCATGTCGGGGCGGGCGAGCGCGATGGCGAGGGTCGCCTCGACGAACCCGACCTTGCTGCCGCAGTCATACCGTGCGCCGTCGAAGGTGACGGCGTGAAACGGCTGGGTGCCGATCATCTTGGCCATCGCGTCGGTCAGCTGGATCTCGCCGCCCGCGCCCTTGCCCTGGTTCTCCAGCACCCGCATCACCTCGGGCTGGAGGATGTAGCGGCCCGAGACGATCTTGTTGGACGGCGCGTCGGCCTGCGCAGGCTTCTCGACCAGCCCGCGCACTTCGGTCAGCGCACCGTTTGCGGCACCGGGGTCGATCACGCCATAGGACGAGACCTGCGCCATCGGCACTTCGAGCACAGAGATGAGGTTGCCGCCCACTTCGCTATAGGCCTCGACCATCTGCTTCATGCAGCCGGTGCCGCCTTCGCGAGCGACCATCAACTCGTCAGGGAGGAAGATCGCAAACGGCTCGTCCCCGACAATCGCCCGGGCGCACCAGATCGCATGGCCCAGGCCGAGCGGCACCTGCTGGCGCACCGCGATCACATCGCCGGGCGTGGCGCGGGTGCAATCGAGCACGCTGAGATCCTTGCCCCGCTCCGTCATGGTCTGTTCGAGCTCAAAGGCGATGTCGAAATGCTCGACAATCCCGGTCTTGCCGCGCCCGGTGACGAAGATCATCTGCTCGATCCCCGCCTCGCGCGCTTCGTCCACCGCATACTGGATCAGCGGGCGGTCAACGACGCAGAGCAGCTCCTTGGGCACCACCTTGGTCGCGGGCAGGAAGCGGGTGCCAAGACCGGCAACGGGGAAAACGGCTTTCCGGATCGGCTTGGGAGACATGAACTGCCCTCGTTGCTTGCTTCTGGTTGCCTTGTGTCCCGCGACCCGTGCCTTGCGCCATAACCGAGGTCAATGATTGATCGGAAACCGGCCCCGGCGAGTTGCACGAAAGGCACTTTTCGCTAAGGCGGAATCATGGACAAACTCATCATCCGCGGCGGCAACCGCCTTTCCGGCACCATCCCGATCTCCGGCGCCAAGAATGCGGCGTTGACGCTGATCCCCTGCGCGCTGCTGACCGAAGAGCCGCTGACCCTGCGCAACCTGCCACGGTTGGCGGATATCGACGGGTTCCAGCATCTGATGAACCAGTTCGGCGTGACCACCGTGATCCAAGGCACGCGGCCTGAGGATTTCGGCCGGGTGATGAGCCTTGAGGCGACCCGCATCACCTCCAACGTCGCGCCCTATGATCTGGTGCGCAAGATGCGCGCGTCGATCCTCGTACTCGGCCCGATGCTGGCCCGTAGCGGCGAGGCGACTGTGTCAATGCCGGGCGGCTGCGCGATCGGGAACCGCCCGATCGACCTGCACCTGAAGGCATTGGAAGCATTCGGGGCCAAGATCGAGCTGGCGGCGGGCTATGTCCGCGCGATCCAGCCTGATGGCGGGATGCCGGGCGGGGACTTCGACTTCCCGGTGGTCAGCGTCGGCGCGACCGAGAATGCGCTGATGGCCGCGGTGCTGGCGAACGGCACCAGCCGGTTGTTCAACGCCGCGCGTGAGCCGGAGATCGTCGATCTGTGCAATATGCTCGTCGCGATGGGCGCGGAGATCGAAGGGATCGGTACCTCCAACCTCACCATCCACGGGGTCAAGCGCCTGCACGGCGCGACCTACCGCGTGATGCCGGACCGGATCGAGGCGGGCTCCTACGCCTGCGCTGCCGCGATCACCGGGGGCGAAGTGCGCTTGGAAGGCGCCAAGGCTGACGACATGATGGCGACGATCCACGCCTTGCAGGCCATTGGCTGCGACGTGACATGGGACGCCAAGAGCATCACCGTGGGCGCGAATGGCGCGCTGAAAGCGACCAACCTCACCACCGCGCCCTACCCGGGCCTTGCCACCGACATGCAGGCCCAGCTGATGGCCCTTCTGTGCAAGGCCGAAGGCGCGAGCGTGTTGAAGGAGACGATCTTCGAAAACCGCTTCATGCACGTGCCCGAACTGGCGCGGATGGGCGCGGACATCACCACCGAGGGCCGCACCGCGATCGTCAAGGGCGTCGACCGCCTGACCGGCGCCGAAGTCATGGCAACCGACCTGCGCGCCTCGATGAGCCTCGTGATCGCAGCGCTGGCGGCTGAGGGTGAGACGACCGTGCGGCGGCTCTATCACCTTGATCGCGGGTATGAGCGGCTGGAGGAAAAGCTCCAGCTGGTGGGCGCGGATATCGAACGGGTGGACGATTGAGCCTTTGCTCCCCTCCCTCAAGGAAGGGGGCTGTTCACCACCAACCACACCCGAATCGCACTGGCCAGCCCCGGAGGTGTGGGTGACTTGATCCGCTCGGCATCGATGCGGGCGACCAGCGCGGCAATTGCCAACCCCTCGCGCAGGGCGGCGGCTTTCAGCATCTCCCAGAACAGCGGTTCAAGGCTGATCGAGGTCTGGTGGCCCGCGATGCTCAACGAGCGTTTGACCGGGGGGTGGTAAGGGGAGGGCGTCTCCATCCCGCCACGTCTAGACTCAGGCCGCTTCGAAGTCGTCCACATATTCGGGAAGGAACCCCGGCTCGCGCTCCGACCAGCCCGGCGCAGTTGCCGCGGCTTCGCTTAAGGATTGCAGCAGCAGCTTGCGGCGCTCCGGGCGGATCGAAGGCAGCGCAGCGGCGGCGCAGAAGGCGGCGGGCAGATAGGGCCGCGCGCGTGCGCCGAGCAGGCGTTCGTACAGGAACCGGAAGGCGGAAAAGCACCCGAGCCGTTCCTGTTCGAGATCGAAGGCGGCCACCCGAACCAGCTTGCCGAGGAAGCGTTCGACCTCCTGCGGGGTGCCTTCGTGCGGGATCAGCGCGCGCAGGGACTTCAAGTCCTGATAGGCGACATATTGGCGGCGGATCGCGGTATTCTCGCTCTCGCTGCGGCCCCAGCGGCGGAACGCATCGGTGCGGGCGAGGCCGATATCGAGGCTGCGCTTGATGTAACGCTGTTCGGCCGGAGCGAACCCGGCAAACTCCCGCATTTCGGCAATCGGCATCATCATGGCGCGTGTCTCCTTCAGACAGGGAGAACGTCGCACGCCATGGTTAATTTATAGTTAGGTAGTCAGGTGGGTTCGCGCCAAGTCGCCAAGGGGCCAAGATGGGGCGCTTGCGGCGAAGCCGCATTTCTCATTGACTATGGCGCAAGTTGAAAGACTGCGCCTGCGGCGCGGGCTACCCTCTTGGCCCCTTGGCGACTTGGCGACTTGGCGCGAACCCTTCAGATCAATCCCGCGAGCGGCGAGGAGGGATCGGCATACATCCGCCGCGCCATGCGGCCTGCGAGATAAGCCTCGCGCCCGGCCTCAACCGCCAGCTTCATCGCGCGGGCCATGCGGATCGGGTCTTTGGCTTCGGCGATGGCGGTGTTCATCAGGATGCCGTCGCAGCCGAGCTCCATGCCGACTGCCGCGTCCGACGCCGTGCCGACGCCCGCATCGACCAGCACCGGCACTTTCGCGCCTTCAACGATCAACCGGATCATCACCCGGTTCTGAATGCCGAGGCCCGAACCAATCGGCGCGCCGAGCGGCATGATCGCCACAGCGCCCGCGTCCTCAAGCTGCTTCGCCGCAATCGGATCATCGGCGCAGTAGACCATGGGCAAGAAGCCCTCCTTGGCCAACACCTCAGTCGCCTTCAGCGTCTCGCGCATATCGGGATAGAGCGTGCGCGCCTCGCCCAGCACCTCCAGCTTGACCAGATCCCAGCCCCCCGCCTCACGCGCCAGCCGCAAAGTGCGCACCGCGTCCTCGCCAGTGAAGCAGCCTGCGGTATTGGGGAGGTAGGTGATTTTCTTGGGGTCAATGAAGTCGGTCAGCATCGGCGCCTTGGGATCGCTGACGTTCACGCGCCGCACCGCCACGGTGACGATCTCTGCGCCCGAAGCTGCAACGGCCGCCGCGTTCTGTTCGAAGCTCTTGTACTTGCCGGTGCCGACGATCAGCCGCGAGGTGAAGGTGCGACCCGCGACCGTCCAGGTATCTGCGGCATGATCGCCCCCGCCAACGAAGTGCACGATTTCCAGCCTGTCGCCATCCGCCAGCGGCGCGTCACCCAGCGTCGAGCGCGGGACGATTTCGCCATTGCGTTCCACCGCGACCTTCTCGGGCGCAAGGTCGAGTTCGCGGACCAGATCGGCGATGGTGGTGGCGGCGGAACGGTGCGGCGCGCCATTCAGGGTAAGGCTCTTCGTCATGGGACGGGACATAGGCGCTCAGGCCGAGGCTGCAACCCAAGTGTTTTGAGAGGCTGCGTTTGGATTGGAGCGTCAGCGCGCGGCGCGCAGGTTCAGCACATGGCCGACCGAAACCAGCGCCACACCCACCAGCGTCAGCAGGAATTCATTGGTCCCATGCGGCACCACCAGCGCGGCTGCCATCAGCACCAGACCGACCACCGCGACGAGGAACGGCAGCATCCGCCCGTGGCGCAGCAGGCCCCAGCCGATTGCCGCCGTCGCCACCGCAACCGCAACGGCGAGGCCGATACGGTGGATGTTCTCCTCCAGCAGGAAATGCCCGCCAAGACCCAGCGCCGAGACCAGGAACAGCGTCGCGAGGCAATGAATCGCGCACAGGCCCGCCAATCCGATCCCGAGCTGATCGAGTCGGCGACGGAGCGAGGTCCGACTCGCAGGGGGAAGCGCATTGTGGGGCATGATCTCAGCCGCACATATGTAATGTTGTTACATTGTGCAAGGCGGACTTGCGCGCAGAGCATTTGCATTTGCGCCGAACAGGCTTGCACTGGCGCAGCGCGCAGCACAAAGAGCGAGCCACCATGGCCACCTCCGCCTCCGTGTCGAACCTGTTCAAACCCGCCCCGCACACCCGCGCCCGGCCCCTGGCGATTGCGCGCTGGCTGGAGCTGGTGGCGCTGCTGGTGGTGGGCATCGTGGTCGTCGGCGGGATTACCCGGCTGACAGAGAGCGGCCTTTCGATCACCGAATGGAACGTGGTCAGCGGCATCCTCCCCCCTTTGAACGAGGCGGCATGGCAGGCCGAATTCGCCAAGTATCGGCTTACCGCCGAATTCCGGATGGAAAGCGGCCCGGCGGGGATGGATCTGGCCGCATTCAAGTTCATCTTCTTCTGGGAATGGTTCCACCGCATCCTTGGACGGGTGATCGGGCTTGCTTATCTGTTGCCGCTGATCGTATTTGCCGCGCGGCGGGCGATCCCGGCGGGATATGGCTGGCGGCTGGCGGCGATGTTCACGCTGATCCTCGGGCAGGGGGCGCTGGGGTGGTACATGGTGTCCTCGGGCGTCGGGAATACCGATCTGACCGATGTGAGCCATTTCCGCCTGTCAGCGCATTTGCTGACGGCGCTGTTCCTGCTGGCGGGGCTGGTGTGGACGTCGCGCGATTTGCGCCTGCTCGCCGGCGATCCTGCCGCAGGGCCGGCGCCGCTGACGGCAGGCGCGGCGCTGGTTGCGGCCGTCTTGTTCGTCCAGCTATTGCTTGGTGCCTGGGTCGCGGGGCTTAACGCGGGCCTCGCCGCCAATGACTGGCCGCTGATGAACGGGCAGCTGCTGCCCGAGGTCGACTGGTCGCAAGGCGCGCTGTGGACGCTTACGCATGATCCCTTCCTGCTCCATTTCCTCCACCGCTGGTGGGCATGGGTGGCCGTCGCGGCGCTGGTGTGGCTGGGGCGGGCGGTGCGCAAGACGGATCGGTTCGCGAGCATCGCGGTGCACACTGCGTTTGGGACGATGGTGCTGCTGGGGATTGCGACCGTGATGAGCGGGGTCTCCCTGTGGATCGCCGCTGCGCACCAACTGGTCGGCGCGCTGACGGTCGCCGCGACCGTGTGGGCGATGCACTGCAACGGCATCGCACGGCGGGGCGGAGCTGCCGCCTGATGGCCGCCGCGCTGGTGTGGTGCCCCTTCCCCGACGTTGAAAGCGCCCGCGCCGCTGCCGACGCGCTGCTCGATGAAGGGCTGATCGCCTGCGCCAATATCCTCGGCACGATTGAATCCCGCTTCGTGTGGGAGGGCGCCCGCGCATCGGGCACCGAGACCCCGGTGCTGTTCAAAACCGTCGCCGAGCGGCTGGAGGACGTGATTGAGCGGGTCGGCGAGCTGCATCCCTACGATACGCCCGCCATTCTTGGTTGGCGGGTCGATGAGGCCCATCCGGCAACGCTCGCATGGCTGACCGGAGCCGTTTCCAGCTAGCGGTATTATTTTACCGCATTGCGAAATGGCGCTTTTGCTTGACTTTCACGGGGGTCGGCGACATTTGCGCCCCACTTCTCCGCCCGGCCGTGTGCCGTGTGGGGGCGATTCTCCCGGACATTTGCCGGCAGAACAGTTTCGAACCAAGGACACATGCCATGAAGGCGCTCAGCAAGCAGACCCGGTCGATCAAACCGGCCGAGGTCGAAAAGAACTGGCACATCATCGACGCCGACGGTCTCGTCGTCGGTCGCCTCGCCGCGATCGTCGCCAACATCCTGCGCGGCAAGACCAAGCCGACCTACACCCCGCACGTCGATTGCGGTGATCACGTGATCATCATCAACGTTGAGAAGGTGAAGTTCACCGGCAACAAGATGGGCAACAAGATCTATTACAAGCACACCGGTCACCCCGGCGGCATCAAGGAAACCACCCCGGCCAAGGTGCTCGGCGGTCGTTTCCCCGAGCGTGTGCTTGAAAAGGCGATCGAGCGGATGATCCCGCGCGGCCCGCTCGGCCGTGATCAGATGCGTGCGCTGCACCTCTATGTCGGCACCGAACACCCGCATGACGGCCAAAAGCCGCAGGTGCTCGACGTCGCTTCCATGAACCGCAAGAACAAGGTGGCCGCATAATGTCCGATGAAACCACCACCGTCTCGGATCTCGCCGATCTGAAGGACATCGCCGCTGGCGTGCCGCAGGGCGACGCTGCTGAAATCGCTCGCGTTGCCATGCCGCTGCGTGATCGCGAAATCGACGCGCAGGGCCGTTCCTACGCCACCGGCCGCCGCAAGGATGCGGTTGCCCGCGTGTGGGTCAAGCCGGGCACCGGCAAGATCACCATCAACGGCCGCGATCAGGAAACCTACTTCGCGCGTCCGACCCTGCGTCTGGTGATCAACCAGCCCTTCACCATCACGGACCGCAGCGGCCAGTACGATGTGATCTGCACCGTGCGCGGTGGCGGGTTGTCGGGTCAGGCCGGCGCTGTGAAGCACGGCATCGCCCAGGCGCTGACCAAGTACGAGCCGGAATTGCGCTCCGCCGTGAAGGCTGAAGGCTTCCTCACCCGCGACAGCCGCGTGGTCGAGCGTAAGAAGTACGGCAAGGCCAAGGCCCGCCGCAGCTTCCAGTTCTCGAAGCGTTAAGCTCTTCCCGCAAGGGATACGAAAAAGGGCGGCCCCGCAAGGGAGCCGCCCTTTTCTTTTGCCGCCCGGGGGACTCGGGCGCTCAGCGTTGCAGCAGCGAGATCCCGAAGGTCAGCCCGCTCGCCGATAGGAATATCGGCCACGACCAGTACATTTTGGCATCTGCGAAGTGCACCGCATGAATCGCCAGCGGACCGGCGCTCGATCCTTGTGAGCCGATCACCAGCGCAATGATCGCAGACAGGATCGCGCCGAAGGTCATCGCCTTGATCAAATCCATCGCCATTCCCTTCGTCGCACCAGCCGCACCGGGGGGAGACTTGCCCCAAGCAGCCGTCGGTTGAACAGGGCAGGCAGGAAAGGACCAGCGGATGCATACCGTCCCAGCCTGCATCCGCGATTTGACCAACAAAACCTTAAGGCCAATCCTAGGGAAAAGGTTAAGGCGCAGCCCCGAAATGTTACCGATGCGCGCGGATCAATGCACCGACGGATCGACCGGGGGGACACGATCGACCGGCGCGACCGGTTCGCCCGGCGTGCGCGGCGGGGTGGCATCCTCGGGGACATCCTCGATCAGCATGTCGCGCGTCGGCACACCTTCGAGATTGCGCACCGCCACCTCCAGCCGCACGCCGTCCCACGTCAACTCGTTGAAGCTGGGCGGGGTCGAGCGGGTGCGCTGCGACAGCGTTCCCGCACCGATCATCCGGACGGGGCCTTCGCTGGTCGGCTCGGCGATGTCGAACGCGTCATGGACATGGCCCGACAGCACGCCGAGCACATTGCGCCGCGCGAGTTCGCGCAGGGCATTCTCGCCCCCGCGAGTCAGCGCCGTGCCGTGCGTTCCGGCCTCGCGCAGCGGGTGGTGCACCGCCACCAGCGCCCGCGTTCCGGCAGGCAGCCGGTCGAGCGCAGCGAGGCAATCGGCCAGCGCCGGGGCGGTCACCCAGCCTTTCGACCAGTTCATGCGCGGCTGCCAGCGCCGCACAGTCTTGAGCGGCACGATCGCCAGCCCCGCGAGGTCGATTTCGCGTTCAACCAGCGATTTCATCCCCTCGAACCGTTTGTAGGGATCGAAAAAGCGCTCGATCAGGTTGAAATAGGGCATATCGTGATTGCCGATGCTGATCGTCACCGGAACGTCGAGCGCGGTGATCCAGCGGGTTGCGGCGGCGAATTCGTGATGGCGCGCGCGCATGGTATGATCGCCTGTGATTACTACGGCAGCGGGGCGCTTTGCAGCGATCTCGTCGCGCACCCATGCCAGCGCATCGCGGTCCTCCAGCCCGAAGTGGATGTCGGAGAGGTGGAACAGACGCAGCCGGTCAGAGCTCATGCGATGTCGCCAGCAGATCCACTCCGCATGGTTCGACCGAGAATCGCGAACCGGAGGGGCATTCGCTCGGCTCACCGTCGATCAGGCAGGCCAGCGGGCCGCCATCGGCGCTGACGAGCGTAATGCTGTCAGCGATCCCGAGCCGGTCGTGCGGCCCTTCGCGGAAGCGGCGGCGCACCAAGGCCCAGGCCTGCCCGGCATAGTCGAGTGCGGCCTCGGCGAAGTATCCGTCGATCTGCACACCGTGCTCGCCGGGGGTCAGTTCGACGAGCGGATAGCCGCCGTCGCGCGATAGGCGGCTGTCGGCCAGCATGACGCCTGCCCCGGTGGTGGTGTGGCGCAGCGCCTCGACCGTTTCCTTCGCTATGTCCGCAATATCGCGCCTGCGCATCGATTCGCGCACCCGGCTCCATGCGGTGCCCGGCCCGACCAGCAGCCCCGCCAGCGCCAGCCCGGCCTCGCAACGCACGCAGTCCAGCCGCCGCGCTCGCGCACCGCCGCCCGCAACAATATCGAGGATCGTGTCGAGGTCTGTCGTCCGGTGAAGCCGCAGTGGGAGCAGGTTCATCGTTCCGCCCGGCAGCACCAGCACCGTGCCGCCCCAACCCGACAGCTGATTGATCAGCGTGTTCATGGTGCCGTCGCCAGTGTAGATCACCACATGCGCGATCCCGGCCGCATCCAGCGCGGCGGCATCGGGCAGGGGATCGTCGGGAAAGGCCACCACCCGCTCGACCGGCCAGCCCCGCGCTGTCAACGCGGCGGTGAGCGTTTCGGCAGAGGTCTGGTCATTGCTCCCGCTTGCAGGGTTGACCACGAGCCAGCAGGGGGTGTGCGTATCCATTGTCGTTTGTGCTCCGGCGCCCCCGGCTTGGGCGCTATACCCGCCCGCTCAGGATCAACCAAGCGGCACCGGCATTGAAAAAGGTGTAGGCGGCATAGGCCCAGGCATAGCCCGGCCAGCCCTCGACCGAGAGCAGCAGCGCGAAGAACAGCACCGCAAATTCGCTCACCAATGCAGCGCGGCTGCCCAGTGTCTGGCTGACCTGCGGCAGGCGTGCGAACAGCGGGTGGCCGCTTGCGAACACAGCGCGATTGATCGCGAAGTTTCCGATTCCCAGCAGAAAGATGATGATGGTGGCCGAACCCATCGCAACACTATGGCGCTGCGCTGGTCGATTGGGAACCGCCATTTGTCCCGCCAACAGCACCATTGGTCATCGGGCCGCCGCGTCTGTCGACGGCGGTACACGGGTTGATCGAAGGCCGAATGCAGGCGGCAGGAAGGCGGCGTATCAGGGGTTTCAGCAGGGCGCTTGGCACCCCGCCGGATCGGACCCCCGCCCGATCTCAGGCCCCTGCGAGATGGAGGAGATGAAACATGAAACCCCTTGCGAAAACACTCACTCATGCCCTTGCCGCGCTTGGCCTTGCCGGCGCGGCGATCAGCCCGGCGCTGGCCGGTGACATCCAGAAGACGACGATCCGGGTCAGCACTTCGGACATCGATCTCGGCACAGCGAAAGGTCAGAAGATCCTCGACAAGCGCGTCGAAAAGGCTGTGCGCCAGGTATGCCGCACCACCAGCCTGACCACCGGTTCGCGGGTGATGAGCAAGGACGCCCTCGCCTGCCTCGCCAAGGCGCGCACCGACGCCAAACAACAGGTTGCCGCCCGGACACTCGAACAGCAGCGCGGCGGCTAACCGCAGCTGCAATCCTGCGCCTTACCTCAAGGCGCAGTCGATACGGCCCGAACCCTTCCAGTCCCTGGGGTTCGGGCCGCTTTTTGTTTTTGGACCACCTTCGGTGGAGCAGACCCCCGGCCCGCCTCAGCGCGACGAGAAAACACTACCTTCCCGCCATCGCCTTGACGCGGGCGAGATAGGTCCGGCCGATGCGCAGCGCCTCGCCGTTGACCAGTTCCGCCGACCACACGCCGAGGCCATCGTGCCGCAGTCCGCGAATATGATCGCGGCGCAAGATGGTTGAGCGGTGGATGCGGATGAACTGTTCGGGGTCGAGCCGTTCTTCCAGCCCTGCAATGGTCTGGAGCAGCAAATAAGACCGCCCCGCTTCCGGCCCGCCAACGTGCAAGCGCACATAGTCACGCTCGGCATCGATCTGGTGGACTTCGCTCACCGCGATGCGCAGCAGCTCGGACCGGTGCGGCACCCACAATTCATCGAGATAGCGGCTCGCCTTCTGGCGGCGCTGGCCGCGGCGGGCGACCGCACGCTCGATCGCGCGTTCCAGCCGGTCGGCCGAGACGGGCTTCAGCACGTAATCGACCGCCTCCAGATCGAAGGCCTCGACCGCGAAGTGATCGTGCGCGGTGACGAAGATCACCACCGGCGATTGCGGCTGATTGGCGAAGTGGCGCGCAACGCCCAGCCCGTCCAATTCGGGCATAGTCATGTCGAGCAGCACCAGATCGGGTTCGAGCTTCTCGGCAAGGCGCAGCGCCGCGGCGCCATCGCTCGCGGTGCCGACCACGCGGACGGCGGGGATTTCGGCGCAGATGACCTGCACCCGCTCAACCGCGAGCGGCTCGTCATCGACGATCAGGGTGCGCAGCGCAGTGGTTTCCGTGTCGGTCTCAGGCATGGCGGGCTGTCATTCTGGTCAGGGGGATGCGGATTTCGGTGCGGTAGCCACCCGGTACGGGGGCGGAGGAAAAGCCGATATCGGGGCCGAAGCGGGCCTCGAGCCGGTCGCGGACATTCGCAAGGCCGATGCCGAAGCCATGCGGTGTCCCCTGCGGCACGCCGGGGCCATCATCGCTGACGGTGATCACCAACCGGTCAAACTCCTCGCGCGCTGCCATCGTGATCGTCACGGGGCGCGACACCGGCGAAACGGCGTATTTCACCGAGTTTTCGACCAGCGGTTGCAGGATCATCCCCGGCACCCGCGCTTCCTCAAGCTCCTGCGGCAGATCAAATACACAGACCAGCCGGGTCGGGAAACGCACCGCTTCGATATCGAGGTAGAGCTTTTGCAGATCGAATTCGTCGCGCAGGGCAACATCGGCGGTCGGTTCAGTGGCGAGGCTATGGCGGTAGAAGCGGCTGATCGTCTGGATCATCCGCTCGGCCCGGTCGGCCTTGCCCGTCATCACCAGCGCCGACAGCGAATTCAGCGTGTTGAACAGGAAATGCGGGTTCACCTGATAGCGCAGGCTCAGCAATTCGGCAGCCTTGGCGGCAGAGCGGAACTTGTTTTCACGCTGCTGCGCCGCGCGCGCCTGGACGCCAGCGAGCAAGGCAAAATAGGTCGAAGCCCAGGCCAGCAGCAGGAAATACCGCCCCAGCGCGACGTCGAGCAGCTTGCGCCAGAAATCCGCATAGGTTTCCGCTTCCTCGATCAGCACGCTCTGCGAGTCGGTGGGCTGATCATTGGCCTCGCCCGCCGCAGGATCAGCGCGGCGCACCGGCACGTCGATCAGCAGATTCCCGGATTCGTCGCGCCGCAGATTGAGGTTGTACCGTTCGGCATAGGCCTGTCGCTGGGCGAATTCCATGTCCTTGAAGACAACGTAATTCACCTGCCCGATCGCCAAGGCCACCGGCATCGCCAGCACAATCGCGCCCGAGATCTTGAGCCACAAGGGCCGATTATCGAACAGGCGTAGCAGCAGCCACAGCACCAGCGTCAGCAGGACGCCAACCCCCGTGACCAAAAGCCGCCGCCAGCCGAGTTCGAACTGGAGGCCGAAATCCATCACCAGCGCGCGGACCGTGGTGAGCGCAAAGTAGGTCGCCCACAGCACCACCATCGAAAACAGCACCGTGCGGAAAGACACGGTGGGGGCGGGCGGATCAAGCACTGCGTCGCTGGTCGGGTTCGTTGCCATTGTGACGGCCAGCGATAACGCCCCCGCCCGCTCAGCGCCACTGGCACTGGCGCTTATTGTCGGGCGGGGTCAGGTCTTGGTCGAATTATGAACGGCTGTTCAGACACGCCGAACGACTTGCGATGCTCGGTCGTGGCCTCAATCCCGGGGACGAATCATGTCCGCCGGCACCACCCACTCGGCAAACTGCTCCTCGGTGAGGAGGCCCAGCGCCAGCGCCGCCGCCTTCAGCGTGGTGCCTTCGCCGTGCGCCTTCTTGGCGATCTTGGCGGCGTTGTCGTACCCGATATGCGGGTTCAGGGCCGTCACCAGCATCAGGCTTTCGTTGAGCAGCTGGGTGATGCGATCCATGTTCGCTTCGATCCCGACCACGCAATTGTCGGTGAAGGCATGGCTGGCATCGCCCAGCAGCTTCATCGATTGCAGCACGTTGTAGATGATCACCGGCTTGAACACGTTGAGTTCGAGATGCCCGTGCGATCCGGCGACGGTCACGGTCATGTGATTGCCCATCACTTGGGCCGCGACCATCGTCATCGCTTCGCACTGGGTCGGGTTGACCTTGCCCGGCATGATTGACGAACCCGGCTCGTTAGCGGGCAGGGAGAGTTCACCAAGGCCCGAACGCGGGCCGGAGCCGAGCAGGCGGATATCATTGGCAATCTTCATCAGGCTGACGGCGAGCACATTCAAAGCGCCCGAAATCTCCACCATCGCATCATGCGCGGCCAATGCTTCAAACTTGTTGGGCGCGGTGACGAAGGCGTGGCCGGTTTCGGCCGCAGCCTCGGCAGCGAAGGCGGTGTCGAACCCGACCTTGGCGTTGATGCCGGTGCCGACCGCCGTGCCGCCCTGCGCCAGCTCCAGCACCCGCGGCAGGGCGGCACGCACGCGGGCGATGCCGTATTCGACCTGCTTGGCGTAGCCTGAGAATTCCTGCCCCAGCGTCATCGGAGTCGCATCCTGCAAGTGGGTGCGGCCGATCTTGACGATGTCGGCGAATTCCTGCGCCTTCGCGTCGAGCGCGCCGTGGAGCTTCTGCAAGGCTGGAATCAGGTGATCGAGCGCTTCACTCGCCGCAGCAATGTGCATCGCAGTGGGGAAGGTGTCGTTGGACGACTGGCCCATATTGCAGTGATCATTGGGGTGAACCGGGCTTTTGCCGCCGCGCTGGCCGGTCAGCATCTCGTTCGCGCGGCTGGCGATCACCTCGTTGGCGTTCATGTTCGACTGTGTGCCCGATCCGGTCTGCCACACCACCAGCGGGAACTGGTCGGCGAGCGTGCCGTCGATCACTTCACGCGCGGCGGCGACAATCGCCTCGCCCAGCTTGGCATCGAGCACACCGAGCTTCATGTTTGCCTTGGCCGCTGCAAGCTTCTGGATTCCCAGCGCCCGCACCAGCGCTGGCGGCATCTTCTCGCCGCCGATCGGGAAGTTGACGATCGAGCGCTGCGTCTGCGCCCCCCAATGGACATGCGCCGGAACCGCCACTTCGCCCAGCGAATCCGTCTCGATCCGTACGTCCTGCCCAGCTGCCGTCATGTCACTCATCGAAGCCATCCCTCATTAAGTCGAATACAATCCCGAAGGGTTCGGCGCTCCCCTAAGCACTCCGCGCCAGCGAGGTCAAAGGCCTTGGAACACGGCCCCCGCGCGTTTAAGGAGAGGGTTGACGGACTGTATTGCGTCACTAATACAGTTAGCCCGAGAGACGATGAACACCATGACCACGACTTTGCCCGATACTCATCTTGCGCGCCGCGCCATGATCGACAGCCAGCTGCGCACCAGCGGGGTGAACGAGGAATATGTGCTGGCGCGCATGATCGCTGTCCCGCGTGAGGATTTCCTCCCCGCGGACAAGGCGGCTCAGGCCTATATCGACCGTGCGGTGATGCTGGGTGATGCTGGCCACCTCGCCGCACCCCTGTTCTATGGCAAGCTGCTGCTCGAAGCCGCGCCGATGCCGAATGACCGCGTGCTGGTGGTCGGCGGCGGCACCGATTACCTCGCCGCGCTGCTGCGCCCGCTGGTGGCTGAACTGCATGAGATCAGCGCCGCAGAGGCGGTGAACGCAGGTGGCACCGGCGCCTATTCGCTGATCGTGATTGATGGCGCGATCGAGCAATTGCCCGATGCCCTCGCTGCCCAGCTCACCGATGAAGGCCGGATCGTGACTGGCCTCGTGCTGCGGCAGGTCACGCGGCTAGCCACGGGCCGCAAGGTCGCCGGCAAGGTCAACCTCCAACCGGTCGAGGATCTCGGCATCCCCGTCCTCCACGCCTTCGACGCGCCCAAGACCTGGACCTTCGCGTGAACCGCAAGCCCGCCTCACTGATCTGGGCCGGTTCGGGCAGCCTGCTGGCGCTTGCCGCTATGGCCGCGCCCGCGCAGGCCGATAACCTGCGTGATGCGCTGGCAGCGGCTTACACCACCAACCCGACGCTCGAATCCGCCCGCGCGACCCAGCGCGCGATCGACGAAGGCGTGCCGATCAACCGCGCGCAGGGCCTGCCCTCGGTCGCGGTCACAGCGACGCATATCGAGTTCATCCAGCAATCGGCGAACTCATTCACCGCGCCAGAACGCAACCTCGGCGTGAATGCGCAGCTGTTGGTGCCGGTCTATTCGGGCGGCGCGGTGCGTAACGGGATCGCAGCTGCCAAGGAACGGGTTGAAGCCGGGCAAGCCGATCTGCGCAACACCGAAAGCACGATCTTCAGCCAGGTCGTCGCATCTTACATGGATGTGCTGCGGACCGAGGCGCTGGTGGCGCTGGCGCGCAACAATGTCGCCGTACTGCGCACCAATCTGGAGGCGACCAGTGACCGGTTCCAGATCGGCGATCTGACCATCACTGACGTCGCACAGTCACGCTCGCGCCTCGCGGTGGCGGAAGGCGATTTGCAAGGGGCCGAGGCCAACCTGATCGCCGCGCGGGAAACCTATATCCGGCTGGTCGGCAACGAGCCCGGCGAGCTCGAAGCCCCGCCGCCGCTGCCCGGCCTGCCTGATACTGTGGGCGACGCCATTGTCGCTGCGCTGGAGAACAACCCCAACCTTGATGCGGCCAAGCAGCGCGCACAGGCCGCCGGGTTCGACACCAAGGCGGCCGGGAGTGGCCGGTTGCCGTCGGTCAATGTGTTCGTCAACGGCGATTACAGCGACTTCTTCGGCACGTTGGGCGGCCCGGTTTCGTCCGACTTCGCCCAAAGCGAAAAGACCGCCAATGCCGGTGTGCGGGTGACGATCCCGCTGTTCCAAGGCGGGCTGCCCGCCGCGCAAAAGCGTCAGGCTGGCGCACGCGAATCCGCCGCGCTCGAAGATGTGATCGCGGCCGAGCGGCAGATCATCGCCGAAACCCGCGCGACCTATTCCAATTGGCTGGCCGCGGGCGCCATCATCAAGAGCGCGCAGTCCGCCGTCGAAGCCGCCGAGCTCAGCCTTGAAGGCGTGCGTGCGGAAAACTCGATCGGCAACCGCCAGATTCTCGACGTGCTCAACGCCGAACAGGAGTTGGTCAACGCCCGCGCGCAATTGGTGACCGCGCGGCGCAATGCCTATGTCGCAGGCTTCAACCTGCTCGCCCTGATGGGCCGGGCCGAAGCGCGCGATCTCAACCTTGATGCCGGTGTGCTCTACGACCCGCAAATCAACGCCGACCGGGTCAGCAGCAAGATGTGGGACTGGGACCGCGACCCCAAGGCTGAAGCGAAATCGACCAGAACCGTTGACATTCCCCCCGCCAACGCAACAATCGGCCCGCAATTGCTGCCCGGTGAGTGAGTGCGATCCCGATTCGGGACGGGCTAGGCGGTATGACGACGGGGCGATAAATGGCGCAGGATAACGAAGCTTCGGTCGAAGAAATCCTTGAATCGATCAAGAAAGTGATCGCGCGCGATAACCGCGTCGGTGCGCTGGAAGCCCGGCGTCGGCGGATGCTGGTGTCCGAAGACGATTCGGCTGAGCCCGCTCCGCTCGCTCGCACCCATCAGGTGCGCGATGCCGCAGAACCGACCGACGAAGTGCTCGATCTGTCCGAAATGGAATATCAGGCCGAGCCTTCGGCGCTGCCGCTCGAACAGGCGGACGAAACCCCGCTGATTGCCGAGACGGTGCGCGATGCGATGCAGGAAAACCTTGCCGCGTTGGCGATGCTGGCGGAGCCCGGCGCAAGGCCGCAGATCGTGCGCTCGGGCGAAACCTCGCTCGAAGGCCTGACCCGCGAATTGCTGCGCCCGATGCTGGCGGAATGGCTCGAAGCCAACCTGCCCACGATGGTCGAAAGCCTCGTGCAGGCGGAAATCGCCCGGATCGTCGGCAAGCGCCGCTGATACTGGCGCCCAAAGGCTAGCCGGATCGGCAAAGGCGGGCTAATCCCGCCGCCATGCGTAACCTCACTGCTTTCGGCGCTGTCATCGCCGCCGCCCTTATCGCCGCGCCGCTTGCCGCGCAGGACACCGCCACCATCCCGGGCCTCACCGCACCGCCGATGAGCGCTGCGGATCTCGTCACCCTGCCGCGTCTGGGTGCGCCGGTAGTCAATGCCGCAGGCACGCTGGCGGTCTACAGTGTCACCGTCACCGATCCCGAGAGCCTGTCGCGCAGCCCCGCCCACTATCTGCTCGATCTGAGCACGCCGGGCGCCGCGCCGACTGCGCTGACGCTCCCGCTCAAGGGCAGCGATCTCGCCTTCGGCTCGGACGGCCAGCTCTATTTCCTGAGCAGCGCGCATCCCGAAGCAGGCGCGCCGCAGCGTAGCCGTGTGTGGCGGGTGACGCTGGCAAAGGATGGGACGGTTGGCACCCCGCAGATCGTCGCGGACGCACCCCATTCCGCCATTGCCGGGTTCAAGCTCGCCCCCAATGGCACTGCCATCGCCCTGTGGGGCGAAGTCGCGCGCGATTGCCCGACCTTCGGCTGCGCGGATGCCAAGCCGCAGCACCTCCCCGGCCCAGGCACCGGACGGCTGTATGACGCCAAGGATGGCTTCGTGCGCCACTGGGACCGCTGGGCAACGCCGGGCACCCCCAACCGCATCTTCACCTTCCCGCTGAAGAATGGCGTCGCGCAAGGCGAAGGCGTTCCGGTCGACGGCACCGATCCCGCCACTGGCATCACCGCCGACACCCCCACCATGCCGTTTGGCGGGGCCGAGGAAATCGCCTTCACCCCCGATGGCAGCGCGCTCTATTTCACCGCGCGCCTTTCGAACGCGGACGAGCCGACCTCGACCAATCTCGACATTTACGCCGCCGACCTTTCCGGCAGCGCGCCGAAGCTGTTGACCGGGAACAACAAGGCGACCGACACCACCCCCGTCGTCTCGCCCGATGGCCACTATCTCGCATGGCTGGCGATGGAGCGTCCGACCTATGAGGCTGACAAGCTGGCGGTGCAGCTGCTCGATCTTAAGACCGGGCAGATGCGCAATCTGACCAAGGACACCGACCTCAGCTTCGGCAGCCTTGCTTGGAGCGCCGATGGCAAGCATCTGATCGCCACCGCGCAAAAGGTGCTCGACACCCCGGCCTTCAACATCGACCCTAAGACCGGCAAGGTCACCGAATTGAACCTGATGGCCGGGAACGAGGCGCATATCGCCAATCTCGTGCCGCTGCCTGGTGGCCGGGCGCTATTCACCCGCGATTCGCTCGGGCAACCGGCTGAGCTTTATCTTTCGGACGGCATGGGCCAGGCCCGCCCGCTGACCGATGTGGCGACCACGCGGATGGGCGGCCTTGCCAGCATCGTCACCCGCCGCTTCAGCTTCAAAGGCGCCAATGGCGACACGGTGTGGGGTCAGATTACGCGGCTTGCGGATCAGACCGGGCCGATCCCGGCGCTGCTCTATATCCACGGCGGGCCGCAGGGCAGCTACAACGACAGCTGGTCGAACCGCTGGAACCCGCGCGTCACCGCCTCGCAGGGCTACGCCGTGATCTCGGTCGATTTCCACGGGAGCACCGGATACGGGCAGGCCTTCACCGACGCGATCAACAAGGACTGGGGCGGCGGGCCGCTGGAGGACTTGCAGAAGGGCCTCGACGCCGCGCTCAAGCTCGATACCCAGATCGACGGCGACCGCGCCTGCGCAATGGGCGCGAGCTATGGCGGTTACATGGTGAACTGGATCGCCGGACAATGGCCCGATCGCTTCAAGTGTATCGTCCAGCACGACGGCCTGTTCGATATGCGCAGCATGTATTATTCGACCGAGGAACTGTGGTTCCCCCGCTGGGACTTCGGCGGATCGTATGATGAAGCGCGCGAGACCTACGAAAAGTGGAATCCTTCCAACCACGTCGCCAAGTGGAAAACCCCGATGCTGGTCGTCACCGGCGAAAAGGACTTCCGTGTGTCCTACAGCCAGGGCCTGATGAGCTTCACCGCCTTGCAGGAACGCGGCATCCCCTCGCAATTGCTGGTCTTCCCGGATGAAAACCACTGGGTGCTGGGCGCGAAGAACTCGCTGCAATGGCACAGCACCGTGTTCGCGTGGCTGGATCGCTGGTTGAAGGCGGAGGCCGCGAAGTGAGCCGTCAGGAACTGCTCTCGGCGCAAACCGCGCTCGCCAAGCATTATGGCGATCCGGCCAAGGGGACGCAGATCACCCGGCACATCATGCTGTGTTCGGTATCGGACAAGCAGAAGTGCTGTTCGCGCAAGGACGGCGAGGAGGCGTGGGGCTTCCTGAAGTCACGTCTGAAGGAACTTGGCCTCGTCGGCCCGGAGCGCACAGAAGAAAGCAAGCGCGGCGCGGGCGGGGGCGTGCAGCGCTCCAAGGCCGATTGCCTGCAAATCTGTGCGGCAGGGCCGGTCGCGGTCGTATGGCCGGACGGGGTGTGGTACCATTCATGCAGCCACAAGGTGCTCGAACGGATTATTCAGGAGCATCTGGTGGGGGGAGTGCCGGTCGAGGACTTCCGCCTCAACCCGCCCTCCTAATCATCTTTCGGCGACCAGAACTCGTCCTTGCCGGGCAGCTGATTGTCGACCGATTCGTCGTGCCCCGTGCCGTTGCTGAGAAACACCAGCCCCATCAGCCCGCCGCCCAGCAGCATGGTGAGGCTGATCCCCAGCGCCACGGCGATGTAGAAATGCACCGAAATCATGCCGTTATAGGCAAATAGCAGGCCCATCGCGATGGCCACAGTCAATATGGTCGCGGCCAGCAGAACCTTCATGATCTGCCGATACCGCGCCCAGGCGTGGGCGGCGTTCACAGGATCGTCGAGCGGGGATTTGCGCGTCATGCGCCCGACATGGCGTGCCGCTGCCCGCTTGGCAACGCGCGAAAGCTGCAAGGGCTGATACGTGCGGTGCAAGACGAGTGCTGACGCGGATTCGCTTTTTGGCCGCGATCATGGCACCTTCCCTGTCTGAGAGAGAGGGAGTCGTTATGACCATTGCTCGAATCATCGCCCATCGCGGCTCATCCGACATCATCGCCTGCGACGTCACCACCCCGGTGAGCCATGCGGTTGCCATTCTGGCCACCCGGCGCATCGGTGCGCTGCCGGTCCTGCGTGATGGCAAGGTGGTCGGCATCGTGTCGGAACGCGATGTGATCTATCGCCTTGCCGACCATGGCGGGGCGTGCCTCGATTTGCCGGTCGAGCAAATCATGACATCGCCCGCGATTACCGTAGAGCCAGCCACGACGATCGACGATGCGCTGAGCCTGATGACCCGCCGCCGCTTCCGCCACTTTCCGGTGGTCGAGGGGGGACAATTGATCGCCTTCATCTCGATTGGCGACCTCGTGAAGCACAAGATGGACGAGGTGCAGCACGAAGCCGAAGCGCTGCGCAATTACATTCAGGCGGTGTGACCGCTTGAGGAACGCGCCTGCGCGCCCTAAATGAGAGCCATGACCGCCGCGCCCCTGATCCTCACCCCGTCCGCCGCCAAGCGCGTCGCGCTGATCGCCAGCAAGCAATCGCGCCCCGCGATCCTGCGGCTGGCTGTGGAAGGCGGGGGCTGTTCGGGCTTCCAATACAAGTTCGACTTGGCCGATGGGCCCGAGGCTGACGACTCCATCTCGGAAACCGATGGCGTGAAACTGGTGGTCGATTCCGTCAGCCTGGATCTAATCGCGGGCAGCACGGTCGATTTCGTCGAATCGCTCGGCGGCGCGGCCTTCAAGGTCGAAAACCCGCAAGCGGCCGCCGGCTGCGGCTGCGGGGCGAGTTTCGGGATTTAGGTTAGACCCGCGCGGCGCTTTGAGGCATCAGAGCGGCCATGAAAATCGCCACCTTCAACATCAATGGTATCAAGGCGCGCCTGCCGCGCTTGCTCGAATGGCTGGAAGAAACCCGCCCGGCGGTCGCCTGCTTGCAGGAGATCAAATCGCAGGACGATGGCTTCCCCGCCGCTGATATCGAGGCGCTGGGCTATTCCGCGATCTGGCACGGGCAGAAGAGCTTCAACGGGGTCGCCATCCTGGTCGACACGGCTGCGGGCTACACCCTTACCGAAGTGCAGCGCGGTCTCGGCATCCCGGGCCCGAACGAGGGCGACGAGGAACAGGCGCGCTATCTCGAAGCGGACGTCAGCGGTGTGCGCGTCGCATGCCTCTACTTGCCCAACGGCAACCCGCATCCGGGGCCAAAATTCACCTACAAGCTGGCGTGGATGGACAAGCTGCGTGCGCGGATGGCCGAAATCTGGGCGGAGGAAGTGCCTGCCGTGGTGCTCGGCGATTTCAACGTGATTCCCGAGGATGACGATGTCTGGTCTGTGAAAGCGATGGCGGGTGATGCGCTGATGCAACCCGAATCGCGCGCCGCCTATGCGCGCTTCCTCACCGATGGGTGGACGGACGCGCTGCGCACCCACAATCCGCGCGGGGGTGTGTGGACCTATTGGGACTATCAGGCGGGCGCCTGGCAGCGTGACCACGGCTTCCGGATCGACCACATCCTGCTGTCACCCGAATGCGCGGACAGGCTGGAAGCCTGCGGCGTCGACAAGGCGCATCGCGGGCGGGAGAAGGCCAGCGACCACGCGCCTGTTTGGGTGAAATTGCGCGGCTGACCTAACCAATAGGTTGCCCCCGGCCCGCAGGGCCGCAAGGGCGACGGCCCGCCCGCAGCCGCTCGCCCGAAGGGCGAATCGCGGCGAGGATTATCTATAGAAAATATGCGTGTCGATCTGCGCCAGCCGCGTCTTGGTGCGGCTCCAGCTCGGGCGGACGTAGCGGGCGTGGAAGAACACGGCATTGCCCGCTTCCGATTCCCACAGACCCTGATGCGCGATTTGCGCGACAGCGACGGCGCGATCCCACGCGGCGGTGCCGGTGCGGATGGCGGGCATCCGGCTTCCGCGCATGAAGGAAAATTGACCCGGCTGGGCGACAACGCCGCAATAGGAACGCGGGAAGCGGCCATCTTCGGTGCGGTTGATGATCACCTGCGCCACAGCCAGCTGGCCCGCCAGCGGCTCACCGCGGGCTTCGAAATAGACCGCGCCAGCAAGGCAGCGCAGCTGTTCGTTCATCGGAGCGTCGGTATCAACCATGCCGACCAGCTCCGTGAGCGATCCGGCTTCGGTCAGCGTCGGCGATGGCGTCTCGGCGGGGAGGGGTTGCACCACCGGCTCGGAGACGAAGCTGATCGCTTCAGGGACGAGCTCGACCTGTTCGGCCAAAGCGGGGAGAGTGGGCTGATCCGTGGCGGCTTGCGCCAGTGCGGCGGCATCGCGGCCGCTCGGAAACATCGTGGTTGCGAAAGCCAGCCCGGCAATCGCGACAATCGTGGCAGTCTTACGGCGCATTCAATCTACAAATTGGGCGGTGAGCGCGCACAGTCGCAGGCGGGAACCTTATCCGGATGAAATCGGGATGTGGGGGTTCAAAGAAGCCTGCCGGCCGCTCCCCGTCTGCGTGCTGTAGGTTACGACCGAATTGCCGCCCTGCCAGCCTGCGCGAGGAATTGAGCGGGGCCGATAGCCACCTTGCCCTTTACGTCAACGCGAATCGTTCAACCCTGCGACGAACCGTTCGGGATCCGCGATGTCCACCTCAATAAGCCACATATCCCGGTCCTGAGCCCGCCTGCGGGCCAAATACTCGGCAAATTCCTGTGAATTATCAGCGTTTTCCTGCTTTGTGGCAATAAAAAGGCGCGAACCATCCCGTTGCGGCATCCTTTCGTAAAGCACAGCGGCCTCCCCGCGACACAGCATTACCAAGAGGATCGTCCCCGCATCCTGCTCCCCCTTGGCGAGCACCGTGCCATAGCCACCTTGCGACTCGGCGAGACGGAGGATCGCGCTGGCTTCGAGATGCGCGGGGAGCCGACCTGTCACATCACAATCCGGACGGGCCGTCAGCGGCATAACCCGGGAGGCTGGACAGCGCGATGCGGCTGCGCATGAAGGTGCCGGTGCCGCGTCCGATCTCGTCACCTTCCTCGTCCACCAGCCGCGCTTCGGCGACGAACACCCGGCGACGACCACTGACCCAGCGACCTTCAGCGGTGACGGTTCCGGCGCGCACCGGCTTTGAAAAGAACAGATTGAAGCTGGTGGTCAGCAAGAAGCGATCAGTCACCAGCGAATTGGCGGCGTAGAAGGCCGCATCGTCGAGCATCTTGAAATAGATCGTCCCATGCGCCGCGCCGGCCGCGTGGTAATCTTCGGGCGTGACGGTGAAGGACAGCCGCGACTGCCCCTCACCCGGAATGTTCAGGCTGCTAGCAAACTTCGCGTTGACCGGGGCCGAGGCATAGAGCCGCTCCAGCGCCCGGTAGTGCTGCTGGGCCCCACTCGCCGAAGGAAATCCGTCACTTCCGGGCATGGAAAATCGGCGCGGATCAGGCCGCGGTGCGCAGGAATTGGTTGGTCAGCAGCGCATAGGCTGCATCGGTATCAGGCGCATCGGCGAGCATCTGGAGCATCGTCTCGTCCCGCGTCAGGCGCGAGATCGCAGCCAGCGCGTGCAGGTGCGTCGCCCCGGCGTTCTCGGGCGAGACCAATCCGCACACCAGCGACACCGGGCGCGCGTCGGCGGCCGCAAAGTCGATCGGTGTGTCGAGCCGGATCACTGCGAGCGACGGGCGGCGGATATCCTTCGAGCGGCAATGCGGGATCGCCACCCCGCGCCCGAACCCAGTGCTGCCCAAGGCTTCCCGCGCTTCGAGACTTTCCAGCACCTCGCCTTCATCCAGCCCGTAAGCCGAGCTGAGAAGCTGGGCCATTCGGGCCAGCACCTTGGGCTTGGTATCGAGCCGGGCGAAGGCAATCGCCTGCGGTGAGAGAGCCAGGTTGACGTCCATGCTTGTGCAAATCCCGATTGCGAGCGCGCGTGGGTGGCGAAAATCCGGGCCGGCCATGCTTTTCAAGGCACCGCCGGGTCGGGGCGAAACCCCTCCTGCTTCCGCCGCCTGAGCCTTTGACGTGCGGCTTTCGCCCTTACGGCAACCGCCACATCAGGCCCTATTTCGGCTCCACCCATCCGATAGAGCCATCGGCGCGCCGGTAAACCATATTATGCCGTCCGGTGCCAGCGTTTTTGAAGAACAGCGCTCCGGTGTTCCTGAGGTCGAGCATCATCACCGCGTCCGCAACGCTGGCGGTGGGGATGTCGACGCGGGTTTCGGCAATCACCAGCGGGGCATCGGCCACCACTTCCTCTTCCTCGTCTTCCTCGACGGCGAAGATTGTGTAGGCGGCTTCTTCTTCCCCGCGCGCGTGGTCGGCCTGTTCATGGCGGTCGGTCAACCGGCGCTTGTAGCGGCGCAGCTGCTTTTCAATCTTGGCCATCGCGTCGTCGAAGGCGACATGCGCATCATAGGCCGAGCCTTGTGCTTTCAGGATCAGGCCCTGCATCACGTGGGTGACGATGTCGCAGCTGAAGGCGCCCGCGGGGGCTTTGCCAAAGGTCACGTGGCTGGAGATCGCACGGTCGAAATACTTGTCGACGACTGCGCCGAGCCGGTCAGCCGCATGTTCCTGCAAGGCTGCGCCGGTGTCCATCTGGTGGCCCGAAATCCGAATATCCATGAAGTGTAGTCCTCCCGTCCAGGTTGAGGAGCCCAATGTAAGGCGATGAATCGCGCTGAGGCTTCACCGCGTCCAGATCGCCTCAGCAATTCCGGCGATGAAGGCGCGGTGACGTTCCAGCTCCTCCGGGCTGGCAACATGAAGGCGTGGTTCGCGCCGGGGCTTGTCGGCAGAAGGCCGGTGCCAGGGCGCGTTGGTTGTGGGCAGGGCCGCAAGGCCTGCGCCAGAATCGGCCGGCGCGAGGCCGAGCCCGATCTGCCGCCCGCCGGTGAGTTCGACATAGACCTGCGCCAGCAATTCGGCATCGAGCAGCGCGCCGTGCTTGACCCGGTGGCTCCGGTCGATCCCGTAACGGGTGCACAGCGCATCGAGGCTGAGCTTGGCGCCGGGGTGCTTCTTGCGCGCGAGGGCGACGGTATCGACCATCCGGTCAAGGCTGATCGGCGCGCGGCCCAGCAATTCCAACTCGTTGTTGAGGAAACCGAAATCGAACCCGGCATTGTGCGCGACCAAATCGGAATCGCCGAGAAATTCGAGCAAAGCGTCCGCCGTTTCGGCAAAACGCGGCTTGGTGGCGAGGAATCCGGCGCTGAGGCCGTGCACCCGCTCAGCCTCGGGCGGCATATCGCGATCTGGGTTGAAATAGGCGTGAAAGGTGCGGCCCGTTTCGACCCGGCCGATCATCTCGATACAGCCGATTTCCACCATGCGGTCCCCTGTCTTGGGATCGAGTCCGGTGGTTTCGGTGTCGAAGATAATCTCGCGCATTGGGCGGACTATCCTCCCATGTTCGGGCACTTGCAAGGGGTGCTTGCAATCAAATTGCAGCAATCAGAGCGCGGCAATCAGCGCGGCGACCTGCGCGCGGGTTTCTTCCAAGCTGGTGCCGGTGTCGATGACATGATGCGCGCGGTCGCGTTTGTGGGTGTCGTGGAGTTGCAGGCCGAAAATATGGGCAAATTTCTCCGGCGTCATACCCGGTCGGGCGAGGACGCGGGCGCGCTGGACGGCCTCAGGCGCAGAGACGACGACGATCATGTCGACCGCCTCGTGCCCGCCCTTCTCGAAGAGCAGCGGGATGTCGAACACGACGGCACGTTTGTCGTGGTGCTGCTCAAGGAAGGCGGCGCGCTTGGCGGCGACGGCGGGGTGGACGATGGCCTCCAACCGCGCGAGCGCCGCTTTGTCGGCGAAGACCTGCGCCCCAAGCCGTTCGCGATCAACGCCCTCCGGCCCAGTCGATCCGGGGAAGGCGGCTTCAATCGCCGGCACCAGCTCCCCGCCCGGCCCCTGCATCGCACGGACTTCGGCATCGGCGTCGAACACCGGGATCCCCGCCTCGGCAAACATCGCCGCGACGGTCGATTTGCCCATGCCGATGCTGCCGGTGAGGCCGATGATTTTCGGGCGAGTCATCGGGTCAGGAGCGCACGCAATTCGGCGTCGTGTTCGCGCGGGGGCGGGGCGCCGAAGAAATGCTCGAAGGCGGTCGCCGCCTGTCCGATCAGCATGGACAGCCCGTCAATGGTGCGATGGCCCTTGGCGCGCGCACCTTGCAGGAACGGCGTGTCGAGCGGGGCGGTGACGATATCATAGGCGATGCTGCCCGGCGGCGCATGGCTCCAGTCGAAGGGGAGGGGGGGCTGTCCCTGCATCCCCAGCGATGAGGCATTGATCACCAGATCGAGGCACCCTTCGCGGTCATCAAAGGCAAAATCGGTCGGATTGGCGAAGTGCGATAGGGGGATCGCGTGATGCTCGCCCTTGGGGGCCAGTTCATCGAGCAGCGCCCGCGCCTTGCCCGGATCGCGCCCGGCCACCACCAGCGTGAAGCCCTTGTCGGCCAGCGCGGTGATGATCGCACGGGCCGCGCCGCCGGTGCCGATGATACGGGCCATGCGGTAGTAGTGCGTCTCTGCCAGATCAGCCTTGAGCGGCTCCAAGAACCCGCTTGCATCGGTGTTGGTGCCGGTCAGTGCGCCACCGTCATTCGGTAGCACCGTGTTGACCGCCCCGATCGAAGCCGCAGGCGGCGCGATCCGACCCACCAGCTCCATAACCGCCTGCTTGTGCGGCATGGTGACATTGCACCCGCGCCACAGCGGATCGCCGCGGCGGCTTGCGAGATATTCGGCGAGGCCTTCAGGCGTGACATAGCAGGCACGATAGTCCGCTTGGATTCCGAGCTTGGCGAGCCAGAAACCGTGGATCGCCGGGGATTTGGACTGGGCAATCGGATCACCGATCACCTCGGCATAGGCGCGGCTCATGCGATCAGCACTCCTTCCTCGCGCAATGCCGTCAGCAACGGGATGAGCGGCATCCCGAGCACCGTGAACTGGTCGCCTTCGATCGCCTCGAACAATTGCACCCCCGGCCCCTCGATCCGGAACGCGCCAACGGTGTGGCTTATAGCGGGCCATTCAAGCTTCAGATAATGCGTGATAAATTCATCCGAGAGTTCGCGGACATGCAGGCGCGCGATGCTGGCATGGCTCCATTCGCAGCCCCCATCGCGGACCAAAGCCGCGGCAGAGTGAAGCTCCATCACCTTGCCCGAGAAGAACCGCAGATGCTCCCCCGCTTCCTCGGCCGTGCGCGGCTTATCGAACCGACGACCCTCCGCGACCACCAGCGAGTCCGACCCCAGCACCAACGCCTCTGGATGCAGCGCCGCGACAGCCGCCGCCTTGGCGACCGCCAGTGCTTCAGCCACTTCGGCAGGCGCGGCACCAGCCAACCCCGCCTCGACCGCGCGTTCGTCAATATCGGCGGGGATGCTCTCGTAAGCGACACCAGCCGCATCGAGCATCGCCCGGCGCGAGGCGGATTTGCTGGCGAGGATAAGAACCTTGCTCATATCGGCTTCCCCACCCCGCCTTCGCTCGCAGGCTTGCGCTCGCGCTCCTGCGCCAGACGGATGATCGCCGCCGCCGTCTCTTCAATCGAGCGGCGGGTGACGTCGATCACCGGCCAACCATTATCGCCGAACATCCGCCGGGCATATTGCAGCTCGGCCTTCACGCGGTCATTGTCGACATAGGCGGTCTCGGTCGCTTCATTGAGCGATAACAAGCGGTTGCGGCGGATTTGCACCAGCCGTTCGGGTGAGGTCGTCAGCCCCACCACCAGCGGGTGCCTGAGGCCAAACAGCGCCTTGGGCGGCGGACTTTCGACCACCAGCGGGATGTTCGCCACCTTGTAACCCCGGTTCGCCAGATAGATCGAAGTCGGCGTTTTTGAAGAGCGCGAGACTCCCACCAGCAGGATATCGGCCTCCTCCCAATCCTCATGCGCCAGCCCGTCATCATGGGCGATGGTGTATTGGATCGCGTCGACGCGCTTGAAATAGCTCTCGTCCATCATGTGCTGACGGCCGGGGCGGCCATGCGCCTCCTGCCCGAGCTGCGCCTCCAGCGCCGCCGTCACCTGATCAAGCACCGGGACGGCCGGCAGGCCGAGATGGCGGCAATGCTCCTCAAGCCGCTTCCTCGTCTCGGGGTTCACCAGCGTGTAGAGCACCAACCCCGGATGCGCAGCGAGATCGGGCACGATCCGGTCGAGATGCTGCAACGAGCGCACCATCGGCCAGAAGTGGCGGTTCACGCTCGGGTTATCGAACTGGGCAAGCGCCGCCTTGGCGATCATTTCCAGCGTCTCGCCGGTCGAATCCGATACAAGGTGGAGGTTGAGTCGGTTCATCACGAGTGCCTGTGGACAGATGGGCGCATAAACCACGGCAGGGTGCAGTGGACAAGCTGGGGAGCATTTTTCATGCCCGCTCCCAGCCTTTTCCTCGGGCTATTTGCGCACACGGGACAAGTTTTGTCGACAGTCTGTGAAGAGTGGGGATAAAGCCAGCTTGACGTCCAATCCATGCGGATTCGGTGGGGGCTTGGGGCCAACAGGAAACAGGGGAGAGTCCGGCAGGGCCCGGTAATTCCCGCTATCCACAGGGCCAACAGACTCCATCAGTCCTTTTATAATTTGTTTTGATTTGTTTATAGGAACCCTATGCCCGGTCCGCTTCTCGATACGCTCAAAGGTGTCCGTCAGGACGTTGCCCCCGTCTGGCTGATGCGCCAAGCCGGGCGCTATCTCCCTGAATATCGCGAACTTCGTGCCGAGAAGGGCGGGTTCCTCGAGCTGGTTTACGACAGCGAGGCTGCGGCCGAGATCACCGTGCAGCCGATCCGGCGCTTCGGGTTCGATGGCGCGATCCTGTTCTCCGATATCCTGATCGTCCCGCACGCGATGGGGCAGGGGCTGACCTTTGCTGCCGGTGAAGGCCCGCACCTTGCGCCCACGCTGCTGGAAGTCGGACTCGATGCGTTCGTCCCGGCATTCGATCGGTTCGAGCCGGTCTACGAAACCGTCCGCCGCACCCGCGCCATGATCGGCCCCGAAGTCACCATGCTCGGCTTTGCGGGGAGCCCCTGGACGGTCGCGACCTACATGATCGCGGGCGAAGGCTCCAAGGATCAGGGCCCGGCGCGGCTGCTCGCTTACCGTGATCCGGCGCATATGCAGGCGATCATCGATGCGATCATCGATGTGTCCGTCACCTACCTGCGCGGCCAGATCGATGCGGGCGCGGAGGCGGTGCAGCTGTTCGATTCCTGGGCGGGTAGCCTTGCGCCCGACCAGTTCGAAAAGTGGGTGGTGGCGCCGAATGCCGCGATCACGGCGAAGCTCAAGGAAACCCACGCCGATACCCCGATCATCGGTTTCCCCAAGGGTTCAGGCGCGAAGCTGCCTGCCTATGCGCGTGAGACGGGTGTGGATGCCGTTGGCCTCGACGAGACGCTCGATCCCGCCTGGGCCCATGCCAGCCTGCCGGAAGGGATGCCGGTGCAGGGCAACTTCGATCCGTTGCTGCTCGAAGCTGGCGGCCCGGCGGTCGCCGCGCGGGTCAAGACCATCATCGCCGCTTTCGAAGACCGTCCGCACGTTTTCAACCTCGGCCACGGGATCGGGCAATTCACGCCGATTTCGCATGTCGAGGAACTCCTCGCAGCGCTGAGAGGCTGATCCGATGCAGGAGCTTATCTCGTCGATCTACCTGTTCCTGAAATCAGGGCACGTGATCTTCATGGTGTTCTGGCTCGCCGGGCTGTTCATGCTGCCGCGCCAGTGCATCTACATGCTCGATCACGAACCGGGCTCGGCAGGTGAGGCCAAGTGGGCGACCCGGATGGGCAAGCTGCGCAAAATCATCCTCACCCCCAGCATGATAATCGTCTGGGTGCTGGGGCTGAGCATGGCCTATGGCGGCGGCTGGTTCAGCTCGGGCTGGCTCCATGCCAAGCTGACGCTGGTGCTGATCCTGACCGGCTATCACGGCTGGCTGGTGGGTCAGACCAAGAAGATGGCCCGTGGGGAGCGTCCGCTCTCGGAAAAGACCCTGCGGATGATTGGCGAAGTGCCGGGGCTGCTGCTGGTACTGATCGTGGTGCTGGTCTACCTCAAGCCGTTCTGATCCTGCGCGTAGCTGGCACAATCGCTGATTGACCTCGGGCCTGCGCGCTCCTATTTCGCCAAAACCTATCCGGTATCGGAGCGTCAATCGCGCTCCCAAAGGTCTGCTTTCTCCAAGCCCAGCCCCATCGCAATCGGGGCACCTCTGCCACGCAGAGGCACTGACCATCCGGCCACACTAAGACTTTCGGAACACAACAAAAATGCATCTTAAAGACCTCAAGCGAAAGACCCCGGCCGAGCTGGTCGCGATGGCGGAAGAACTCGGCGTTGAAGGCGCCTCGACTATGCGCCGCCAGGATCTGCTGTTCAGCATCCTGCGCGAACTGGCCGAGGACGAGGAATACGAAGAAAAGATCATGGGCATCGGCACCATCGAGGTGCTGCAAGACGGTTTCGGCTTCCTGCGCTCGCCCGAAGCGAATTACCTTGCTGGGCCGGACGATATCTATGTCTCTCCCAACCAAGTTCGCCGCTGGGGCCTGCGCACCGGCGATACGGTCGAAGGCGAAATCCGCGCACCGCGCGAAGGCGAGCGCTATTTCGCGCTGACCACGCTCGCCAAGGTCAATTTTGACGATCCTGACGCGGTCCGTCTGCGCACCAATTTCGATAACCTGACGCCGCTATACCCGGATCAGAAGCTCAACCTCGATACGCTCGATCCGACCGTGAAAGACAAGAGCGCCCGGGTGATCGATATCATCGCCCCGCAGGGCAAGGGCCAGCGTGCGCTGATCGTCGCTCCGCCGCGCACGGGTAAGACCGTGCTGCTCCAGAACATCGCCAAGGCGATCACCGACAACCACCCCGAGGTGTTCCTAATCGTCCTGCTGGTCGACGAACGCCCCGAGGAAGTCACCGATATGCAACGTTCGGTGAAGGGCGAGGTGATCTCCTCGACCTTCGATGAACCCGCCAACCGTCACGTCCAAGTCGCTGAAATGGTGATCGAAAAGGCCAAACGCTTGGTCGAGCACAAGCATGACGTGGTGATCCTGCTCGATTCGATCACCCGCCTCGGCCGCGCCTACAACACCGTGGTGCCGAGCTCGGGTAAGGTGCTGACCGGCGGTGTGGATGCCAACGCGCTCCAGCGCCCCAAGCGCTTCTTCGGTGCCGCCCGCAACATCGAGGAAGGCGGCAGCCTCTCGATCATCGCCACTGCGCTGATCGACACCGGCAGCCGCATGGACGAAGTCATCTTCGAAGAGTTCAAGGGCACCGGTAACTCGGAAATCGTCCTCGACCGCAAGGTTTCGGACAAGCGCATCTTCCCCGCGCTCGATGTCGGCAAGTCCGGCACCCGCAAGGAGGAACTGCTGGTCCAGAAGGACAACCTCAGCAAGATGTGGGTGCTGCGCCGCATCCTGATGCAGATGGGCACCGTAGATGCGATGGAATTCCTGCTCGACAAGATGAAGGATTCCAAGACCAACGAGGACTTCTTCGCCACGATGAATCAGTAGGTTAATCGCCAATCCGGGCCAAGGGGTCGGCCCGGTGAAGAGGTCAGAGGAACTGGCCAAAAGGGATGGGAATCGTGCTTAGCCAGTATCTCTATATCAGCACCGCGCCGACCCTGCCGCGCGAGGAAGTCGACGCGATCCTCGCCGCCAGCGCGCGCAACAACCCGGAGCGCGGGATCACCGGGCTGCTGCTGTTCAACGGCCGCAATTTTCTCCAGCTGCTCGAAGGTGAGGAGGGCGAGGTTGCGGGTCTGATGGACACAATCACCGCCGACCCGCGCCACAGCGGCGTCTCGGTGCTTGATCGCCGCGGGATCGATGCCCGGACCTGCCCGGACTGGGCAATGAAACGGGTGATGATCGCGGAAAGCATTGAAAGTCGCCGCGACATGCTCGAGCGCGATCTGCCCGAGGGGCTGGACCCCGAAGTGCGCAAGATGATCGTCAATTTCGCGGTGCTGAATTAGCCCTTCGCGGCCGCGAGCTGCGTTGCCATCATCTCCCAGACCTTGTTGATCGCTTTCAGCGGCCGCACCATCACTTTGAAATCCGTGATCTGGCCCGCGTCATTGAAGCGGATGATGTCGACCCCGTTGATGGCGATGCCGTCCAGCTCGGTGACGAATTCGAGCATCATCTCGTCCCCGTCGACCAGCTCGCGGACATAGTGAAAGCTGTCGTTCCCCAGCACGTGTGAGGCGGCGACCAGATAGGCCATCACCACCGCCTTGCCGGCTTGCGGCGTGTGCACCACGGGGGAGTGGAACACCGCGTCATCCGCCAGCAGGGCAAACAGGACGGCAGGATCGCTGCCGCCCATCATGTAGTCGTGCCACCGGGCGAGGCCTGCGTGCTCACTCATCCCAGATGCTCGGTGAAGAAGGCCGCGGTCCGGCTGTCGGCGAGGGTCGCGGCGGCTTCATCACGGCGCTGGCCGGTCTCGGTGGCAAAGCCGTGGTCCAGCCCCTCGTAATCGTGCAGCGTCACCTTGGGGTGATCGTCCAGCCCGGCGTGCATCGCGGCCTGTGTTTCACGTGGAACAAAGCCGTCATTGGTGGGGATGTGCAGCATCACCGGGTGGGCGATGGCGTGCTTCTCGCCCAGCAGTCCGTCAATGCCGACTCCGTAATAGCTCACGCTGGCGTCGATATCGGTGCGCGCGGCGGCCATGAATGCGAGCCGCCCGCCGAGGCAGTATCCGACGCAGCCGACCTTGCTGACGCCCAGCGTGCGGCGGATGTGGTGGATCGTCGCTTCGATATCGCGGATGCCGGCGTCCTGATCGAACTGGCCCATCATGCCCAGCGCGCGCTGGAATTCCGCCGCGACATCGGGATCGGTCTCGACCCCCGGTTCCAACCGCCAGAACAGATCCGGCGCGACCGCGAGATAGCCTTCTGCGGCCAGCTTGTCACACTTCTGCCGGATGCCGGGGTTCACCCCGAAGATCTCCTGAATGACGATAATCGCAGCCCGCGGCGTGCCTTCGGGGCGGGCGACATAGGCGCCGAAGCTGGCATCGGCTTCCAGCGTGGGGATGGTTGCGTTGAGGCTCATGGGGTCTCTCTCTCGTGGCTTGGGGGGGTTTGACCTATCGTCTATCTCTTGCCTTGCCGCGCTGCCAAGCGCAAATGAGGGGCAAGGAGAGCGGCGCCATGAAGATCACCATCGAAGTCGATTGCACCCCCGAAGAAGCGCGCAGCTTCATGGGCCTGCCTGACGTGTCAGCAGCCAACAACGTCTATGTCGACAACATCACCAAGGCGATGCAGGGCGTCTCCAATCCTGACCAGTTGCAGCAATATGCCTCTGCCCTGGCGCCCATGGGGCAGGTGGGGCTGAAGCTGTTCCAGAGCTTTGTCGAAAGCGGGATGAAGGCAGCCCAAGGCGGATCAGGCGGGGCGAAGGGCTCCGACTAGCCCTCCGATGAGTTTCACTCCGACAATCTTCGCGCTGTCGAGCGGCGCGCCGCCTGCGGGTGTGGGCGTGATCCGCGTGTCCGGGCCTCAGGCCGGTGCCGCCTTGCAGGCCTTGGCCGGCAGGGTGCCCGCGCAGCGGCGGGCCTCGCTCGCGAAGCTGCGGGACGGGACGGGCGCCTTGCTGGATGAGGCGCTGGTGCTGTGGTTTCCCGGTCCGAACAGCGCGACTGGCGAAGATTTGGCCGAATTCCACTGCCACGGCGGCCGCGCGGTGATTGCTGCGGTGGAGGCAGCGCTGGCGGCGCTCCCGGGCCTGCGCCGCGCCGAACCGGGCGAATTCACCCGCCGCGCTTTTGCCAATGGCTGCATCGACTTGGCCGAGGCTGAAGGGCTTGGCGATCTGCTGGCCGCTGAGACCGAGTTGCAACGCGCTGCTGCTTTGGCGAACCTTGGGGGGGCGCTTTCCCGACAAGTGGAAAGCTGGCGGGAACGGGTGCTGGTCCTGTCAGCCGAAGTCGAAGGCGTGCTGGATTTTTCGGACGAGGAGGACTCTGCCGATCTGCCGGAATGTTTCACGTGGAACATTGGCGCGCTGGCGATGGAGATTGACCAATGGCTCACGCGTCCACGCTCCGAACGGTTGGGGGAGGGGTTCCGCGTGGTGCTCGCTGGGCCGCCCAACGCCGGGAAATCGACTTTATTCAATGCCTTGGTTGACAGCGAGGCAGCGATTACCTCGCCCATCGCCGGGACAACCCGCGATGTGATCGAACGCTCGGTCGCGATTGCTGGCGTGCCGTTCACATTTGTCGATACGGCGGGCCTGCGTGAGGTCGAGCTGGGCGCTGGGACTGACCAGATTGAGGCAATCGGCATCGACCGGGCCAAGCACGAATTGCTGCGCGCCGACCTGGTGCTGTGGCTTGGGGCTGAGGGTGAGGGCCCTGATGGTGCCTGGGAAGTTGCAGCCCAAGCCGACCGCGCGGGCTTTGTTCCGAAGGACGCGGCGCTGTTCACCCTATCGGCGACCACCGGGGAGGGGCTGTCCAACCTCAAGACTGCCTTGGTGGCGACGGCACGCGAGGCTCTCCCCAAGCCAGGCGAAACTGCGCTCAACGCGCGCCAGCACGCGCGGCTGAGTGAGGCGGGCGAGGCGCTGGCGGCGGCAAAGCACCTCGCCGATCCGCTCCTGGTTGCCGAGGAGCTACGCCGCGCGCGGGTGGCGTTTGATCGGCTGATCGGGCGGGCGACAACCGAGGATATGCTCGACACCCTGTTCGGGCGCTTCTGCATCGGCAAGTGAACCCTGCGCCGCCGAAATGTTTCACGTGAAACATTCGGCACACTCCGACCGGCCAAATCGCTTTGACGATCTGCCTGCCGCAGCCTATCTGCGACCCCATGCATTCCTTCGATGTCCTCGTCATCGGCGGCGGTCACGCCGGGGTTGAGGCTGCCTGCGCGGCGGCCCGCATGGGTGCGCGCACCGCTTTGGTGAGCTTCGACCTCAATGCCATCGGCGCGATGAGCTGCAATCCGGCGATTGGCGGGTTGGGCAAGGGCCATCTGGTGCGCGAGGTCGACGCGCTCGATGGGGTGATCGGCCGCGCGGCGGATGCGGGTGCGATTCATTACCGGATGCTCAACCGCTCCAAGGGCAGCGCTGTCTGGGGCCCGCGCGTGCAGGCTGACCGGGTGCGGTTCAAGGCGGCGGTGCAGGGCATCGTAAATGCGCAGGACAACCTGACGTTTGTACAGGGCGAAGCCGCCGCGCTGGTGCTGGAAGGCGGCACGGTCGCCGGGTTGGAGCTGGCCGACGGCACGATCCTCAGTGCCTCGCGCGTGGTGCTGTGCACCGGCACCTTCCTCGGCGGAGTGCTGTTCCGCGGTGAGGAGCGCTATGAAGGTGGCCGCATTGGTGAGAACGCGGCCAAGCGCCTCGCCGCACAATTGCGCGGCGCCGATCTGCCGATGGCACGGCTCAAGACCGGCACGCCGCCGCGTCTGGATGGCCGGACGATCAATTGGGCGGTGCTGGAAGAGCAACCCTCGGACGGTGAGGCCTGGACGATGTCCGCGCTCACTCCGCGCCGGGTCAATCCCGAGGTGTTCTGCGCGATTACCCGCACCACACAGGCGGGCCATGATGCGATCCGCGCCAACCTCCATCGCTCACCGCTGTTCTCCGGCGCGATTGCGGCGGCGGGGCCGCGTTACTGCCCTTCGATTGAGGACAAGATCCACCGCTTTGGCGACCGTGAAGGCCATCAGGTGTTCCTTGAGCCCGAGGGGCTGGACACCCACATGGTCTATCCCAACGGCATCAGCACTTCGCTCCCGACCGATGTGCAGGAGACCGTGGTGCGCACGATGCCGGGTTGCGAGCGGGTGGTGATCGTTCAGCCGGGTTATGCGGTTGAGTATGACCACATTGATCCGCGCGCGCTGACACCCGATTTGCAGCTGCGCGCGATCCCCGGGCTTTACTGCGCGGGGCAGATCAATGGCACCACGGGGTACGAGGAGGCCGCCGCACAGGGCCTTGTTGCGGGGCTAGAGGCGGCTGCGGCCGCTCTTGGCAAGCAGGCACCCCGGCTTGATCGCGCCAATTCCTATATTGCCGTGATGGTCGATGATCTGACCTTGCAGGGCGTGTCCGAACCCTACCGGATGCTCACCGCCCGCGCCGAATACCGCCTGCGCCTGCGCGCCAATAACGCCGCGACCCGCCTTACTGGGCTGGGCGTCGAGGCGGGCTGCATCGGCAAAGAGCGCCGCCAGTGGTGGGAACGCCGCGAAGCGACCCGCGAAATGTTTCACGTGAAACATTCGCAGAAGGTCCACGCCCGCGAACTCGCCGATCTCGGCCTTTCGGTACGCCGTGATCAGGGTGAAAGGTCGCTCGCCGAATGGCTCCGCTATGACGGTGTCACGCCCGAAGCGCTTGCACCGTGGCTGGGTGAGGTGACGGCGCTTGATCCGTTTCTGGCCGAGGAAATGGCGGAAGATGCCGCTTACGCGCCGTACCTCGCGCGGCAGGACGCCGAATTGCGCGACTTGCGCGCCAGCGAGGCACTGCCGCTCGCGTCTGACTTCCCCTATGGCGAAGTGCCCGGTCTTTCCAATGAGATGGTCGAACGACTGGCCAAAGCCGCCCCTGGAACACTGGCGGCTGCGGGGCGCGTGCCGGGAGTGACACCGGCTGCGCTCTCTGCGCTGCTCGTACACGCCCGCCGCGTCGCCAATGGGCAGCGCGCTGCATGATTACTAACGAGACTGAAGCCCGAAACTATGTCGCAGGCTTGACCGATGCCGAGGGCATGGCGCGGATCGACGCCTTCGCCGCCTTGGTGCTGGAGGAGAACCAGCGCCAGAACTTGATCGCCAAGGCGACCGAGCTGCACCTGTGGCAAAGGCACATCGCCGACTCCGCGCAGCTGCTCGAAAATGTTTCACGTGAAACATTGGGACCAAATGTGCAGGGCCCGTGGCTTGATCTCGGCAGCGGACCGGGTTTCCCCGGCATCGTGATCGCCGCTCTATGCCCCAATATGCCGGTAGTGCTGGTCGAATCCCGCGCGCGGCGGGTCGAATTCCTCGAAAGAGTGATCGTGGCGCTCAATCTGCCCAAATGCCGCGTCGAAGGTCAGCGGTTGGAACGGGTTACGCCCTTTCCCGCCCGCGCCATTTCGGCACGGGCGTTTGCGCCGTTGCCCAAACTTGTCGAGCTATCCGCACCCTTCTCCACAAGGGCCACCGCCTATGTCTTGCCCAAGGGGCGCTCGGCGGCGCAGGAGTTAGAGACGCTCAAGCCTTCGATTCGAGCAATGTTTCACGTGAAACATTCCTTGACCGATCCCGACGCGGGAATCATTGTGAAGGCCTGACACGCGAAACTGTGCGGATTCAGCGTGAATCGGCGCGCGGAAGGACGGGAACAACCATGTTCGTAATCGCGATTGCCAACCAGAAGGGCGGAGTGGGCAAGACCACCACCGCGATCAACATCGCCACGGCGATGGCGGCGACCGGGTGGCGCACGCTGCTGATCGACCTCGATCCGCAGGGTAACGCCTCGACCGGGCTGGGTGTTCGGGCCGAATCGCGCGAAGTCTCGAGCTATGACCTGTTGGTGGACGAAGTGCCACTCGCCAGCGCGATCGTCCCCACCAGCATTCCGCGCCTCGATCTCATCCCGGCGACGGTTGACCTGTCCGGTGCCGAGATTGAGCTCGTTGCGGTTGAGGGGCGCACGCACCGTCTGGACAAGGCGCTGGCGAACCATGCGGCGCATGACATCTGCTTCATCGATTGCCCGCCGTCGCTGGGCCTGCTGACGCTCAACGCATTATGCGCGGCTGATACGCTGCTGGTGCCGCTGCAATGCGAGTTTTTCGCGCTGGAGGGGCTCAGTCAGCTGCTTCAGACCGTCGATCAGATTCAGCAGCGCTTCAATCCCGATCTCGGCATTATCGGCGTGGCGTTGACGATGTATGATCGGCGCAATCGCCTGACCGATCAGGTATCTGACGACGTGCGAGATTGCCTGGGCAAGCTGGTGTTCGAGACCGTAATCCCGCGCAATGTGCGCCTCTCCGAAGCGCCGAGCCACGGGCTTCCCGCGCTGATTTATGACCAGCATTGCACCGGCAGCCGCGCCTATATGGCGTTGGCGCGCGAATTGATCGGGCGATTTCCCGCAGAAAGACAAGCCGCATGAGTGAAAATGTGACGCAACCCGCTGATTCGCCTGTGACTTCGCGCAGCGATGACAAGCCGCGGCGGTTGGGCCGGGGGCTGGGTGCCTTGCTCGGCGAGACCCGGCGTGAGGAACCGCTGGTGCGGCGCGATGATGTGTCGGGGGATGCGCCGCAAGTGGTCGGCTCGCCGCTGCGCAATCTGGCGCTGGCCTCAATCAAGCCGCTGCCGGGCAACCCGCGCAAGTATTTCGATGAAGCCGCGCTGGAGGAACTCGCCGCGTCGATCGCCACCCGTGGCGTGATTCAGCCGATCATCGTTCGCCCGCACCCGAATGGTGAGGGTTATCAGCTCGTCGCGGGGGAGCGCCGCTGGCGCGCGGCGCAGAAGGCGCGGCTGCATGAGATCCCGGCGCTGGTGCGCAACCTCTCCGAGCGCGAGGTGATGGCGCTCGCGCTGATCGAGAATTTGCAGCGCGAGGACCTGAATCCGGTCGAGGAAGCGCGCGCCTATCACCGCCTCTCGGAAGACGAGGGCATGATCCAGGTCGACATCGCCAAGATGGTCGAGAAATCGCGCAGCCACGTCGCCAATATGATGCGGCTGATGTCGCTGCCCGAGCCGGTGCTCGGCTTGATCGAGCAGGGCCAGCTGTCGATGGGTCACGCCCGCGCGCTGATCGGGCGGGATGATGCGGTGCTGATCGCCGAGATCGCGGTGTCCGAGGGGCTATCGGTGCGCGATGTCGAAACGCTCACCCGCAAGCCGGCAAAGCGGGCCGATCGGCCTGCACCTGCGCCGTATCAACCGACTGAAAATGCTGATATTCTGGCTGTCCAGCAGCATCTTGAGGAGTTTCTTGGGCTAAGCGTCAAGATCAAGCCAGAGGCTGATCCGCGCAAGGGCACGATCACGATCCGCTACACTACGCTGGATCAGCTCGATCTGGTGTGCCAGCGCCTGACCGGCGGCGAGTTCTGACTTAACGTTCCGCACGCCATCCGGCGTGCGAAATCCTCGCTCACACGTCCTTCGGGCGCGTCGCTGCGGGCGCGCAATCGCGCTTGCGGTCGCCTTTGGCGACCGAGTCGCCGCCATGCGCGACTCGTCGGCAGTTGATTGGGCATGAAAAAGCCCCGCAAGGTCGCCTGATCTTGCGGGGCTTTTCTATTGTCCCCCGAGGGGGCAAACGCAAATCAGCGGTTCTTGATCATCTTGGGCGAGGGGCGTGGGGCTGGGATTTCCCGCGCGGCGCCGGGGACAGTGTAGGTCTCGTAACGCTCAGTCTCGCGCACCACCACCTGCTGCTGCACTTCGGTTCGAACCGGCACCATCACCATCTGCGGCGGCGGGGCGTAGGTGTAGCCGTAAGAATAGCCCGCCGGATAGCCGTAGCCATAGTTCTGCGCTGGGTAGGCGATCTCGCGGCTCGCAATCCGGGGGCCGGGGGCGCCGTAGTGCGACAGGTAGCTGTCGAGCGCGGCTTCGCAGTCGTAGCGATCCTCGTCGTCATCCCCGTCGAAGATGCTCCCCAGCAATCCGCCGATCAACCCGCCACCGCCAACGCCGAGGACGGTGCCAAGCACGCGGTCCCCCGCGCCAGCGATCTCGTAACCGGCAAAGCCACCAGCAATCGCGCCAAGCAGGCCGCCGATAATCAGGCCGGTGTCATCCTTCCCCTGATCTTTGGTGCGGCGGCGGCATTCGTCGATCCACTGGTCACGCTCGAACACCACTGGAGCGGGCGTATGGGCCGGCGCGTAGCCCATCTGCGGCGCATAGCCATGGTGCTGCGCGGGCGCGTGGCCCTGATGCGGCGCGGCGCGGCGCGGCGGCGGCCCGTCGATCCGGCGGGTACGGGTGATGGTCTCCACCCCATTGACGTTCGTCACGGTCTCCTCGGCCTGCATCACCACCGGCGCGGTGCGATATTCGGTCGGAATCGTGCGCATTTCAGCTTCGCTCATCGGCGAAAGTGGCGGAAGATCGGCGTAATTCTGCGCCTGCGCTGCTCCCGGGATAGCGAGGGCCAGAGCGGCGAGCGAAACAGTCGGCGAAAGCTTGAACATGGGCAATTTCCCCCTGAGTCAGCCGGATTGGGCTGATGGTTAGCGAAAGCTTACCACCGAGTCCGCCGCCTGCCCAAGCGGTGCTGTCGGCGCTGTCCCGTTTCGGGAAGGTCGCCGGGGGGAATTAATCAGATTCGGTCGGTGAGGAGGGCCGCCAGTGCCTCGATTCCAGCGGCATCGGCGGCGGTAAAACGGGCGGGGGAGGGGCTGTCGAGGTCGATCACCGCAATCACCGCACCGTCCCGCAGCACCGGCACCACCAGCTCGCTCGCACTTGCCGCATCGCAGGCGATGTGGCCCGGGAAGGCGTGGACATCGGCGACAAGTTGCGTGGCGCGACTTTGCGCCGCTGCGCCGCATACGCCAATGCCAACGGGGATGCGGATACAGGCAGGGCGGCCCACGAAGGGCCCGAGCACCAACTCGTCCGCGCCGCCGGTCTTGGTCGGTGCGACCCGGTAGAAGCCCGCCCAGTTGAGATCGGGCAGAAACTCCCACAACAGCGCCGCAACATTCGCCATGTTGGCGACCGCATCCGGCTCGCCCGCAGTCAGCGCTTCGGCCGCGCCCAGCAGCTCGCGGTAAAGCTCATCCGAGGCGAGCGGTGCGGCGGGTTTGAAATCATACATCGCAGTCAGAGGCCTTTCGTCGCATCGCCCGGCGCTTATCGGTTGCCGCATCGGCGGCTGGGCTTTATCCCGCGTCACATGGCTCTTTTTCGCAAAATCGCAATCGCTCTTGTCACCGCCATCGTGGTGACGGGGGTCGCCTTGTTTTTCCTTTCGCGCGGAGACACCGCCGATCTGTCGGTGGAAGAGGTCGCTGGCACCGAACCGGTGTTGCAGGAGGGCGATCCGCAGAACTTCCCGACCGTCCAGATCGCCGAGCCGGTGGGCTGGAAAGCGGGCGAAGCGCCGACGCCTGCCAAGGGGCTGGAGGTCGTCCGCTTTGCCGAAGGGCTCGATCATCCACGCACCCTGTTTGCGCTCCCCAATGGCGATATGCTGGTGACGCTGACGCGTGCACCCGGCAAGAAGGGCGATAATGGCGGGGTGATGGCCACGATCCGCGGCTGGGTTGAAGGAATCCTGTTCTCCAAGGCTGGCGCGGCGGGCGAATCCCCCAATCAGGTCGTGCTGCTGCGCGATGCCGACGCCAATGGCAGTGCCGAGGTGAAGCAGGTGATCCTCTCAGAGGGCCTCGATTCGCCCTCCGGCATGGCATGGAAGGATGGCACGCTCTACGTCGCCAACCACAATGCGCTGCTGGCCTTTCCCTATGCTCTGGGCACCGACAAGGTCACCGGAGCGCCGCGCAAGCTGATGGACCTGCCGGCAGGCGGCGGGCACTGGATGCGCAACCTCGAGCTCTCGCCCGATGGGCAACAGCTGTATGTCGCGGTCGGATCGGTCAGCAATATCGGCGAGGCCGGGATGAAGGTCGAAGAAGGCCGGGCGATGATCTGGGAATATGATCTCGCCGCGGGCCGCGCGCGCCAGTTCGGAGCGGGGCTGCGCAATCCCAATGGCCTCGATTTCAGCCCTTGGACGGGCGAGCTTTGGACCACGGTGAATGAGCGCGACATGCTCGGATCGGACCTCGTGCCTGATTATCTCACTAACGTGCCGATCGGGGCGCAGTATGGCTGGCCCTGGGTCTACTACCGCACCAATATCGACCGCCGGGTCGAAGCACCGATGCCGCGCTTCCTGATGGAATATGTCCGCAAGCCGGAATTCGCCCTCGGCCCGCACGTGGCGGCGCTGGGGCTGGTGTTCTCGAAGGAGGGCAACCGCATGGGTGACAGCTTCGCCAGCGGCGCCTTTATCGCCCGGCATGGCTCGTGGAACCGCAAGCCGCCTTCGGGCTATGACGTGGTGTTCGTGGACTTTGACGCGCTCGGCAATCCGGTGGGCAAGCCGATGCCGGTGCTGACCGGGTTCCTGACGGGCGAGGGCACCACCCGCGGCCGCCCAACCTGGGTCGAATGGGCGGGCGACGGCTCGCTGCTGGTATCGGACGATACCGCCGGGATCATCTGGCGCGTGCGTTCACCCTCGGCCACTCCGGCTCCTGCCATCGCGCGGCTGAAGGACGATCCGCTCCCCCCAAGCGCGCTGAAAGACCCGCAGGCGGCGTTCGAGGCGGATTACCTGCGCAAGCAGGCGGGGCAGAAGATAAACTAGAGCATCAACCCGGCGCGTCCGGCCAGTTCCGTTGCGAATTGCAGCGCGGTGCGGCCTGAGCGGTTGCCGCGCTGGATCGCGAAGGCCATCGCCTCCTCGGCATCGAAGCTGAGGCCAAGCGGCGCGGTGTAGCCTGCGAGGATCGCGAGGTAGGTGTCCTTGTCCGCCGGGTGGAAGCCCAGCGTCAACCCGAAGCGGTCGGCCAGCGCGAGCGCATCGTCGCGTTCATCGCGTTCGTGGATCGCGGCGGAGGTATCCTCCCGCTCGACGATGGAACGGCGGTTTGCCGTCACCACAAGGCGGACATGGGCCGGACGCGGGGCGACCCCGCCGTCGAGCAGGCTTCTGAGCGCCAGCATCTCGGCCCGCCCGTCCGCGCCAAAGCCGAGATCGTCGATGAACAGCAGGAAGGCGCGGGATTGCTGCGCCAGTTCGGCGACCAGTGCGGGGAAGGTGGGCAGGGCACCCGGCGCGATCTGCACCAGCGCGAGCGCGTGCGGGTCGCTCGCCTGCACATCGGCCACAGCAGCACGCACCAGCGCCGATTTGCCCATCCCGCGCGCGCCCCACAGCAGCACATCATGCGCCGCCGCACCTCGGGCGAGCCGCTCGCAATTGCTTTTCAGCGCTGCCTTCTGCGCGGCGATCCCATGCAGCTGGGCGAGTGGCACCGCGTCCAGCACCGTCACCGCCCGCGCCGTCTCGCCGTCCCACACATAGGCCGGCGCGGTGAGCCAGTCGGTCGGGGGCGCAGGCGGGGGCGCGAGCCGTTCGAGCGCGGCGGCGATCCGTTCCAAGGCGTCGCCGCGCTTCATCTCAGCCCACCAGCGCTGCGGCGGGCAGGGCGTAGAGCAATTCGGCCCCGGCGACTGCGCCTGCCTTGAGGCCAGCGGCTTCCGGCACGATCCGGTCGAGGAAGAACCGCACCGTCACCGGCTTGGTCGCCGCCAGTTCGGGCGCAGCCCCCGCCGCGACCGCTTCGGCCTGCTTCATCAACTGCCACCCGGCGACCGTGACGGCGGCCATGGTGCAGAACGGCACGCTCCCAGCGAGGCGATCATCGAGGCTCGCCTCGTCCCGCATCCAGCGCGCGACATGGGCGCAGTCCATCGCCAAGGCGGCGAGGGCATATTCGGCAGCAGCTTCGCGGGCGATGGTCTCGAACAAGGTCACCATCGCCTCCCCGCCATCGAGGCCGAGCTTGCGGGTGACGAGGTCCGCCGCCTGAATCCCGTTGGTGCCTTCGTAAATCGGCGCGATCCGCGAATCACGCCAGTGCTGGGCCGCGCCGGTTTCTTCGACAAAGCCCATGCCGCCGTGGATCTGGATGCCGAGCCCGGCGACTTCGACGCCGATATCGGTGCCCCACGCCTTGATCAGCGGCACGACGATTTCGGAACGCGCCTTGGCAGCCTCGTCCCCCAGATTGCCGCGATCGACCTGCCCGGCGCAGTAGTAAAGCAGCGCGCGCGCGCCCTCGGTCAGCGCCTTCATCCGCAGGATCATGCGGCGCACATCGGGATGCTCGATGATCGCCACAGGGTTCTTGTCGGGCGAACCGGCGCGCGCCGATTGCACCCGGTCGCGCGCATAGGCGAGCGCCTGCTGCGTTGCGCGCTCCCCGATCTGCACGCCCTGGTTGCCGACATTGATCCGCGCGTTGTTCATCATCGTGAACATCGCGGCGAGTCCCTTGTTCTCGTGCCCGACCAGTTCGCCGATGCACTCGCCATTGTCGCCGTAGGACATGACGCAGGTGGGGGAAGCATTGATGCCCAGCTTGTGTTCGAGGCTCACGCAGCGAAGATCATTATGCGGGCCGAGTGAGCCGTCGGCATTTACATGGTACTTGGGCACCACGAACAGGCTGATCCCGCGCGACCCCTCGGGCGCGCCGGGGAGCCTTGCCAGCACCAGATGGATGATGTTCTCGGCCAGATCATGCTCGCCCCAGGTGATGTAGATCTTCTGGCCGGTGATCCGATACTTGCCCGCATGGGGGCCGTTGACGATCGGTTCGGCCACCGACCGCAGCGCGCCCACATCACTTCCCGCTGCGGGCTCGGTCAGGTTCATTGTCCCCGACCATGCGCCGCTGACGAGATTGGGCAGGTACATCGCCTTCTGGTCGTTGGAACCATGATGCTCGAGTGCCTCAATCGCGCCGACGCTCAGCATTGGGAGCAAGGTGAAGGCCATGTTCGCCGCGCCGAGATTTTCGAGCACGTTGCACGACAAGGTGAAGGGCAGGCCCTGACCACCATGCTCCACCGGGGAGGCGATCGCGTTCCAGCCCTGCTCGACATAGGCCTTGTAAGCCGCGTCGAAACCATCGGGCAGGCGCACCACGCCGTTCTCCAGCTTTGCCCCTTCCAGATCGCCCTTGCGGTTCAGCGGGGCGAATTCGCCTGCTGCAAACTGGCCCACGCCTTCGACGATGGCTTCGACCAGATCGGGTTCGGCATGGGCGAAGCGCTCGGTCTGGGCGAGTTCGTCGATCCCGGCATTGATGCGAATGGCAAGCAGCTGGTCGGCGGTCGGCGGGGTAAAGGGGGTCACTTCGGGGGCGTCCTTGCGTGTCTGAGGGGCTGCGCACTTGGCATAGCGCGGGTTTGAATATAGCGCCGGGGCATGAGCGGCAAGAACGTTACGGAACTGGTGCTGGCAGACGCCGCAGGGATCGCGCGGGCGGCGCGTTGCCTCGAATCGGGCGGGCTGGTCGCGGTGCCGACCGAGACCGTTTACGGGTTGGCGGCGCGGGCGGATTCTGCCGAGGCGGTGGCGCGGATTTATGCCGCGAAGGGCAGGCCGGACTTCAATCCGCTGATCGTCCATGTGGCGGGGTTGGCGCAGGCGCGCGAATTGGCTGAACTTCCGGGAGCAGCTGGGGTTATCGCCGATATCGTCTGGCCGGCGCCGCTAACGATGGTGGTGCCACTAAAGCCGGGTTCCCGGCTCGCTCCGGCGGTGACAGCGGGTCTGCCCTCAGTCGCACTGCGCAGCCCTGACCATCCGGTGATGCAGGCTTTGCTGGCGGCTTGCGACTTTCCGCTCGCCGCCCCATCGGCCAACCGCAGCGGTTTTGTCAGTCCGACCACCGCAGCCCATGTGCTCGCGACGCTCGATGGGCGGATCGACATGGTTCTTGATGACGGGAGGCCTTGCTCCGAGGGGCTGGAATCGACGATTGTTGCCATTCGGCCAGACGGAAGTTGGGAAGAACTGCGCCCCGGCCCGATCGATCTCGACTCGCTGCACCAGCACTATTGGGACGCGCCCTATCCGCGGGGTCCTGTTGACGCCGAGGGTGCGAAGCCACGGATCGAAGCGCCCGGGCAAATGACCAGTCACTACGCGCCAGGCAAACCGATGCGACTCAATGCCGAATGGGCCGAGGCGGACGAATTCTGGATTGGCTTCGGTGGCCTAGAAGGCGACTGCAATCTTTCTGCCAAGGGTTCCTTATGGGAGGCCGCCGCCCGCCTCTACGCGGCCTTGCACGAAGCCGCCCGCGCGCCGCAGCCGCGCATCGCGGTCGCTCCGGTGCCGGAGGTCGGCGTGGGCCGCGCGATCAATGATCGGTTGCGGCGGGCGGCGGCTTAGTCGCCGCGCTCAGGCTCCACCGGCATTCCCGGCATCAGCGCCTTCATCTCCGCCCGGATCGCCTGAGCCTTCTCGCAGGCTTCGTCATTGCCGTCAGCGCAGCGGTCCATCTGCTTTTCGAGATCGCGTTCCAGCTCGCCAAGCTGTTCCTCGCGCTTGCGAATCTCCCTGCCGCGATTCTCGTCGGCTTCGGATTGGCTCGTCGTCGCCAGATCGACACCCTTGCTCACCGCTCTGACCGGCAGGGTGACGACATTCACCGCCGCACGGGCGAGACAGCCCTGCAAGGCAAGCGAAGCTAGGCCAAGGGCCGCGAGTCTGAGTGCGCGCATGGCCGCATTATGTCGCGCGGCACTCGCCATAAAGCAATTGTTATTCTGCGGGTTTTGCGGCGACCGGAGCGACCGGAGCGGTCGGGGCCTGAGGTGCTGCCGGGGGCAGCGCGGCTGTTGCCCCGGTACCCTCGGCACAATTCAGCGTGCCCGAGCCGAATTCGTTGACGGTGCACTTGGCCTTGCCGGTGACAGTGACGTCACCCGCGCCCGCGATGTTGGCGGTCACTTCCCCGTCCGAGGCAAAGGCGACATCGCCCGCGCCCCCAATCGAGACTTCGGCCGTGTCGGCTTTCAATCCCGCCAATTCCACCTCGCCGCTGCCGCCGATATTGATGGTGAGGCTCTTGACCGTGCCCGCGCCCCGGATGGTGCCCGAGCCGCCGATGTTGATCCCGAGCTTCTCGGCTGCGACTGTGCCGAATTCGACCAGGCCCGAACCGCCGATTGTGACCTCGGCCTCGCTGGCGAGGGTGGGTGCCTTGATTGTGCCAGCCCCGGCGATCACGACCTCTTCGGGGGCGGGCATGGTGATGCGGATGATCGCGTCGGTCTCACCGCTCCAGCCTTCTTCGCGGGTGATGCCTATGGTGCGTTCGTCGCGCACGAAGCGGAGGCTTTCAGTGTTGCCGCCTTCGACTTTGATCGTGAAACTATCGCCTTCGGTGAGGATCACCGTATCGCCCGAGGCCAGCACCACTTCGGACGGCGGCGCCCCGGTGAGTACGACATCGGCAAGCGGCACGCCCTTCTGACCGTTGATTTCCATCTCCGCCCCTTCGCACCCGGCCAGCGAGATCGCGGCGGTGAGCAAGGCGGCGGCGGCGGCGATGGGGCGGCCGGTGAATTGGGTCATGGCGTGTCTCTCCCGAAGTGCGCTAGCGTATTGCTGATATAATACACCCCGGCGCGTGGCACAAGCCTGCGCGCCGCACAAACAAAAAGGGCCGCCCCGCAGGGCAGCCCTTGATGTCGCACACGGCGGAAAAAGCCTCAGGCTTCTTCGGCGGTGTCGTAATATTGAGGCGCGTGTTCACGCAGCACGTCGAGGATCTTGCCGAGCGCGGTGGGCTCGTCGGTCTCTTCCATCGCCGCCAATTCGCGGGCGAGGCGGCTGGAGGCCGCTTCGAAGATCTGGCGTTCAGAATAGCTCTGCTCGGGCTGGTCTTCCGGGCGGAACAGATCGCGAGTCACTTCGGCAATAGACACGAGGTCGCCCGAGTTGATCTTGGCTTCATATTCCTGCGCACGACGCGACCACATGGTGCGCTTGACCTTGGGCTTGCCCTTCAGCGTTTCCATTGCCTGCCTCAGGGTCTTGTCCGACGACAGCTTACGCATCCCGATCGCTTCGACCTTGTTGGTCGGCACCCGCAACGTCATGCGCTCTTTTTCGAACCGAAGGACGTAAAGTTCGAGCTGCATCCCGGCGATTTCCTCGCGCTGAAGCTCGATCACCCGGCCAACGCCGTGCTTGGGATAAACGACATAATCGCCGACGGTGAATGCGTTCGCGGTGCTTGCCATGCAAGTTCCTTTCAATCGGCCGTCCTGGCAACGAGAGAGCGGACAATCGGCCCAGCGACGCGGGGGCTTGGCTGAAGAGTGCCTCAGACAAAGCGAGCGCCGGGTGTCAATCATCCGGTTGGGGGGTTGCTGGTGTCGGGCCTTCCTGGTTTTCACGCCTGCGCGGGCACTGCCCTGCGCGGTCTGTGTATTATATAGCACGTCTGCAACAAAATTGCGAGTCGGCGTTTGCGAGAGCGTGCCGAACTATCCAAACCGCGCTAAAGGCGCCGTAAATCAGTCACCATCGCCCGGATCGGCGCTGAAATACTTCTCGAACTTGCCCTTTTCGCCCTTGTGCGCGTCGGCATCTTCGGGCGGCGCCTTTTGGCTGGTGATGTTGGGCCACTGGGCCGAGTACTGGGTGTTCAGCTCGAGCCACTTTTCCAGCCCGTCTTCTGTATCGGGGAGAATCGCTTCGGCCGGGCATTCCGGTTCGCATACGCCGCAATCGATGCATTCGCTGGGATTGATCACCAGCATGTTCTCGCCTTCATAGAAGCAGTCGACCGGGCACACTTCCACGCAGTCGGTATACTTGCACTTGATGCAGTCTTCAGTGACGACGTAAGTCATTGCGGCTCTTTCAATGGAAGTCTTCGGAAGTTTCCGGCGGGGCATCCGCCGTGAGAGATGACGCTGCTATTGTCATTTGCCCTTTACGGTCAAGACCGCCCCCGTCAATCTCACTAAAATCATCAACCTCCCGATAGTGCGAAGCCGCCTGCGCGGGAGAACCGCGTCGTTCGGGGAGGGCAAGCAGCTCAATCACCCGCACATGGCCTCCCACGGCCAGCGTCAGCACATCCCCGATACGTGCCTGTTCGGCGCAGCGCAGCACATGCTTTCTGTTGCGGCGCAAAGCGTGAGTATCGATCAGGCTTTGCGCGGCGGAACGGGTGCGGGCGAAGCGGAGATAGACCAGCAGGCGGTCGATCCGGATCGATTGTCCCACCCCGCTACCTTTCATCCCTTGAGCAGGTCCGCCAGCTTGTCGAAGGCACCGCCAGCGCGGGCCGGGCCGGTATCGACCGGGGACCTTGTCGGGGGCTGCGCCGGACGAGGGGGCCGCTTGCCGCCGTCACGCGGGGGTTGCGCGCCATCGCGATTGGGGCGAGCGTCGGACGACTTGCCCTTGCCGCGCGCAGGCCGCTGATCTGTGCGCTGGTCTTTGCGCTGATGGTCACGTTCGGGGCGGCGGTCAGGACGCCGTTCGTCCTTTTCTCCCGGTCGGCGCGGGCGCCAGTGCCAGCGATCGGGTGCGGGCGGGCCGAAGGCGCCTTCCGCCAAGGGCCGCGCACGGTCGCAGCGGAAACCGGCGCTGCCGAGCAACCGGCGCGCATTCTCAGCCTCCAGTCCGACCGACACTGCCAGCGCCATGTCGAGCCGGAAGGCGCGGTTGCGTTCTTTGGGATGAGCCGCAGTGGCCACCGCGCGTCCATCAAACGCGGCGCGCAGGATCTTCTCGGCCAGATCGACCCGGATCGCTTGCGACCCGGCGTAGCGATAGCCCGCAGGCAGCCGCCCCTTGGCCCAGCCACCTTCGGCCAGCACCGGCAGCATCGCGTCTTGCACCGGGCGCAGATCGAGGCCGAGCGCGTGCAGCAAACGGCGCGGGGCGGGCTTCAGCAGCGGCGCGGCAAAGATGTCGAGCGCGCCGAAGGTCACGCCCAGCTTGCGCAGATAGGGCCGCATTTCTTTGGGCAGGTGTTCCAGCCCGGCATCCTCGCGGCTGATGACGCCGCGCGCTTCGATGAGGGTGATAACCAGCGCGCGCGCCTGCGACCCTGCCTCGGGATCGCGCGCGGCTTCGGCCAGTTTGCGCAAAGGCTCCAGCGGCTCGAGCTGCTTGTCGAGCCATTCGGCCAGCCCCGCTTCCAGCTTGGCCCGTGCCCCTTCGGGCACCAGCACCAGATCGCGGGTCAGCGCCAGCTTGGGCGTGCCGAAATTGCCCGCGCCAGGCTGACCGGGGAAGCTGATGTCGGCAAGCGCACGGTCCTGCCAGCGGATCGCCCCGCCGGAGATGACCAGCTCGCCCAGCCCCTGCGTCAGCAGCCAGTCGGCCCGGTCCGCCAGCAGCGCGGGCAAAGCCTTCTCGCCCGCTGCCAGCAGCATCCGCCTGTCAGCGACACCCGCGCTTGGATCGACATGGAAGCGGAAGCCTTCAAGCCGCCCGATGCTCTCACCCTCCACGGTCAGGTGGCCATCGGGTTCGAGCGTGACGGGCAGCGCACTCGCGTCCTGCCCCAGCGATTTCATCAAGAGAGTCGTCCTTCGGTTCACGAACCGCTCGGTCAGCCGCGCGTGCAGCGCATCCGAGAGTTTCGCCTCGACCGCGCGAGCCCGCGCAGCCATTTCGTCGCGTGCCAGCACCCAATCGGGCCGCTGGCAGATGTAAGCCCAGCTGCGAATCGCTGCGATTCGCCCTTGCAGCGTGTCGATGTCGCCCTGCATCCGGTCAAGCTCGGCGATACGCGCGGCGACGAAATCCGCGCCGAGATACCCTTCGCGCAAGTCGTCCCACAGCCGCGCGACGAAGCGGGCGTGCTGTTCGACGCCAAGGCTGCGGAAATCGGGGAGCGAGCACGCCTCCCAGAATCGCCGCACCGCGCCTGCGCCGCGCACAGAACGGCCGCTGTCATCGTCCGCCAGACGACGCAGCACGGCCATATCGATGGCTTCGGGCGCGGCCTTCAATACGGCATGGTTGGGCCGCGCCTCCAGATCGGCGATCAGCGCGTCCAACGTGTCGAACCGGGGATCGGCATCGCGCCAGAACAGGTGAGTGAGGGGCGCGAATTTATGCTCCTCGATCGCGTAGACTTCCTCATCGGTGAAGGCGAGCGGCTCTCCGTCGCCCTTTCCGGTGCCCGATAGCGTGCCGAAGGTGCCATCGCGCTGGTGCCGACCGGCGCGCCCGGCGATCTGCGCCATTTCCGACGGAGTGAGCCGCCGCTTCCTGCGCCCATCGAACTTGCTGAGCGCCGCGAAGGCCACATGATCGAGATCGAGGTTCAGCCCCATGCCGATGGCATCGGTGGCGACGATGTAATCGACCTCGCCCGACTGGAACATCGCGACCTGTTTGTTGCGGGTCTCGGGCGAGAGCGCGCCCATCACCACCGCCGCGCCGCCGCGGAACCGCCGCAGCGCCTCGGCCATGGCGTAAACCTGCTCGACGCTGAAGGCGACCACGGCAGAGCGCTTGGGCAAGCGCGACAGCTTGCAGATGCCCGCATGGGATAGCGTGGAAAAGCGCGGACGGCTGGTGATCTCCGCCTTGGGGATCAGCGCTTTGACCATCGGCTCGAGCGTGGCGCTGCCGAGGATCATCGTTTCTTCCCGGCCCCGCGCGTGCAGCAGCCGGTCGGTGAAAATATGCCCGCGTTCGGGGTCTGCGCCCAATTGCGCTTCGTCCAGCGCCACGAAGGCGTGCTGGCCGCTGGTCCGCGGCATGGCTTCGGCCGTGCAGAGGAAATAGCGGGCGTCGGGCGGCTCGATCCGTTCTTCGCCGGTGATCAGCGCGACCTGCTTGTCACCCTTGATCGCGCGCACCCGGTCATAGACCTCGCGCGCCAGCAGGCGCAGCGGGAAGCCCATCATGCCGCTGGAATGGCCGCACATCCGCTCGATCGCCAAGTGCGTCTTGCCGGTGTTGGTCGGCCCCAGCACTGCGCGCACACGTGCGTCAGCGGCGTTTTCACGCGGGGAGCCGAGGCTGGCGAGCTGGCGGGCAGACGGGGGAGCTGGCACGGTGCACCGGGTTCTGTCAGGCTTGCACCATGGGGGCAAGGCCGCCAGCCCATCGGGGTTGCGCATAAGGGAAACGTCTGGCCGTGCTGGCGATGCAATTGGCCGCTGGTTAACCGTGCATTTACTATGATCGGGCAAAGAAATGCGACATGGCTCGCGCGGTCGTGGGACGGGACGTCCTTACGGGTGCAGCCTTCGGGGCATAAATGTTGGATCATGCGCGTAAATTGATTGATGGGCCCGAGGCTCATGACGCGCCTGACAGTGCGGCCCGCGATGCGTCGCCGGTCGATGCGCGCGTGATTGCCCACGTGCCGCGCGAACGGATCGAAGCGCCAAACGTAGCCGAACTGCTGCCCTATCAGCGCAATTCCACGACGCTCGCCCTGCCTACCAAGACGCAGAAAGCCAAGCAAACGGCTGCTGCGCACCTTGGCACGTTTGCCGAGCGGTATGATACATGGCGTCTTGCCGCCTCAGGTTGGTTCGCCAGTCTCGACTTGGCCCCCGATCTGGCGGAGGATATCGGCAGCCGCCGCTGGCTGCGCGGGCTGGGGACGATGGTGGGCTTTGGTGCGGTGGCGCTGGCATTCTGGCCCGATTTCACGCCGCTCGAAGCCCACCCCGCCATGCCGCAGGGCGCGGATGTGGCGAGCGAGATGCGCAGCCAGATGATCCTGCCGCTGGCGCTGGGTGCCGATAGTGGCCGCCGGATGGGGCCGACCGAAGCGGTGATCCCGCTCAAAAGTGCGCCCGAACGCCCGCAGATCCAGCTGGTGGTGACTCTGGCCCCGGGCGACAGTTTCGCCTCGATGCTGCGCCGCGCCGGTGTGGCTGCGGGCGACATCGACCGCGCCGCCGCGCTGGTGGGGCAAGCCGTGGCCGTGGGTGATATTGCCGCGGGCACGCAGATGGATTTGCTGCTTGGCCGCCGCCCGGCTCCGGGTGCGCCGCGCCCGCTCGACAGCCTGGCCTTCCGCGCCCGCTTCGATCTTGAGCTTGAACTCACTCGCCCCGGCGTTGGCACGATCGCGGAGGATGGCACGCCGGTCGTCCCCTCCGGCCCGCTTGCGCTCATGCGCAACATCATCCGCGTCGACGAAACCCCGCTGCGGGTGCGCGGCGTGGTCGGCAGCAGCCTCTACCGCTCGATGCGGCAGGCGGGCGTGCCGGCCAGCGCGGTGCAGGAATATCTCAAAGCGGTCGACGCGCAGATCGACATGGACCGCGAGGTCAGCTCGGCCGACGAATTCGACATTATCATCGCCTATCGCCGTGCGGCGACGGGTGAGCGGCAGGCGGGGCAATTGCTCTATGCCGGGATCGACCGCGGCGGCCGCCCCCGCACCCAGTTGATGCGCTGGGGGAGCGAAGGGCACTTCTACGAAGCCTCGGGCGTGGGTGAGCAGCGGCGCGGGCTGCTGGCACCGGTGCCGGGGGCGGTCACCTCGAACTTCGGACTGCGTCGTCACCCGATCCTCGGGTACAGGCGGATGCACGCCGGCATCGATTTCAAGGCGCGTTACGGCACGCCGATTGTGGCTGTTTCGGATGGCCGTGTCAGCGCCGCCGGGCGTGCGGGTGGTTGCGGCATCGCGGTGCGGCTGGAGCATGGCGGCGGCCTTGCAACCCGCTATTGCCACATGAGCCAGATGGCGGTCCGTTCCGGCCAGCAGGTGCGGCGCGGGCAGGTGATCGGCTATGTCGGCTCGACCGGCCTGTCGACCGGCGCGCACCTCCATTATGAAATGTATCGCGGCGGGCGAGCGATCAACCCGGCGAGCGTGCAATTCGTCAGCCGCGCCGAGCTTTCGGGCACCGAATTGGTCGATTTCCGCCGCCAGCTGAACCGCCTGAGGGAGATCAGCGTGGGCGAGGCGCTCAAGGATCTCGCTCCGCTGCCGAACGAGGTGAAGGAGCCGGTGCGCGAGATCGAGAAGGTCGAAACCGCGCGCGCAGGCAAGCCTGCCACCACGCTGTAACGAGCACTTGTCGAGCGTGCGCGATTGGGCGTAAGCCTGCCCGCATGACCGGACACTACCCCAACACCCGCCTGCGTCGCACCCGTGCCACCGGCTGGAGCCGCGCGCTCCACCGCGAGACGGTGCTGACCCCTTCCGACCTTATCTGGCCGCTGTTCGTCACCTCGGGCAAGGGCGTCGAGGAGCCTATCGCCACGTTGCCGGGTGTCTCGCGCTGGTCGGTCGACGGGATCGTGGCGCGCGCCAAGGAAGCGGTGGACCTCGGCATTCCGGTGATCGCGCTGTTCCCCAACACCCCGCGCGAATTGCGCAGCGATGACGGGGCGGAGGCGCATAATCCCGACAATCTGATGTGCCAGGCGATCAAGGCGATCAAGGACGCGTGCGGGGACAGCATCGGCGTGCTGACCGACGTGGCGCTCGACCCCTATACCTCCCACGGGCAGGACGGGCTGGTGAATGACGCGGGCTATGTCGTGAATGACGAAACCGTGGCGATGCTGGTCGATCAGGCGGTCAATCAGGCGAATGCGGGCGCGGACATCATCGCCCCTTCGGACATGATGGACGGCCGCATTGGCGCAATCCGCCGCGCGCTGGAGATGAACGGGCATCCCAACGTCCAGATCATGTCCTACGCGGCGAAGTATGCGAGCGCCTTCTACGGCCCGTTCCGCGATGCGGTGGGCAGCGGCGGGCTGCTGAAGGGCGACAAGAAAGCTTACCAGATGGACCCCGCCAACGCTGACGAGGCGATGCGCGAAGTGGCGATGGATATTGCCGAAGGCGCCGACAGCGTGATGGTGAAGCCCGGCCTCGCCTATCTCGACATCATCTACCGGGTGAAGCAGCGCTTTGACGTGCCGGTCTTCGCCTATCAGGTGAGCGGCGAATACGCGATGATCGAGGCTGCGCAGGCCGCTGGCATCGGCGATCGCGACGCGCTGGTGCTCGAAAAGCTGATCGCCTTCAAGCGCGCCGGGTGCAACGGGGTGCTGACCTATCACGCTGCCCATGTTGCCCGCCTGCTGAATGGCTGACGACACACTGGCGACCGAACGGCTAATCCTGCGCCCGCCGGTGCCGGAGGACTTGCCGTGGGTGCTCGAACACATGAACACGGCAAGCGTGATGCGCCATCTCGCCGGGGTGCGCGCGCCTGAGATGGTGGCCGAGAGCCTCGCCGACGATATCGCGGCCTTCCCCAGCGGCGGGCATCAGCGTTGGACAGTGTGGCTGCGTGACGGCGAGACGCGGGTGGGACGTTGCGGTCTGTTCCATGTCCGCTCCCCCGCCGCCCCCGAGGCGCTTCAAGGCCAGCGCGAGATCGGCTGGACTTTCGCAGAGCCGCATTGGGGCCGCGGCTATGCGACCGAGGCGGCGCGCGCCGTCATCGCCTATGCCTTCGATGAGCTGGCCTTTCCGGTGCTCTATTCGCAGACCAGCGATTCCAATGTGGGCTCTACCCGGATGATGCAGCGGCTCGGCTTCACTGCGCGGCCCGAGCTTGCCTATGTCGATCCCGACTACCCGCCCGAAGACAACCCCACCACCGTATGGTCGATGGACGCACCCGCATGACCGAATTCCGCCACGAAACCGCTCGCCTGATCTTGCGCGATTGGCGCGCGGAGGATTGGCCCGTGTTCTGGGAGGCGACCAATACGCCCGCCGTCATGCGCTGGCTCGGCGGCGTGCAGGATGCGTCGGCCCGCGCGGCGGGGGAAGCGCGGATCGAGGGCTATCGGCGCGATCACGGCCACACCTTCTGGGTGGTCGAACGCAAGGAAGACGGCGCGCTGCTCGGCTTTTGCGGCTTGAAGCGCTCCAACCAGCCGGGCGGGCCGCAGGGCATCATGGAGGTCGGCTGGCGGCTGCGGGAGGATGCGTGGGGACAGGGCTATGCCAAGGAAGCCGCCACCGCTTCGCTTGCGCTGGCCTTCGATGATTTCGGCGCGGGCGAGGTGATTGCGCTGACGGTTCAGGGCAACACTGGCAGTTGGGGCCTGATGCTCCGGCTCGGGATGGAGCGCCGCGCAGATCTCGATTTCGACAGCACCGACTTCGGCGTCGAAGACCCGCGCATCATCGCCTATGGCATCACACTCGACCAATGGCGCGCGGCGGCATGACGGCAACCGTGCTTACGACCGGGCGACTGGTGCTGCGCCAGATCGGCGAGGATGATCTCGATGCGCACATGGCGCTGTTCAACACGCCTGCCGTGATGCAGCACCTCGGCGGGGCGCAGCCGCGCGCCGTGATCGCTGCCAAACACGCCGCCTCCCGTGCAAGCTTTGCTGCCGAGGGCTTCGGCTTCATGCTGGCCGAGGAGCGCGCCACCGGCGAAATCGTCGCCCATTGCGGTCTGCGCCGCGTCGCCCATCCGCTCGCCCCGAATCCCACCGATCACGAAATCGGCTGGCTGGTGCGCGAGGATCGCTGGCGCATGGGCTATGCGCATGAGGCGATGCGGGCGGTGGTGGACTGGGGCTTCGCGGTGCACGCCGTGCCGCACCTCGTCGCTCTGACCTGCGAGGCCAATATCGGCAGTTGGCGGCTGATGGAAAAACTCGGCATGACGCGGCGGCCCGAGCTTGATTTCGACGATCCGGCGCTGGACCCGCAGGAACGTCCGTTGATCCAATATGCCATCACCCGCGAAGAATGGGAAAGCCAGCAATGACACACCGACCGGGCGTCAACATCATCCCGATCCACGGCAAATCGCCACGGATCCACGACACCGCCTTCATCGCCCCAGGCTGTACGATCATCGGCGATGTCGAGATCGGCGCAGGCTCATCGATCTGGTACAATTGTGTGCTGCGCGCCGACGTGTTCAGCATCCGCATCGGCGAGCGGACCAATGTGCAGGATGGGAGCGTGCTCCACTGCGACCCGCCGCGTCCGGGCGATCCCGATGGCTGCCCCTTGATCATCGGCGATGATGTGCTGATCGGCCATATGGCGGTGGTCCACGGCTGCACGATCCACGATCGCGGGTTCGTCGGCCTCGGCGCAATTGTGATGAACAAGGCGGTGATCGGGAGTGACGCGATGCTGGGCGCGGGCGCGATGCTGACCGAGCGCAAGGTGATCGAACCGCGCGAGCTGTGGGGCGGGCGTCCGGCGCGGAAGATGCGCGATCTCGATGACGCGGCGATTGCCGGGATGCGGATCGGCACGATGCACTATGCCGAGAATGCCAAGCACCATGCCGAGGCGGTTCGCGCGGCGCTCGGCCAAGCAGGGGGATAATGGCACGGCCCAAGCCGGATCTGCCTGACCCCGAGGCCCTGCGCGCCTGCATCGATGCCGAAGGGCGGCTGGCTGTGCGGGTTACGCCCGGTGCGCGCGAGCAGTCGGTGGTGATTGCGGATGGCGCGGTGCAGGTCAAAGTCCGTGCGCCGGCGGACAAGGGCGCTGCAAATGACGCGGTGATCGAATTGCTGGCCGAGGCGCTTGATTGCCCGCCGTCGCGCCTGACCTTGCTGCGCGGGGCGACATCGCGGCAGAAGCTGTTCCGGTTGGAGAATTAAGCCGCGCGTTCGATCCGCAAGGCCGCGCCCCACAGCAGCAGCGCAAAACAGAAAGCCATCCCTGCTGCGGCTAGCGGAGCTGTCAAACACAGTCCTCCGCCGATGACGGCCCCCAGCGCCAGCGCGCTCCACAACAACCCATAGCCGCGCGTCGAAGTGAGCGGCTGGCGGTCAATCCGCGCCGCCAACCCCTGTCCGAAGCGCACCAGCGCGCCAGTCATGTAGGTCACGCCCACGGTCACCTCGCCATCGCGCACGAAGACATTATTGGCGAGGCCCATCGCCATCGCCGACGCGCCGAGGAAGAGGATGGGCAGCCCCGCCGCCAGCAACCCCGCACCGGCACCCAGCAGCGCCGCGACCAGTCCTAGCAGCACGCGCTTGCGGTGCCTGCTCACCCGCCGTCCGATCACCGCACCGCCGATCACGCCCGCCAGAAAGCAGGCGATCAACCCCAGCGGCGCGAGTGCCAGCGCCGGGCGCTCGACCAGCTCCACCCCCATCCGGGTGGTGTTGCCCGACATGAAGCTGGTGAAGTATCCCCCCGCGACCACAAACCCCGTCGCATCCACCAGCCCCGCCAACCCGGCAAGGCCGAGGGCGAGGCGTTGGCGGGCGGGGTCGTAGCGGTGCATCTCAGGCGGGTTGCTTCAGATATTTCATCATGTAGCCGACATAGTCGATCTTGCCGATCGCCAGACCCTCGGCGCGCAGGATCGCGTAGGCCGTCATCAGGTGGAAATAGAACTGCGGGGTCGCCCAGTCCCGGCAATATTCATGCGCCTGCATCACGAAGCCCATGCCGTTAGGGAGGTCGAATTCCACCATGTCGTTCGCGCCCGGCCAAGCGGCGGGATCGGTCGCGGCGACGATGTCTTTCGCCTTGGCGATCCGCGCGCGGGCATCGGCGAAGCTGGTGATGTCGCTCTCGTCCGAGGCCAGCCCGAGATTGCCGAGCCGGTTGAGCGCGGTGGTGACCTGATCGAGGGTAAAGCGGATCTGGGTGTGAAGCGGGAACATATCCTCAGCGAGCCGCGCTTGCAGCAGCGACTCGCCCTTCGGATGCGCGCTGGCCTTGGCGACGATCGTGTCGAGCGTGCCGAGCATGTTGGTATAGGTCGCCAAAGCGGCGGTGGCGTAGGACATTGGTCTCTCCCGATGGTGTGCGGGTGAGGTAGGCTCGGCTCAGTCCTTTATCAACGCACGAAGACTCTCCAACCGATCCGCCTCATGCGCGGGCTTGTCCCAGCGGATGCGGTGGATGCGGGGGAAGCGCATGGCGAGCCCGCTCTTGTGGCGCTTGCTGGTGTGGACCGAATCGAACGCCACCTCGAACACCAGCTCGCGCTTCACCTCGCGCACCGGGCCGAAGCGGTTGAGGGTGTTCTGTCGCACGAACTTGTCGAGCTGTTTCAGCTCCGCATCGGTGAAGCCGGTATAGGCCTTGCCCACGGGGAGCAGCTCCGCGCCCGCATCGGGATCCCCGTCCCAGCAGCCGAAGGTGAAATCCGAATGGAAGCTCGACCGCTTGCCTGACCCGCGCTGGGCATACATCACCACGCAGTCGATCAGCAGCGGATCGCGCTTCCACTTGTACCACAGCGCAACCTTACGGCCTGCCACATAGGGGCTCTCGCGATGCTTGAGCATCAGGCCCTCAATCGCCTCGTCGCGCGCGGTGTCGCGGATGGCGGCCAGCGCCGCGAAATCCGGGGCCTCGACCAGCGCCGACAGGTCGAAATGGCTGGCGGGCAGACGCGGCATCAGGCCTTCCAAAGTCGCGCGGCGCGACTTCCACGGGTGTTCGCGCCAATCGGTGCCGTCGAGCAGCAGCACATCATAGAGCCGCACGAAGGCGGGGGCCTCTTTCAGCATCTTGCCCGACACGGTCTTGCGCCCGAGACGTTGCTGAAGCGCATTGAAACTCGCCGCGCCGCCGGCTTCACCGCCCTGCGCAGAGCCCCGCACCAGCAACTCGCCATCCAGCACCGCGTCCATCGGCAGCACAGTGAGCATTTCGGGAAAGCTCGCCGAGATATCGTCGCCCGAGCGCGAATAGACCCGCGTCTCCCCGCCTGCGCGCACCAGCTGCACCCGGATGCCGTCCCATTTCCACTCGGCGGCGTAGTCGGCCAAGTCCACCTCGCCATCTTCGAGCGGGTGGGCCAGCATGAAGGGGCGGAAGCGCGGGACACCGGCCAGATCGGGCGGCGGGCCGCCGTCTGCGCCCCAAGCGAACAGCTCGGTGTAAGGCGGGGTCAGCGCGTGCCAGTATTCCTCGACCTCCTCGACTGCGACATCAAAGGCCAGCGCAAAGGCCGTTTTGGCCAGCCGCGCCGAGACCCCGACCCGCATCCCGCCGGTGGCCAGCTTGATCAGAGCATAGCGGCCTTTGGCATCCATCCGGTCGAACAGCTGCGGCAGTTCCTTCGGAGCTGTCGTGCGGGTGAGGGCGGACAGACGCTCCACCACTTCGGCGAGCGTAAGGGGATCAAGCGGCGCGGCATCCTCGGGCTCAGGCCATAGTAGGCTCGCGGTCTCCGCCGTATCGCCGACGAAATCGCGGGAGAGCGCCCACAGCACCGGATCGACCCGCTCCATCATCAGATTGCGCACGGTCGATGACTTCACCGCCGGAAAATCTAGCCCCTCGGTCAAGCCCGCCAAGGCCCAGCCGCGATCGGGATCAGGCGCGCTGCGCAGATAGGCCGCGATCAGCGCCAGTTTGCGGTTGCGGCTGGTGGTGTAAACCAGCGCGTCGAGCAGGGCGGCAAACTCCTCCATCAGCCGCGCATCCCCTGTTCGTCGATCCGTTCATTGCAGTGCCATATGGATCGGCTAAAGCGCGTCGCCGACGCCGCATGGGCGCGCGTCTTCAACGAGGATTCGCTGTTATGAAGTTTGCTCCGCTTGCTGCTTTGGGCCTCACCGTTGCTGCCCTGACGACGCCGGCTTTCGCCGACGACAGCGTGCCTACCACCGCTCCTGCCGCGGCTTTCAGCATCGACACCCCCATCGAAGTGCTGATGGCGGATGAACGCGCCAAGGCGGCAGTCGCAAAGCATTTCAACGGGATGGATTTGACGCAGCACCCGGCTTACGAACAGTTCAAGTCGCTCAGCCTGAAGTCGGTTGCCCCCTTCTCGCAGGGGATGATCACCGAGGAAATCCTTGCCAAGATCGCCGCCGATCTGGCCGCGATCAAATAAGCGCCAATGAAGAAGGGCGAGGGTGCTAGTCATCCTCGTCCTCGTATCCCACCAGCGCCAGCGCGCGGGCGCGGCGCTGGGACAGCTCGCACCAGCGCAGCAGCGCTTCCTCGCGGCCGTGGGTGATCCAGGTTTCCTGCGGGTTCACTTGCGCGATGGTGCGGGTCAGCTCGTTCCAGTCGGCATGGTCGGAGATCACCAGCGGCAATTCGACCCCCCGCTGCCGGGCGCGGGCGCGCACGCGCATCCAGCCGCTCGCCATCGCAGCGATCGGATCGGGCAGACGGCGGCTCCACCGGTCGTTCAGCGCTGAGGGTGGGGCGACCACGATCGCACCGCGCATTTCATCCTTGGTCGCATCGCTGACGAGCCGCAGATCGCCCAGCGCCACGCCGTGATCCTCGTATAACCGGCACATCGCTTCCATCGCGCCGTGGAGCCAGATCGTTTCCGTGTGACCCGCCGCGCGCAATTCCGCGATCACCCGCTGCGCTTTGCCCAGCGCATAGGCGCCAACGAGGATGCAGGCGTCCGGGTTTTCGGTGCGCGCGTCGAGCAGCTTGCCGATCTCCTCGCCGATGGGCGGATGCGTGAAGACCGGCAGGCCGAAGGTCGCCTCAGTGATGAAGATGTCGCAGGGGGTGACTTCGAACGGTGCGCAGGTCGGATCGGGCGCGCGCTTGTAGTCACCGGTGATAATCACCCGCTCGCCCGCGTGTTCGAGCAGGATTTGCGCCGAGCCGAGCACATGACCGGCGGGCAGGAAGGTCGCGGAAACGCCGCCGCCGAGGCTGATGCTCTCGCCATACGCCACCGGCACCGCGCCATCCGAAGTTGCGTAGCGCAACTTCATGATCGCCAGCGTTGCCGGAGTCGCGATGGTCTCCCCATGCCCGCCGCGCGCGTGGTCGGCATGGCCGTGGGTCACCAAAGCCCGCGGCACGGCGCGCGAGGGATCGACCCAGATGTCGGCAGGGACGACATGGATGCCGTGCGGCTCGGGCCGAATCCAGGAGAATGGGGCGGTCATCGTGCACTAAACAAAAAGGGCGCGAGAGATGTTCCTCTCTCGCGCCCCGTTTTGTGTTTTGGTTGGCCTCAGCCCTCGTCTGTCTCGGTCGCGGGCTTTTTTGCGGGCGCCTTTTTCTTGGTCGAGACCTTCTTCACCGGCTTCACCTTGGGCGGGGCCGGGGTCATTTCGAAGGACGGCTTGTTGTCTTTGATGCTGACATGGACCTCGCCGCCTTCCGACAGCTTGCCGAACAATAGCTCTTCGGCGAGCGGCTGCTTGATCTTGTCCTGGATCAGGCGAGACATCGGGCGGGCGCCGTAGAGCTTGTCGTAACCCTTGTCCCCCAGCCACGTGCGCGCGTCGCTGTCGAACTGGATGTGGACGTTTTGTTCGGCCAGCTGCAATTCCAGCTGGAGAATGAACTTGTCGACCACGCGGGCAACGATGCTCTTGCCGAGATAGGCGAAGGGCACGATCGCATCCAACCGGTTGCGGAATTCGGGGGTGAACATCTTGTTCACCGCCTCGGTCCCGGCATCGGCCTTCGACACATCGCCGAACCCGATCCCGCTGCGCGCCATGTCGGACGCACCGGCATTGGTGGTCATGATCAGCACCACATTGCGGAAATCGACCGTCTTGCCGTGGTGATCGGTCAGGCGGCCGTTGTCCATCACCTGCAACAGGATGTTGAACAGATCGGGGTGGGCCTTCTCGATCTCGTCAAGCAGCAGCACGCAATGCGGGTTCTGATCGACCGCATCGGTCAACAGCCCGCCCTGATCGTAACCGACATAGCCCGGAGGCGCGCCGATCAGGCGGGAGACCGAGTGGCGCTCCATATATTCCGACATATCGAAGCGCTTGAGCTCGATGCCCATGATGTTGGCCAGCTGGCGCGCGACTTCGGTCTTGCCGACGCCGGTGGGGCCGCTGAACAGGAACGAGCCAATCGGCTTGTCCGGATCGCGTAGGCCCGCACGGCTCAGCTTCATGGCCGTGGCAAGGCGGGTAATCGCCTCGTCCTGCCCGAAGACCACGTGTTTGAGATCGCGTTCGAGGTTTTCGAGCGCTTTCTTGTCGTCTTTGCTCACCGATTTGGGCGGGATGCGCGCCATTGTCGCGATCACCAATTCGATCTCGCGCGCGGTGATGGTCTTCTTGCGGCGGCTCGGCGGGACGAGCATCTGCATCGCGCCCACTTCGTCGATCACGTCAATCGCCTTGTCGGGCAGCTTGCGGTCATTGATGTAACGCGCCGACAGCTCAACCGCCGTCTTGATCGCATCGGGCGTGTACTTGACCTTGTGGTGTTCTTCGAAGGCCGAACGCAGACCTTTGAGGATCTTGATCGTGTCTTCGATGGTCGGTTCGTTCACGTCGATCTTCTGGAACCGGCGCAGCAGGGCGCGGTCCTTTTCGAAGTGGTTGCGGAATTCCTTGTAGGTGGTCGACCCGATGCAGCGGATCGCGCCGCTCGACAGGGCGGGCTTGAGCAGGTTCGAGGCATCCATCGCCCCGCCGCTGGTTGCGCCAGCGCCGATCACGGTGTGGATCTCGTCGATGAACAGCACCGCGTTGGGCATGGCTTCAAGCTCGGTCACGACCTGCTTCAAGCGCTCTTCAAAGTCGCCGCGATAGCGCGTGCCGGCCAGCAGCGCGCCCATGTCGAGCGAGTAGATCACCGCTGGCAGCAGCACTTCGGGGACATCGCCTTCGATGATCTTGCGCGCCAGACCTTCGGCAATCGCAGTCTTCCCGACGCCGGGATCGCCGACGTAAAGCGGGTTGTTCTTCGAACGGCGGCACAGGATCTGGATCGTCCGATCAACCTCCGGCCCGCGCCCGATCAGCGGATCGATCTTGCCGCTTTCAGCCTTGGCGTTGAGGTTGACGGTGAACTGGTCGAGCGCGGTTTCCTTCTTGTTGCCGCCGCCCGCTTCCTTGGTCTGCGCCGGTTCATCCGCCTTGTCGGTGCCCTGCGGAGTCTTGGGCTCCATCTGGCGGCCACCCTTGCCGATGCCGTGGCTGATAAAGCTCACCGCATCGAGCCGGCTCATGTCCTGCTGCTGGAGGAAATAGACCGCGTAGCTATCACGTTCCGAGAACAGCGCGACCAGCACGTTGGCACCTGTCACCGTATCCTTGCCCGAGGACTGGACGTGAAGGATCGCGCGCTGGATCACCCGCTGGAAACCAGCGGTCGGCTGCGGATCGGCCCCATCTTCGGTCTTAAGCGACTGATATTCCTGATCGAGATACTGCTTCACGACCTCACCCAGCTCAGCCAGATCGACACCGCAGGCTGCCATGACAGCGGCTGCGTCCTCATCGTCGATCAGCGCCAGGAGCAGGTGTTCGAGCGTGGCATATTCATGCCGCCGTTCGGACGCATTGCCGAGTGCGTTGTGCAGCGTGCGTTCGAGGTTCTGGGCGAAGCTGGGCATGGGAGAGGCCTCTATCTGCGGGAGGATGCTCGTGGCGAAGGAGCGGGGGAAGCCAGTTTCCGACAATATGGGATTGGCGGCGCAAATTGCGAATCCCCTAAGGGTGATACGCTGAACAATAGCGCGCAGATCATCCGCCGCCCTTCCCAAACAGCGCATCGGCCGAGGCGCGGTGGGCGGCCGCCTTGTCGCGATGGGCCGTCGCCCGGGCAATCTCGTTCTCGAGCAAGGCGATCCGTTCATCCAGTTCGGCCTGCGAATAGGGGGCGAGGTCCTCGTGTCCGAGGCGACTCGCCGCGTCTCCGCTGGGCCGTGGGCGATCGGGTTCTTCCATTGCGCCGCAGCATCAGGCCCAAGCGGCTTGCTGTCAATCGGCGAGACGGTTATTCGCACACGCGACATAGTTAACTGCGGTGGATTGGGGGCAGATTGTGATGGTTGCAAGCAGCGGGGTCGACTTGCCAGAGACCATGCAATCGGTTGGATTCGACGCGCCGGGCGGGCCGGACGTGCTGCGGCTGCAAACCAGCGCGCTCCCGCGCCTGCGGCCCGACGATGTGCTGATCCGCGTCGCCTATGCCGGGGTCAACCGCCCCGATTGCCTGCAACGCGCGGGCGCCTACCCGCCGCCGCCGGGGGCCTCGCCGTTGCTGGGTCTGGAAGTGTCGGGCGAGATTGTCGCGGTCGGCACCGAAGTCCCGCGCGAGATGATCGGGCAATATGTCGCAGCCCTTACCCCGGGTGGGGGCTACGCCGAATATTGCGCCGCGCATTGGCAGCACTGCCTGCCGGTGCCCGAAGGCATGATGCTGTCCGATGCGGCAGCCTTGCCCGAAACCCTGTTCACCGTGTGGCACAACCTGTTCGAGCGCGGCCTTGCCCGTGATGGCGAGCGGGTGCTGATCCACGGCGGCACTTCCGGCATCGGCACAATGGCGATCATGCTCGCCAAGGCCTTCGGGCTCGAAGTGATTGTAACCTGCGGCGACACCGCCAAATGCGCCGCCGCGACCCGGATCGGCGCGGATCTCGCGATCAATTACCGCGAGACCGACTATGTCGAGGCGGTCATGGCCCATACCGAGGGCAAAGGCGTGCACGTGGTGCTCGACATGGTCTCGGGCGACTATGTCGCGCGCAACCTCAAGTGTCTGGCCGAAGATGGCCGCCTCGTCACGATCGCGGTGCTGGGCGGGGCTAAGGCCGACATCAACATGGCGTTGGTGATGATGAAGCGGTTGACCCTGACCGGATCGACCCTGCGACCGCGCTCCGACAGCTTCAAATCCGCGCTCGCTGACGAGATCGCCGACAACGCCTGGCCGCTGTTCGCCGATGGCGAGCTGTCGCCGGTGATGGACATGACCTTCCCCCTCGCCGAAGCCGCGGCGGCCCATGCGCGCATGGAAGCGGGCGATCACATCGGCAAGATCGTGCTGGAAGTTGCCAAAGAGCTTGGCAATGGCTGACGCCTTCACCCTCCACGAAGACCCCCGCAGCGGGAATTGCTTCAAGATCAAGCTCACCGCCGCGCTGCTCGGCCTGCCGCTGGCAACTCGCGCCTATGACATCATGAAGGGCGAGACCCGGACGCCGGAGTTTCTCGCGCGCGTGAATGCCAATGGCCGCATCCCCGTGCTTCAGATCGGTGAAGGGGCTGATGCGCGCTTCCTGCCTGAAAGCAATGCGGCCTGCTGGTATCTCGCCCATGGTTCTGCGCTGATCCCGGAGGATCGCTTTGCGCAGGCTGATATGCTGCGCTGGATGTTCTTCGAACAATACAACCACGAACCCAATATCGCGACGCTCCGCTTCTGGCTGCACTTCGTGGGCGAGGCGAACCTTTCGGAGCAGCAGCGCGCGCAGATGATGGCGAAACGCATGGCGGGCTGCGCAGCGCTCGATTTGATGAATAAGCATCTTTCAAACCACGCATTTTTCTGCGGCGAGGGCGTGACGCTCGCGGACATTGCCTTGTTCCCGTACACGCACGTCGCGGAGGAAGGCGGCTTTGGTCTGCGCGATTACCCGCACATCCTCAGCTGGATCGCGCGCGTGCAGGCCCTCCCGGGGTTCATCGCGATGGACTGATCGGGGAAATTGACCCGGCCCTGACCGAAAACTGACCCGGAACCGTCACTTGCCTGTGAGTCCTCTGTAACATTTCGCTGCCACAGGGTGGGCCAGCGACATGACATCCGGGGATTTCCCATGACGGCTGCCGACCTGACCGACATCATCACCGACAACATCGCGAGCTTTCCGCTGAGCCCACCCCGCATCCCCGAGCCTGAGGGGACGGAACGTCGCTCCTATCGCACGATCTGGATCAGCGACGTCCACCTCGGCACCAAAGGCTGCAATGCCGAGCTGTTGATCGACTTCCTTGACCACACCGATAGCGAGACGATGTACCTGGTCGGCGATATTATCGATGGCTGGCGGCTGAAGAAGAAGTTCTACTGGCCTGCCGCGCACAATGACATCGTCTGGCGCATCCTGAAGCGCGCGCATCGCGGCACCCGGATCGTCTATATCCCGGGCAACCACGACGAGATGTTCCGTCAGTTCACCGGATTGAACTTCGGCGGCATCGAAATCCGCCGCGCGGCTTTCCATGACACTGCCGATGGCCGCCGGTTGATGGTGCTGCATGGCGACGAATTCGATGCCGTGATGCTGTCGCACCGCTGGCTCGCCTTCGTGGGTGACCATGCCTATCACCTGATGATGAAGTGCAATATCGCGGTGAACACCGTGCGGCGCTGGCTGGGCAAGCCCTATTGGTCGTTGTCCAAGGCGGCCAAGCACAAGGTGAAGAACGCGGTCGAATTCATCGGCAAGTATGAAGAGGTCGTCGCCCGCGCGGCGGGAGAGCGCGGGGTCGACGGGGTGGTATGCGGCCACATTCACACCGCCGAATTCCGGATGTTCGAGCACCACGGCAAGCCGGTCGAATACTGGAACGATGGCGATTGGGTCGAAGGCTGCAACGCACTGGTCGAACATCACGACGGTCGCATGGAAATCCTCCACTGGCCCGAAGAGATGAAGCGGCGGGAGCGTGCCAATGCGCCGGTCGATACCCCCGCCGATACCCCTGCGCGTGTGGCGGCGTGACGCCAGCTTCGATCGCCATCATTACCGATGCCTGGCACCCGCAAACCAACGGTGTGGTGCGCACGCTTTCGACCACGTGCGAAGTGCTGCGCGGCTGGGGCCATCAGGTCACGGTGATTTCGCCCGAGGGTTACCCTTCGATCCCAGCGCCGACCTATCCCGAAATCCGACTGGCGCTGACGGCCCCCGGTGCGGTCGGGCGCCAATTGGCGCGAATCGCGCCTGACGCGGTGCATATCGCCACCGAAGGCCCGCTCGGGCTGGCCGCGCGGCGCTATTGCCTGAGGCGCCGGGTGCCGTTCACCACCGCCTACCACACCCAGTTCCCCGATTACTTCGCGCGGCGCACCGGACTGCCGGCGAGCACATTCTGGCCCTATATCCGATGGTTCCACCGCCCGGCGCAGCGGATCATGGTCGCGACCGAGACGATCCGCGCGCAGCTGCGCGAACAGGGCCTCACCCAGCTCACCCATTGGAGCCGCGGGGTCGATCTCGCCTGCTTCTCGCCCAAGGCCCCGCCGCCGCCGGAATATGCCGGGATCGCAGGGCCGATCCTGCTCTATGTCGGGCGGGTCGCGGTTGAGAAGAACATCGAAGCCTTCCTCGCCTGCCCCTATCCGGGCACCAAGGTGGTGGTCGGCGATGGCCCGGCCCGCGCGTCGCTCGCAGCGAAGTTTCCGCAAGCGCTGTTCCTCGGCAAGCGATCGGGGATTGAGCTGGCAGGCTGCTATGCCGGGGCGGATGTGTTCGTCTTCCCCAGCCGCACCGACACCTTCGGCCTCGTCATGATCGAAGCGCTCGCCTGCGGGACGCCGGTGGCGGCGTTCCCCGTGGCAGGCCCGCTCGACATCGTCACCGATGCCGTGGGCGCCATGTCCGAAGACCTCACCCGCGCGATCGACGCGGCTCGGTATTGCGACCGCGCCGCCTGCGCCGCCTATGCCGCCAGCTTCTCGTGGGAAGCGGCCACGCGCCAGTTCCTCGCCGGTCTGGTCGCGCTGGAAGAGGAGGAAGCGGTTTCGCTGCAAGCGTTGCCCGCTTTCTGAATCCATTCCTTGCCGTTTTCGCGGCTTTCGCCTATTTAGGAATCCAAGGCGGCCGCTCCGAAAGGGGCGGCCCTTTCATTTTCAACGGAGATTCCCACCATGGCGATCAAGGATCAGCCCAAGCCGCTGATGCCGCATGCCACCGCGACCTGGCTAGTGGACAACACCGCGCTCTCGTTCGAGCAGATTGCCGAGTTCTGCGGACTTCATATCCTCGAAGTGCAGGCAATGGCCGATGACCTTGCGGGCAGCAAGTACACCGGGCGCGATCCGGTCCACTCGGGCGAGCTGACGCAGGGCGAGATCGAAAAGGGTCAGGCCGACGCGACCTATTCGCTGCGGATGCACAAGGCTCCGGTCGAAGTGACCCGCACCAAGGGCCCGCGTTACACCCCCGTGTCGAAGCGTCAGGACAAGCCCGATGGCATCGCGTGGATCCTGCGCAACCATCCCGAAGTGTCGGACGCGCAGATTTCGAAGCTGATCGGCACCACCCGCAACACCATCGGCGCGCTGCGTGACCGGACCCACTGGAACATCCAGAACATCACGCCGAAAGACCCGGTGACATTGGGCCTGTGTTCGCAGCGTGAGCTTGACGCGATGGTCGCCAAGGCTGCCAAGCGCGCCGGGATCACCGAAGACGTCGATGCCCCGGTCAAGTCTGATCGCAATGATCGCGAGAACCTGATCGCGGAACTGCGCGCCGAACGCGACGCCAACGTCAAGGCCGCAGGCGCCGCCGCGCAGGAAGCCGAGGCCGCAGAATGGCTCGCCGCGCGCCGCGCTGCCGAAGCCGCCGAACAGAAGATCGATCCGGAAAGCGGGTTTATCTGATCCATTGCTGATCCCCCGCCCCGGATCAAGTCCGGGGCGGGGGTGTGTTGGAAGCGGTGCGGAAACCTCGCGGCCACCCTGACTTTTGGTTGCGCGCCAAGCCATTGTGCGCCAGTATTATTGACATGCCTGTCAGTAACGCTGCCTATCACCACCCCACGCCCCTCAACACCTGGTTCGAGCCGATGAGCTTGCCCGCGATGCTGGAACGCAGCGTTCGCGCCAATCCGGATGCCCCGTTCCTGCACTTCCTAGGGCGGACCTACAGCTACCAGCAGATCTTCGCGCAGGCGCAGGCCTTTGCGCGGGGGCTGACCGCAATGGGCATCGCCAAGGGCGACCGTGTCGGCCTGTTTCTGCCCAATGTCCCGATCTATGCCGCCGCCTATTACGGGGCGATGATGGCGGGCGCCGTGGTGGTGAACTTCTCGCCGCTCTATTCGGTTGAGGAATTGAGCTGGCAGGTCGGCGACAGCGGCTCGCGGGTGCTGGTGACGCTGGACGTCCCGGAACTCTACAAAACGGCCAAGAAGGTGCTCGACGGAACAGCGCTGGAGACGCTGGTGGTCGGCTCACTTGCCGCAATGCTGCCGTGGTACAAGGGGCTGGCGCTAAAGCTGCTCAAGCGCAGCCAGATCGCGGATGTCGCCTATGGCCCGAAGGTGCGTCGCTGGACGGATATGACGCCGAACGGCCCGCTCCCTCCCGTCGCAGTCACCGCGCAAGACCTTGCCTTGCTGCAATACACCGGCGGCACCACCGGGCGGCCCAAGGGGGCGATGCTGGGGCATGACCAGCTCTCGGTGAACGCCCAGCAGGTCGCCGCAATCAACCCTTTCGGCAATGCGCGGGACGAGGTGTTCATGGGGGCGCTGCCGTTCTTCCACGTCTTCGCCAACACCGCGCTGCTCAACCACGCCTGCGTCACCGGTGCTTCGATTGCGATGGTGCCACGGTTCGAGACGAAGCAGGTCTTGCAAACGATCCAGAAGTATCGCTGCACCGGCTTTCCCGGCGTGCCGACGATGTTTCAGGCGATGCTCGATCACCCTGACCTCGCCAAGACCGACCTCTCCAGCCTCAAGATCTGCATTTCGGGCGGCGCGCCGATGCCCGGCCCTGTCCATGTCCGCTTCGAAGAGGCGACCGGCGTGCGGCTGGTCGAAGGCTATGGCCTCACCGAAAGCGCAGGCGTGGTGTCGGCCAATCCCTATGATGGCACCCGCAAGCGCGGCACGATCGGGCAATTGGTGCCGGGGACGGAAGTGATCCTGCTGGACAAGGAGCACCCCGAAAACCTCGCCCCTGAAGGCGAGCCGGGCGAACTTGCGGTCCACGGCCCGCAGGTGATGCGCGGTTACTGGAACCGGCCCGAAACCGACGCCGAAACCTTCGTGGAGCGGGACGGGAAGCGCTACTTGCGCACCGGCGATGTCGCGCGGATCGACGAGGATGGGTTCCTCGAGATCGTCGACCGCATCAAGGACATGATCGCGGTCGGCGGGTTCAAGGTCTTCCCCAGCGTGGTTGAGGACGTGATTCTCGAACACCCGGCGGTGAAGGAGGCGCTGGTGATCGGCGTGCCCGAAGAATATCGCGGCGAGGTGCCACGCGCCTACGTGGCGCTGAATGAAGGCGTTGCAGCCACCGGCGAGGAGCTAGCGGCTTGGCTCAACGCCCGGATCGGCAAGCATGAACGCGTCGATCAGGTGGTGGTGCGGGAAAGTCTGCCCAAGACGATCATCGGCAAGCTCGACCGCAAGACGCTGCGGGCCGAGGTGCTCTAAGCTCTACTCGGCAGCCTGAACGCTGCTGGGCACAGCCTTCACTGCTGACCGCGCGTTGGGTGCGAAGCGGCCATCCACCGCAGCGCCCTGCTCGATTGTCAGCGCGTCGTAATGCACGTCGCCCTCGATATGCGCGGTCTTGAGGATCACCAGCTCGCGCGCGGTGATCGAACCCGAGACTTTGCCCGCCAGCCGCGCGCTTTCGGCAACGACGGCGCCGTGGATGCTGCTCTTTTCGCCCTGCACGAGGCTGGCGCAGGTAATGTCGCCTTCGACTGTGCCGTCGATATGCAAATCGGCCGAGGCGCTGATATTGCCGGTGATGGTCACATCCGCGCCTATCACGGAAAAGGTCGAACCCGATGCCATGCTGCTGCTCCTATTTGCGGGCCGCGGCGGCGGCGGCGGCGGGGCGGTCAGGTCGGCCGCTGCGGACTTCCTTGAGAACATCGGGGGCAGCCTCCAGAAACGGGCGCGGATTGACCGCGCGATCATTGATGCGGACTTCGAAATGCAGGTGCGGCCCCGTCGAGCGCCCGGTGCTACCGAGCCCGCCGATGGTGGCCCCGGCGGCGACCGGCTGGCCAACGCTCACGTCAATGCGCGACAAGTGGGCATAGCGGGTCAACATCCCGTTACCATGGGTAATCTCGATCGCTTGGCCATAGCCTGATTTCCACCCGGCGAAGGTCACGCGGCCTTCAGCAGCGGCAAAGATCGGCGAACCCAACGCACCCTTGAAATCGATCCCGGCGTGCATGGCGCCGTGACCGTTGAAGGGATCGCGGCGGTAGCCGAAGCCTGACGTGATATTCTCGACACTGGCGGGCACGACCTGCGGGATGCCATCGAGCGCGCGTTCAAGCACCGCCATGCGCGCAAGGCTGAGGCCCAAGCGTTCGAACCGCGGGTCGATGTCGTCTCCGCCGCTGATCGCTTCGAACGGACCACCCATCGCCTGCTGCGTGTCGCGGCTCATGGCTTTGGGATCGAGGTCCAGTTTGCGCATCGCGCTCTCGGCGCGGCGGGCGCGGGCATCGGCGAAGCGGGTCAGGCGTTCCACGAAGGCAAGCTGGCGGGCTTCGATTTCAGCGAGGCCGCGCGCCTGCGGGATCATCGCGCCGACCTTTTGCACGGTCTTGGCCGCTTCGGTCGAAGAATCGGAGACAGTGCCGCTCGCTGCGCCTTCGGCAACGATATCCTCGGGCAGCATCCGCGCCATCTCGTCAAGGAATTGCTGCCGCTGCTTGAGATCATCGACCACCTTGTCGAGATTACCGCCATAGGCCTTGATCCGCTCATCCGTGGTGGCGACCCGCGCCTTTTCCTCGGCGAAGGAGGCCAGATCAGCTTCGGCACGGTATTGGCCCCAGGCCATCACGGCGAGCGCGACAAGCCACAGCAGCACCATCGCGACAACGCCGGCAGCGACGCGAATCTGGAGTTTCGATGAGACTTTGATGAAGCGCACCTGCCCATCGGCGCGCATGAAGAATTCGCGATCAGGGAACCACTGGCGCAGCCGTTCCCCCCACGATTTCGCGGCAATTCTGTCTGACAAACTGCGGCCCCGATTTTGTTATCTATGCCCCACGAATTCGCCGCTATCAGCGCGTTAACCTGTGGTCGAATCCTATGTGGCGCTCCCAGATGAGTCGAACGGGAATCACGATGAACTGAATGCTCAATAGTTTCGCGGGGTTATCAGCGTGACTTGGCCGCTGCGAATCGGCAGAGCCGCACGTGATTCGACCCTCAGGCGATGGGCCTGACAGGTGGGCTCCGCAGTGCTAGACCGCACCCCATGAATCGCATGACCGCAATCTCGCCGGGCGCTGATGCCGCCGATCCCGCCGCGCTGGTGACGCGCCTTGCCGAGGCCGCGCGCCTTGCGCAGCGCACGCTTGCGGCGATGCCGAGCGCTGCGCGCGCCGCCGCGCTGCACCTGGCCGCAGATGCCTTGCGGGCGGCCACTCCGGCGGTTCTGGCAGCGAACGCCAAGGACGTTGCAGCGGGCAAGGCAAACGGGCTGTCAGGCGCGATGCTCGACCGGCTGGCGCTGGATGACGCGCGCATTGCCGGAATTGCCGACGCGGTCGCAGCCGTCGCTGATCTGCCCGATCCGGTGGGGCAGATCATCGACCAGTCCGAGCAGCCCAGCGGGTTGAGATTTCAGCGTATCCGGGTGCCGATCGGGGTGATCGGGATCATCTACGAAAGCCGCCCCAACGTCACCGCCGATGCCACCGCGTTATGTGTGCGCGCCGGTAATGCGGCGCTGCTGCGCGGGGGGAGCGAGGCGGTGCATTCCAATCGCGCGATCCACGCCGCTTTGGTCGAAGGACTTGTGGCTGGCGGCGTGCCTGCCGACGCCGTGCAGCTCATCCCCTCGCAAGACCGCGCCTGTGTGGGTGCGATGTTGACGGCGAGCGGGCTGATCGACATGATCGTTCCGCGCGGGGGCAAGAGCCTCGTCGCGCGGGTGCAGGCCGATGCGCGCGTTCCTGTGCTGGCGCATCTCGATGGGATCAACCACACCTATATCCATCACGCCGCCGACCCGGCCATGGCCGAGGCCATCGCGGTCAACGCCAAGCTGCGCCGCACCGGCATCTGCGGGTCGATGGAGACGCTGCTGATCGATTCGGCCTATCCCAAAGCCGCTGCGCTAGTCGCTGCGCTGATCGATGCGGGCTGCGAAGTGCGCGGTGACGGGCGAGCGCAGGCGCTGGACCGCCAGGTGATCCCGGCCAGCGCCAATGACTGGGACACCGAATATCTCGACGCCATCCTGTCCGTGGCGGTGGTGGATGGGCTGGAGGCGGCGCTGGCGCATATTGCGCGCCATTCCTCGGCCCATACTGATGTGATCGTGACGGCCGACGAGGCCGCGGCGGAACGCTTTCTTGCTGAGGTCGACAGCGCCATCGTGATGCACAATGCCTCCTCGCAATATGCCGACGGGGGTGAGTTCGGACTGGGGGCGGAGATCGGGATCGCCACCGGGCGTCTGCACGCCCGCGGCCCGGTCGCGCTGGAGGGGCTGACGACCTACAAGTGGCAAGTTCGAGGGCAGGGCCAGACCCGCCCCTGATCTGGCTCGACCATGCCCGCAACCTACACCGGCCTCCTCGGCGGCAGTTTTAACCCCGCGCATGGCGGGCACCGGCGCATTACGTTGTTCGCGATGGACGCGCTGGGGCTGGACGAGACCTGGTGGCTGGTCTCACCCGGCAACCCGCTGAAGCCGCAGGCGGGCATGGCCCCGCTGGCCGCGCGGCTCAAATCGGCGCGGAATCAGGCGCGGCGCGCGCCTATCGTGCCGACCGCGATCGAGCAGAGACTCGGCACGCGCTACACGGTCGACACCCTTGCCAAGCTCACCCGGCGGTATCCAAAACGGCGCTTCATCTGGCTGATGGGGAGCGATAATCTCGCCCAGTTGCACCGCTGGAAAGACTGGCGCCGGATCGCCCGGACAATGCCGATTGCGGTCATCGCCCGTCCGGGCTATGATGCAACCGCCATGACGAGCCCCGCCATGGCCTGGCTCAGGCGCTATCGTGTGCCCGCCGCCAGCATTCGGAAACGGGGGCAATGGAGCGCACCAGCCCTGGTGTTATTGCGTTTCGATCCGGACTACCGCTCGGCCACGGCCATTCGCCGTGCCCATGCCGGGTGGGCCGATGCTTTGCTTGGCAAGGGATCGGACGGTCAGGAACGAAGGGCAAAGGTGCGTGACCGGCTGACATTCCGTAAGCTCAGGCAAGAGGACAAGGCATGAGGCGCATTGGCGTTTCGGCCCGGTGTTCTGCCCGCTTGCGTTAT